>CAMCWW010000148.1:0-7480 GCA_945882935.1 Opitutus sp. GAS368
TGAGGCACCTTCGCCAGTATTTCCCCGCCTTCCGATCCCTCCCGCGCGCCCCTTTCGTCCCTCGCCCGCGCCCCGTGTCGGCCCAAACAATCCGGCCGGCCAAACCCGCCATCCGGGTCGATAAATACTTCGCCCGCCTCGCCGTAAACCGGGCTTGTTTTATCCCCTGCCTTTTTGGAGACTTTCGCTCGAATATTTTCACGACCGCATGATCGCACTGCTCCTTGTCCTTGGGACATTCCTCTACCTCACTTTCATCGGCCAAGCGGTCGTGAGCCTTCTACGTCCGCGCCTCGGCGTACTTTGGAGCTGGTTCATCGCTCCCACCGTGGGATTGGCCCTGATCATCGTTATAATCACGCGCCTCAACGTCTGGGGCATTCCGGTCCGCGTCGCCGGTCCTTGGCTCACCCTCGGCCTCTTCGTCGCCGCCGTCGGCATCTTCATCTGGCGCCGCCCCAAGCTCCCTTGGCGGCAACTTGCCCCGTTCTTCGGCATCGTCTGCGTTTACCTGCTCTACGTCGGCTGGCCCGCCGTCCGCTTCGGCTTCAACTGGATCTCTTACGGCAACGACGACATGGCCAACTACTGCTTGGCCGCCGAGCGTTTCCTCAACCACGGCTACTACGACCTGCCGCTCCAGACCGACCTCGAGGGCCGTAACTACACGCAGCACTACTGGTTCATGCACGGCCTGCAGCAGATCCGGCCCGGCTCGGAACTCGCCATCGCCTGGGTCGCCTCGCTCACCGGGCTGAAGGCGCACCAGACCTTCATGCCGACGATCCTCATGCTCAGCATGCTCCAGATCTTCGCCCTCGGGGCCGTTTCGATTTTTAAAGGCCGCTACCGCAAGGTCACACTCGTCGCCTTTTTCCTCTTCGCCACCAGCCCGCTCTTCGGCCTCGGCACGCTCTACCAACTCATCGCGCAAGTCGGCGGCATCGCCCTCCTCCTCGCCACCGCTTCCGTCCTTTTCGCCACGCGGCATATGACCTGGCGCAAGCTCGCCCTCGGCGGCCTCATCACCGGGTGCTTGGCGATCTACTACCCCGAGGTCGCCCCCTTCGTCGCCCTCGGCATCGTCCTCTGCGCCCTGCGGCTGCGCTACACCGACCGCACCCTGTTCAAGCGTTACGCGTTGTTCATCGGCGGCGTTGCCGGACTCACATTCCTCCTCATCGCAACCAACACCTACCAGTTCATCAACACGCTGGTGATGCAGTCCGTCGGCTCCGCCGGTCTCGGTGCGATGGCCGAAATCAACGACCAAAGCGGCGGCCTCGTGCTCTTTCCGTGGACGCTCGTGCCGTCCTTCGTCCCGATGATCTTCGGTCTGCACGCTTTCGGCGTCGTCGGCGTCGATCCCTTGATTTCGATCCTTATCGCGCTCGCATTCGGCTTGCTCGTTTTGATGATGATCCGCGCTTGGAAAAACGTCCGCGAGGGCGCCCCGGCCGGCTACGTCGGGGCTCTGATGTTGTTCCTCGGATTCTACCTCTTCTCCAAGGGTCAGGACTTCGGCCTCTTCAAACTTGCGATGTTCGCTCAACCGGTCGTCGCACTTTTCCTCGCTCAAGGTTTTTCCCATTTCCTCTTCAGCCCGAAATCCACCACCCGCCGCTGGGCCGCCCTCGCGCTCGTCCTCTTCTTCGCCCGCACGATCTGGCCGCACGCCTATTACACCTACGCCTCCCTCGGCACCTACGGCGGCGGACTCACCGAAGTCGTCGGAGCCTCCCGCCTCGGGGTGAGTTTCACGCCGCCCAAGGACCTCAAGTTCGACGCGATCGAGAGCGACATCAACAACGTCGTCACGGCCAAGATGCTCGCCCAATACACCCAGGGCATCGACACCCGTTTCCTCTCCCGTAGCTACATGGATAACATCGCCAACATCGCGGTGCTGAAGTTCCTGCGCACGCCCGATCCCGACCTCGGCCCGCAAGCTCGCATCATCGAAAAACTCTCCTTGTTGCGCGGCCTGTTGCCGGAAGAAATCATGACCGGCGACGTGCCCGACTACAAAGTCATGTCGATCCAGAAGCTGGACAACAACTGGACCGAAACCTCTTCGCGCCATCTCGCTTATAAA
Organism: Opitutus sp. GAS368; assembly: GCA_945882935.1. Classification (GTDB taxonomy): domain Bacteria; phylum Verrucomicrobiota; class Verrucomicrobiia; order Opitutales; family Opitutaceae; genus Tous-C4FEB. The sequence goes on from CAMCWW010000148.1 coordinate 2,096, forward strand.
GACCGACTTTTCGTCTCCGTCCGCCGCGAGCTCGACCATTTTAACAAGGCCAACCCCGGCACCGGCTGGGTCACGCAAAACATGTTTCAATCCAAGCTGGAGAGCCAGGTGAAGGACCACCTCGTCTTCATCCACTCCGAGCTCAGTCCCCACTACTATTCGTCCGCGCGTTTCAAGGCCGCCTTCTTCCAGCGCGAGCCCGAGCCCATCACCAAGGGCGACGTCTACTTCCATGGCAGCGGACGCTACAACCTCTTCAATATCGTCCACCCTTCGCCGAACCTCCGCCTCATCGTGGACTTTTCGCGCACCTCGCTCGGCAAGGGCCGTTCGAAATTGCCCGCGAAAGCCATCATCGTCGGCGAAAAGGACTATCCGCTACCCTTCGTCGGCCACGGCTCGGCCCGCGTCGTCTCGCCCCCGATCAAACCCGAATACTTCGAACAAAACGCCTACATCACTCTCGATTTCGGCGAGGTCCCCCGCCCCATCGAAAAACTCAAAACCGGCCTCATGCGTCTCTGGGGTCTGAAGTTCAACCTCGATGACCGCCGCCTCGTGGGCTTCATGCGCGACGCCTCCGTCATCACCGAGGAGCAATACCTCGCCCTCCCCCGCCCCACCAAGATTGGCGATTTCCCCAACGACCTTTCCCGCTACCCCGGCCTCGAATATTCCGGTCTCTTCGAAGATGGTTGGGTGGCCGAAGACGCGTTCTTCAAGCTCGGGCCTTCCCGCGCCGGCCAGATTCTCACCTTCAAGGGCGTCATCCCCGACACCGAGAAATTCCGCTCCAAGGGCATCGATGTGACCGTCTCCATCAACGAAAAGCCCACGGAGATCGTGAATCTCAAATCTGGCGAATTCACCCTGACTCGCCTGATCAAGGAAGCGGCCCAGATCACCTCGATCAGCTTGCACTTCTCCGACGCGCAGGTTTACGGCACCGACGACCCACGCGCCGTCTCGGCCTCAGTGTCCGAGATTTCGATCGGCGACCTGCCCGACCTCACCTCCTTCCGCAAACTCACCAATCAGAGCGGCGATAAATTCGACCTGACCGGCGTCGACGACGACGGCTGGATCGCCCGCCAGGCCACCTTCAACGCGCCCGCCTTCGACGCTTTCAAGGTCCTCAAAGTCGATCTCGAGATGCCCGGCTGGGCCCCCATCGAGAGCAACACCCTCGATGTCTCCGTCAACGGCAAAGCCACCGCTCGCCAAGTCGTCGCCCGCACCAGCTACAGCAGCCTCCTGATTCCCCTCGTCGCCGGTCAACGCAACGCCGTGCAACTCGACGCCGCCCAAGTCTTCCCATTGCCCAGCGAAAAACGTGAACGCGCCTTCCTCATCAAAAACCTTTCCTTCGAGAACCTGAGCCCCGGCGATCTCTTCGCCCGCGGCTGGCACCGCTCCGGCTACCTCTTCAGCCTCGACCGCGCCGACGTCGACGGCTGGGTGGACCGCAAGATCGCCTTCAGCTTTCCCGCGACCACGCAGTTCAAAACCGCCGTCGTCGAAATCATCCGCTTCCCGGCCAAAGCCGACCTCCCGCTCACCGTCGGGATCAACGGCGCCGCCCAACCCGCCCTGAACTTGGGGCTCGAAAAAATCGAGCGCATCACTATCCCGCTCTCGGCCGACCAGGCGACCGCCCTCACCTTGGAGGCCCCGCGCAACTTCGCCTTGGCTGCGCCCGACACCCGCCTCCGCTCTTTCCGTATCGTCACCATCGACTTTCAGTAAGCCGGCTCTCGCGGTCACTTTTTTCCTAAAAATTAGCGTTCATCAGTGCCCATTAGCGGTTAAATAACTCCCATGCTCCTGAGCATCGTCGTCCCCGTCTTCCGCGAAGAGAAAAATATCCCCGAGTTCCTTCGCCGGATTCGGCCGATCTTGGGCGAGATCACCCCAGACTACGAAATCATCTTTTCGATGGATCCTTCGCCAGATCGCACCGAGGAAGTTGTCCTCGCCGAACGCGCTCAAGACGACCGCATCAAACTCCTCAAGTTTTCCCGCCGCTTCGGCCAGCCGATGGCCACGCTCGCCGGCATGGACTACTCGCGCGGCGACGCCGTCATCGTCATGGACGTCGATCTTCAGGACCCGCCCGAGCTCATCCATGAGATGATCAAAAAGTGGCGCGAGGGCTACGACGTCGTCTTGCCGCAACGCCGCGCCCGCACCGGCGAACCTTGGATCAAGCAGCTCGTCGCTTTTCTCGGCTACAAACTGATCAAGAAAATCGCCGACGTGCAGATTCCGCCCAACACCGGCGACTTCCGGCTCATGACCCGCCGCGTCATCCTCGAAGTCGTGCGCCTGAAGGAATCCCATGGCTTCCTCCGCGGCATGGTCGCCGTAGTGGGCTTCAAACAGTGCCTCATCCCCTTCGACCGCCCCGCCCGCTTTGCCGGCGAAACGAACTACAACCGGTTCGTCGGATCGCTCCGCATCGGCTTCAACGGCATCTTCTGTTTCTCCACCTACGCCCTCTCCCTCAGCACGCTCTTCGGTTTCGCCATCGCCATCGGTTCGTTCCTGATCGCGATGACTTACTTCATCATGAAGCTCGCGGGATTCCCGTTCCCGATCGGCAATCCCACGTTGGTCATTTTGATCCTTTTCATGGGTGGGATCCAGCTCATCAGCGTCGGAATCCTCGGGGAATACATCGGCCGCATCTACGAGGAGGTTCGTGCCCGCCCCAAGTTCATCGTGGACCGCGCCGAGGGATTTAACGCGAAGTGATCACCGCCTAGCGACCCCGCGCCGTCTGCATGATCTTCACGACGTATTGGTTCTTCGCTTTCACCGCGATCACCCTCGCGGTCTATTGGCTGCTCCCCGTCGCGACGCTCCGTTGGTGGTTCCTCGCCGCCGCCTGCACTCTTTTCCACGGCCACTTTGCCGGTCCTGCCGGCATGGCGCCGATCGTCGCGCTGATGGTGATTACCTACGCCGCCGGGCTCACTCGAAAACGCTGGGTGTGTCTGGCGGCGATCGTTATTTGTGCGCTCTCGCTCTGCTTCTACAAATACGCCCTCTTCTTCATCGGCGTTGCGATCGAGCCCATTAGCAGCACCTACGCCGCCCAGCTTTCCGATGCCGCCAAGAAACTCATGCCCGGCGCCCCGCCGCTCGGCATCAGCTTTTTTGCCTTCGAATTCGTTCACTACCTCTACGAAGTCCGTCGCGGCGGAGATCCGATCCGCCACCCGGTCAAGTTTCTCCTTTTCTCGATTTTTTTCCCGTCTCTTGTCGCCGGCCCGATCAAGCGCTACGCACAATTCCTCGCCACGCTCACCGAGGGTAGCCGCAAAATCGTCGCGAGCAATTTCTCCATCGGCCTGAGCCGTATCGCCATCGGCTTCGCCAAGAAAGTGGCGATCGCCGACAACCTCACGTTCTACATCGACCAGCAACAACCTCACTTCGCGACCATCGGCCTCTTTGACCGGTGGGTCCTGCTGGCGTGCATCGCCTTCCGCATCCTGCTCGATTTTTCCGGCTACAGCGATATCGCCATCGGCACCGCCAAACTCTTCGGCGTCGATCTACCCGAAAACTTCAACTGGCCTTACCTCGCGCGCAACCTTCAGGACTTCTGGCAGCGCTGGCACATCTCGCTGAGCTCGTGGATCCGCGACTACATCTACATCCCGCTCGGCGGCAGCCGCCATGGCCCCGTGCGCCGCGTGACCAACGGCCTGATCGCCTTCGGCCTCTGCGGTCTCTGGCACGGCCCCGCTTGGAACTTCGTCGTCTGGGGCCTCTACCACGGCATCGGCCTCGCGCTCTGTGCGACCTACGAGAAAATCCCCGTGATCGGCCCCGCCATCTCCGGTCTCATCAAAAAAGAGCCGACGGTCGGCTTCGTCCTCACCCAACTCTTCGTCTGGCTTGGCTGGCTCGTGTTTTTCTATCCGGTCGCCGAAGCCCTTAAAATGGCCCGCCTCCTCTTCGGCCTATGAGCGATACGCCCGCCAACCCGCCGTCGCCCGCCGCCGCTCCCACGGCAGCCCCGCGCCCCTGCTTCAAACCTTGGACGCTGCTTCTCGGCTTCGTTGCTGGCCTCGCCCTGCTCGCCTTCGCCGGGCGCACCGTCATCAAGGAAGATCTCCATCCGACGGCCGTGCGCTTTCATCCGATGATCGCGCCCGACTCGCAATACGAGCCCACGATGGGCGAGATGCGCGCCTTCGTTCGCGCCCGCTGCCGCCCAGACCAGATTCTCGTCATCGTCGGCGGTAATTCCATCCTCCTTGGCGTCGGCCAACCCGCCGACCGCGTCTGGACCAAGCGTCTCCAGGAAATCCTCGGCGACCGCTACGCCGTGGTGAATCTCGCCTTCCGCGGTTCTAGCCCCACCGATGGCGGCGCGTTCGTCGCCGAATCGCTCCGCGATGAATTCCCCCGGCAAATTTACCTCGCCAACGTCGCCGCCCTCCAAGCCGCCGACGCCATCGGCATCGAAACCTACCGCTTCGTCCTCTTTGACGCCTACTACAAGAACATGCTGCTGCCGTGGGCACCCCGCGATCAGCAGTTTAAAGACTACCTCGGCGACCCTGCCTCCAGCACGGCCCGTTTCGAACGCCGCCTCGGCGCCCAAATCGACTCCGTTCTTCACTCCCGCGATTTCTGGAACTGGTGGTCGGCCACGAAGTTCTTCACCTTCGCCACGCTTTTCCAACCCGATTCGAAACTCGCCTACAAACCCCGCAGCTACTTCAAGGACGAGGAAAACGACTACGAGGGAACGCCTTTCGAGCAGCGTTTCACCCCGCCGACCATCGCCGCCGACACCGAGATTTCACGGGGTTACAGCGCCGCCGGCTACGCCAAAGACGCCGGCGGTCGCTGGCAGCTGGCGCCCGCGGCCCGCGAGCAGTTTATGGGTTACGCCGCCAAAGCCTTTCCCGATCCGCTCAAGCCCCGCACCTTGATTCTGATTTCGCGGAACAGTCCTTTTTACACCCAGAAATTCGAACCCGAATTGCGCGAACGCGACGATGTCGCCGTTCGTGACACCATCGCCGGATACGAAGAGCTCGGCTACGCTGCGTTAGATACGGGCACCCTTTATGCGATCGAAGATTACGGCGATCGCACACACCTCACATCGGCTGGCGGAGCCAAACTCGCCGCCGTCGTCGCCCCGAAGATCGAGGCGCTCGCCACTAAACTCCGCTACGTCAAATAACCTCCCCGCCGTGACCACCGCCCTCCGCAAATTTTGGGATTACCTCCCGGATCCCATCGCTATTGCGCTTGCCCACGTCGGCTCCCTCGCCGTCGGCTTGCTCGCCGCTTTTGTGATCCACTACGTGCTTTACCGCATCGGCCTCCCGAGCAAACCGTTCATTTACGTGGCGTTCT
>CAMCWW010000149.1:0-7461 GCA_945882935.1 Opitutus sp. GAS368
ATGAAGAAGAGATGGATCGTGCGGAACAGCAGTCCGCCGATGCCGATGTAGAGCCACGCGAGGCCGACATCGTGCAGGTAGCCGTTCAGGCCGACGGCGGGCTCGATCAGGCCGAAGAGCGACGGGCTGAGGAACAACACGAGCGGCGAGAGCGCCCAGATGGACATGAGGACGACTTTGCGGCGTAGGTTGTAGCCGATCTTGATGTCTTCCTTGTGATCATGGGTAGCGTGATTGACGTGATCGTAGTCGCGGGGCTCGAAGAAGAAGTGCCCGGACTGCCGGGTGGTCATCGAAATGCCCCAAGCGAGCAAGCCGGCCAATGCGGGATCGGTGAAGAGGAGCGCGTAGGAAGCGATGAAGAAACAGGCGCTGATAAAGTGTAGCGACTGGTTGATCCGGCTGTGGTGGTAATAGCGGTGGTCATCCCACCGCTGGATCTTTAGGGCCTCTAGATAGGTGTTCAATTGTTGGAGCATGGTGAAGGGAGCTGCTGGAACCCCGGGCTGACGGACACCGCAAAGCGCGGTGGCAGGCGGACGCCTGATTCCGACCTCAACCCATGGCGTCTCGGCGAGCCGAGGGCGAGCACTCACGAACAGTTCACACAGATGTAACGTAACGCCGGGGCCACGGAGGCGGGCGGGGGCGGGGCTGCGGCGATGGGTGGCCAGCAGTTGCTGACGGATGCGGTGGGGTGGGGTGGGGTGGGGTTTGCCGGCGCAGTTGCCGGCGCTCGACGTCTTGGTGAACAACGCCGGAATTGGTCATGTGGGCGATTTGTTGCGCACGACGGCGGCGGACCTCGACCGATTGCACGCGGTCAATGTGCGCGGTCCGTTTAATCTCGGTCCGGTGTTTGTGCCGGCGATGTTGGAGCGGCGGCGCGAGAGCGCGATCAATCTGGCCTCCGTGGGCGGCATGGTGGCGGTGCGCGAGCGGCTGGCCTATACCGTTACGAAGCACGCCGTCGTGGGGCTAACAAAGGCGCTCGCGCTGGACCACTCGCACACCGGAGTGCGGTTCAACTCGATCTGTCCGGGTCGCGCGGAGACGCCGTGGCTGCACCGGCGCTTGGCCGAATACCCGGACGACGCGGCGCGCGCCGAGTATTTGCGGGCGGCCAACGCGACGCAGCTCAACGGCCGCATGGTGCGGACCGACGAGGTCGCGGCGGCGGCGCTCTACCTCGCGGTCGATGAGTCGGCGATGGTCACGGGCAGCAACCTCGCGGTCGATGAGTCGGCGATGGTCACGGGCAGCAACTTCATGATCGACGGCGGCTGGTCGGCGGGGAAGTGAGGGTGGGGCACGCCGCCGTTCTCGACTGGTAGCGCCGACAGCGCCCTCCTGCTGGATCTGCCCCCTGGTAACTACACCGCAGTTCTGACCGGTGGTGGGGATCGGCGAATTCATTTATTCCGAACCTGTTGAGCCAGCCCGCTGAAGCAGGTGGGGAATGCCCCGACCGCCGGCCCAGGTCGGGTCGTCGATTCGGGCCATCAGCGCAGCAAGGCGATCAGCCGGGTGCGCGTGCGGACGCCGAATTTGCGCAGGCACGCGCTCACCTGGTGCTTCACGGTGGTCTCGGCTTTCCCAAGGGCACGTGCGATCTCCCGGTTGCTTAGCCCCCGTTGCACCTGAACGGCGACCGCCGCCTCGGCCGGCGTCAGACGGTCGGGCCGGGGAGTGCGCTCGTGGATCCCGGCAAAAATATCCGCCCAGCTGGCCGCAGGCGACGGGGCGGGCTCTAATGGATCGGTCATGATTTTGTTTCCGGCAGTCCCGTAAAAAACGGCGGGCCGGCGAAACCCACCCGGCCCGGCGCAACAACTTGCTACAAACCCAACAGTTTTTTGATCTCCGCTTCGAGCTGCAGGCCGCGCACTTCGGTCGCGACGACTTTGCCCGTCTGATCGAGGAGAAACACCGCGGGGATGGAGTTGATGCCGAATTTCACTGCAAACTCGTTTTTCCACCACTTGCCGTCGAACTGCTGCGGCCAGACCGCGCCGTTCTTCGCGGCAAAATCGAGCATCTTCTGTTTAGCGGTCTCGAGTTTCGCGGCGGTTTCTTCCGCCGTGTCTTTGGGCCGGGCGTTCGGATTTTCCAACGTAACGCCGATCACTTCAAAACCCTTGTCGTGGTATTTTTGGTAGTTCGCGACGACGTTGGGCAGTTCCGCGATGCACGGGCCGCACCACGTCGCCCAGAAGTCGATGAGCACGACCTTGCCCTTGAGCTTGGCGACATCGACTTCGCGGCCGTCCGCGGCGGTGAACTTCAGTGTGCTCAGATCGGCAACTTTTTTGGCTTTCTCGGCGGCGGCGGTCTCGCGCTCCGCGGTTCGTTTCGCGAGAGCGGCGGCTAGCGCGGGCATTCCCCGGATCTTCTCCTCAAACGCCGCCGCGCCGGCAGATGACTGCTGGCGCAGCGCGCCCAGATACTGGTCCACCACGGCCAACGCGCGCTCGTCAGGTAGATTTGCGATCACGGTTTCGACAATCGCGCGGGCCGGCCCGAGGTCAAAAGGCACGCCGCGATCACGCGCGTCGGCCCGGAGGTCGACGAGGTAGGCGGCAAAACCGCCGCCCCGTTGGCGCGTCGTGGCGTCGGGCGCGGTCACCACCTCGGCGAGATACTTGATCTGGGCCGCGCGAAACGCGTCCAGAGCGGCCTGATCGACAAGGAGGTTTTTCTCGCCCGGCGCGGTGTCGAATTCGGGTTTGAAGCCGGTGACAAACCACGGGCGGGTGTAGCTCGACTGCACGAGCCCCTCGTAGCGGCGCGGATCGGTCGGATATTTGGCGGCGAACGCCCGGGCCCCTTCGGCGAATTCAAGGAAGTGCCGGTGCTGCCAGAGCATGAACTCCCGGCGGTTTTCCTTAAACAGCTCCGGATTGGCCGGCTGCCTGCGATAGGCGGCCCAGAGGGCCTCGTAGTCGAGATCGGCCTGGGACTTGGCCGCGGCCGGCGCTTCCACAGCAGGGGCCGGCTGCGCGCCGACCCCGACCACTGAGACGAGGGCAAGACCGACCCAAAACGACGGGGCGTTCATGGGCTCAGAATTTCTTGGAGAAGGACACGATGTAGCGGCGCAGGCGCGGATCCATCACGATGCGGCCGCTGGCGGCCTCGCCTCGCTCGGGATCGCGGTTTAACAGATTGATGATCGTGACCGAGAGCTTGGAGCCGGACAAGGTGCGCGCCCACCACTCCGGCGCGCCGGCACTATAGCGGGAGTCGCGGGCGAAATTGTAGGACGCCTGCGGGTTCCACTCGATGTGCGAGGGGAACGACGACGCAGTCAGGCCGTTGATGAAGTAGCGCGCCTGGTAGTTGACGGCGACGCCGGCGTCCCAAGCGCCTTGACCCCAGAAGAGCGAGGCGCTGGCGCGTTTCGGCTGGTGCCCAAAGGTGGAGCTCGGCGCGGCAGCCGGCGTGGCCTTGGTGACGGTGACGTTGGAATCGGAGAGCGCGGCGCTGAAGGCGAGGTCGCCAAAATTAAACGTGCGGTTATACGTCATGCGGTAGTCCCAGCCCTTGGTTTTGACGCCGGCGAGGTTGATGTTGGTGGCGTCCCACGTGGTGATCGGGCCGAGATAATTGGCGGGATCGCCGGGCAGTCGCGGGCTGCGCGTCACGCGCTCGGGGAAGAAGTCGAAGAGCACCTGCGTGCCCGGGCCGCCGGAGCGCTCCGTGTAGGCGAACTGGTAGTAATCGGCCGAGAACGAGAGGCCTTTGAAGAGCTTGCCGGGGATGTCGATGACGATGCCGCCGTTTTTCGAGACAGACTCTTCGGGCTTGAGCGTCGGGTTGCCGCCGAAGCTGCGGGTGAAGGTGCCGATGACCGGCTCGCCGCCGCGGGAGTTGTCGCGGACGTTGCTCGTGGCCGTCAGCGTCGTCGTTCCGGTGGTAACCGGCCCGAGCAGGTCGTAGAGGCGCACGGGCTTGAAACCCTCGGAGCGGGAGCTGCGCAGCGTGAGCCACTTCACCGGCTGGAAGAGCGCGCGGTAGGTGGGCGTCGTGATGCTGCCGACGTCGGAGTAATCTTGCGCGCGGATGGCGCCGCCGACTTCGAGGCGATGGACGAGCGGAAGGTTCTGCTTGGCCGAAAGCAGCGGGACGGTGATTTCGCCATAGGCTGCGGTGGTGTCGCGGCTGAAGGGCTTCGTGAGCACGAACGTCGGGGTGGCGATGCTCGCTTCGCGGAAGAACTTAACTTTCTCCGTGCCCGCTTCCGCGCCGATCGCGACCTTCACGTCGCCGGCCCAACCGCTCCAAAGCGAGCCGTCGGCGTTGATGGAGTATTGGAAGTAATCGGTCGTGTCCTCGTGGTCCGGCACCGCAAACGCGCTCGCGACGAGATCGGCGTTGGTCACGCGGGTGCTGTCGTAGGCGAGGTTGGGCCGGAGCCCGGGATTGGCGTTGTTGATGAGGGCGTTGAGCAGGGTGAAGTTGAACGAGCCGGCCGTGATCGCGTCGTCGCTCACGATGTTGCGCGCCCAGGAGAAGCCGGCGTCGTAGCGCCACGTGGAGAGGAAATCGCCGCGTACGCCGGCCCCGAGGGCTTGATTTTCCTGTTTCGAAATCGTGCGGGGCAGCGGGAGGTCCAGGAAGACTTTGCGCAGCGCAACCGCAGAGGGAAACGGATTGCCAGGATAACCGACCGGGAGTGTGGTGCTGAGCGTCACGGGCGTGCCGACGCTGTCATTCTTGAACTCGCTCGCGCGGCCGTCGATGTAAACCTTGGCCCATGAGGCGGCGGAGTATTCGGCGTTGAAGGTGATGCTCTGGCGCTTTGCGGGGTCGATGCTGATGCTGTAGCGGTTGGGATCGAAGGGCGCGCCGACGGTGGTCGTGAACGCGGAGTTGGCCGCGGTCGAGCCATTGGAACCGCTCGGAATGCCGACGATGTTGGTCGTCTGCCCGGGAAGGTTGGCTTGACCGGGGTTTTGGGGCGAGGTGGTGCTGGACAACGAACCCGGGCCGGAAGCGGGCTGCGAGAGATAGAACGCGGCCGTTGGGGCGCCGAAGACGCGGCTGTCGCTCGTCGCGGTGAACCAGCGGTCACGCGAGGCGAGGCCGTTTTGGTTTTCGTAGGACGCCGTGACAAACGTGCTGAGCTTACCCGTGCGGTAACCGGCGGTGAGGCTCACGGTCGTCTGGGCGACGTCGGTGTCGAAGGTGTTGTCGTAGGAAACGCGCAGCTCGGCGCCGGTGTAATTCTTCTTCAGAATGATGTTCACCACGCCCGCGATGGCTTCGGAGCCGTAGATCGCGCCGGCGCCCTCCGGCAGAATCTCGATGCGTTCGATGGCGCCGACCGGGATGCCGTCCACGCTGAAATCTTCGCGTCCGCCCGCGCCGCCGGGCGCTTCTTGGCCGGTGTGCGGGATGCGGCGACCGTTGATGAGGACGAGGGTGGAATTGCCGCCGAGGCCACGCAGGCTGAACGACGTGCCGACGGTTTGGGCGCGCGAGGTGCCGCCGTTGGACAAATTGTCGTTGAACCCGACCGCGGCCCCGAGCTGCGGAATGGCCCAGCGGATGTCGGCGAGACGCGAGACGCCGCGACGCTCCAGTTCGACCTGCGGGATCGAAAACACCGGCACGGCGGTCGCCTCGGCGCCGAGGGTGCGGATGCGCGAGCCCGTGACCTCGACGCGCGGCAACTCCAACGCGGCGTCGCTGGCCTTGGCGGCGGAGGGCGGCTCGACCGGTTTGGTTTCGACGGGAATTTTTCTCTCGGGTGCCGCGGGCGTTTGGGCCCACAGGCAGAGCGGCACAGCCAACAGGGTAGCAAACAACGATCGGACAGGTGCTAGGTTCATACGGAGACCACTGTTTCGCGGACGCCCCGGCCGGGCAACCTAACGAAGGTTAGGTTTGGCGTGGAGCGATTCATGCTAATCATCAAAATGTAACCGGCTTGTTTCCTGCCATGCATTCCTTTGTCACGCTTCACGATTCCGCCGCCGGGCTGGCCAGCCCGCGGGCCCAGCGGGCCATGCTCGGGCTGCACCGGGCGCTGGACTTCGCGGAGTTATGGAGCGCGCTGCAACGCGTTTTCGAAACGCTCGTCCCCCACGATACACTGGTGATGTCCGTCAACTACCTGGACTGGCGCCGCGAGGCGACGACCCGCCGGCTCACCTCGGCTCACTCGCGGGTCGTTGACGATCAAAACTCATCAAGGCTGGTGGCCGACGAAGGCAGAAATTTCTTCCAACCTTTTCTGGAGCAGAATCCCGGCATCCCTTGCTACCGGCACACCGAGATCATGCCGGAACAGCCGGACAAGATCCCCAACACCCGCTATTACCAGCGTTACATGACCCCGCTCGGCTGGCGCTACTCGGCGCATTTGCTGTTTTGGCGCGACGGCGACGTCGAAACCTCGTTTGCGCTCCGCCGCCGGCCCGACCAAGGCGACTTCACCGAAACCGAGATGGACATCCTGCGCACGTTGCACCCGCAGATCGCGGTGGCATTCGAGCGCGTGCGGCTCTTCGAAGGCGAACGCCGCCGCCGCCGGCTGCTGGAAAATTTCTATCGGGCGAAACCCGAGGCCGTGCTGTTCCTCGACTGGGATTTAAGCCTGCTTTACGCGAGCCAGGAGGGACTCGCGCTGTGCGCCGCTTGGAAACTCGGCCCCGAAAAGGCGCGGCTCTACAAGGCGCAGGCCGTCTTCGAAGTTCCGCCCGAGGTCTACGCCGCGTGCACGACGCTGAAGCCAAGATGGGAATTGGAAGTCTCGGTCGATCATAACCGCGAGCCCGATCCGCTCACCACCTCCGTCGCGGCCGCGCGGTCCGGCTATGAAGCGACCGTGACGCTGCGGCGCGAGGGCAGCGGTTCGCTCACTAAGCCTCTTTTCGTCATCAGGCTGCGCAGCCCCGAAACCGCCACCTTGCCCGCGCTCGCCCACCCCGACGCCGCGCACGAGCGCCTCCGCGGTGGCCTGACGCCCGCGGAGCGCGAATTGGCGGACCTTGTTTGCACCGGGCTCAGCAACAAAGAAATCGCGGCCCGTTTGAAACGGTCCGAAGGCAGCGTTAAAGTGCAGCTCAGCGGCGTGTTCCAAAAACTCCGGGTCAACAGCCGGGCCAAGCTCATGGTCGCGCTCCGCTAAGCTGGAACGCCCCGGCCGAAACTTGCAGCTCCGAGTAGCGGACGAGGTAATGGGGCAGGTTTTCCCACGCCATCGCCCCACCGCCTCCTCGCGCCGGCAGGTACCCGCGACTAGCTCGGACCCTTAGCAGAGCATCCGCCCGTCTCCCGCGCCCGCCGGGCCATTATTACTTTTGCCCTATGGTGCGGGCACGACACCGGCTCTAAACTTATCCTTCCCAAAACTTCGGACCTGACGTTGTCTTACCGATCCGTTGTTTTCCTTTGATCGACCTACACTCATGAAACCTAACCGACTCCTCCTCGGGCTGCTCACCACCGGCCTCG
>CAMCWW010000150.1:0-7202 GCA_945882935.1 Opitutus sp. GAS368
ACGTCGTGTTGATCACGATCGATGGATTGCGTTGGCAGGAAGTATTCAGAGGCGCGGAAGAGGCGCTGATGACCACGGATAAGACGGCGGGCGGAGGCGTGCCCGCGGGCTCGCTCACGGCGTTGAAGGCGGATTTTTTGGCCGACACGCCGGAGGAGCGGAGGAAGAAGTTGATGCCGTTTTTTTGGGGTTCGCTGGTGCCGGCCGGCCAGGCGTTCGGCAACCGCGACCTCGGCAGTGCGGCGCGGGTGCTCAACGCCGAGCGCATCTCGTATCCGGGCTACAACGAACTGCTGACGGGTGCGCTGGATCCTCTGATCACATCGAATATGCCGATCCCCAACCGCAACGTGACCGTGTTGGAGTGGTTGCACGGTCGGCCCGGTTTCGGCGGCCGCGTCGGAGCGGCGGCGGCGTGGCGGGTGTTTGCGCCGATCATCAACGTCGGCCGCAGCCGGTTACCGGTTTTTGTGACGCAACAGCACTCGGCCCCCGGAACTGTTTCACCACGGATTACGGAGTTGGAGCGGATGATGGACGATATCCCGCCGATCACGCCGGAGGAGAATTTCGATGCGTTCGTCTATTACGCGACGCTCGACTTGATGGATACCCTGCGACCGCGGGTGTTTTTGCTCGCCCTAGGCGAGCCGGACGAGTGGGCCCACGCCCGACGTTATGACCGTTATTTGTATTCGATCCAACGGTGCGACCGGTTCATCCAGCAGCTTTGGGAAAAGTTGCAGGGCGATCCGGAGTATCGTGGCACGACGAGCTTTATCCTCTCGTCCGATCACGGGCGGGGCGTCACGCCGGAGGATTGGACTGGGCACAGTAAAAAAATCCCGCACGCCGAAGAAACGTGGATCGCGGCCATCGGCCCGGCCGTGCCGGCGCTCGGTGAGCGTCGGAACGTGGCCGAAGTCCATCAAGCGCAGGTTGCGGCGACGGTGGCGGCGCTCGTCGGCGAAAATTTTCGGGCCGCGTTTCCGGGAGCGGCGGAGCCGATCGCGGATGTGGTGCGCGGTCCGGCGGCGAAATGAGGCACGGCGGCCGGGGTCAGCTCAAGGCCTCGCGGACGAGGTCGGCGATGGCGGGCGGGAGCGCGAGGCCGGCGGCGGTTTGCTGGGCCACGGGGCTGAGTTTGCGCCAAGTTTTTTTCAGAATATCGACAAATTTCTTGCGCGGGTAATCGGCGTGTTGGGCGGCGAAGGTGGAGATTTCGTTTTCCAAAAAAACCAGCACGGCGGCGTCCTCGAGGGCTTGGGTGCCGGGGTTGGTTTTGAGGCCGGTTTTGGAAATCCACGTGACGGCTTCGGCGGCTTCGTCGGTCGATACGCCCACTTCGAGCAGCAGGGTGCGGGCGCGTTCGGCTTGTTTCACGTAGAGTGAGCGGCGCCACGCGAGGTAGCCAGGTTTGCCCTCGGGAAATGTGGCGCGGGGCGTGAGCCAGCGTTCGAGATGTTGGCAACGAGCGGCGAGCCGGAGAATCGGCGCGGCGTCCGGGACCAATCGCACCACCCAAGCCTCGACGCGTTCGCCGTAGACGAGTTCGGCGGGTCGACCGTCGGCGGTGCGGACCGGGTCGGCGGCGTGGGCTTCGTCGATGAGTTGGCGGGCGCGGGCGTAGGCTTCCATATCGAGGTGAGAGCCGAAACGGTTGCGTGGAGCGCGGCAAGCGGTTGGTTTTTCCCGATGTTCCCGCCCCAGAACTGCCAGCGCTGCGGTGTGTGCTGTTTTTCGAAGCTGGAAACATATGTCCGCGTGACGGGAGACGATTGGTCGCGGCTCGGCGGTGACGCGGAGCGGGTGGCGCATTTCATCGGCCACCGCGCCTACATGAAAATGGAGCGGGGGCGCTGCGCGGCTTTGGCGCTGCGCGAGGACGGGGAGGGCAGGCGGGAGTTTTTCTGCACCGTCTACGCCACGCGTCCGCAGATCTGCCGTGATCTCGAGCGCGGTTCGCCGGAGTGTGCAGGCGAAATTGAACTGAAGGGCGACCGGCCGAGCATTGAAGTGTTTAAGCCCGGCGGTCTTTGAATGGGCTGCCTTCCCGGTGACGAATAAAAACGATTTCCCCATGCCCACACTTGGCGAATTACTCCGCACCGCAGCCGTCGGCGCCACCGCCGCAAATCCGAGTCCAGTCGTGGTGCAATTGAATCACGGCCGGCTTAGGCGAAGGCCAAGGCCCCTGGGCCCGCGCGCTTGAACGCGGCGCGGCCCTCTGCTCACTTTCGTTCCTGATGACGAATCACCCTACAACTCCCGGCGCGCGCGAGCACACGTTTGACGCGATCGTCATCGGCTCCGGCATCAGCGGCGGCTGGGCGGCGAAGGAACTCTGCGAGGCCGGTCTGCGCACGCTCGTTTTGGAGCGCGGCCGCGACGTGAAGCACCGCGACGACTATCCGACGGCGTTGAAAAACCCATGGGATTTTTCGCACCGCAACAAGACTCCCCGCGCCGTCGTCACCGCGAATCCCATCGCCAAAAAATGCTACGCCTTCGACGAAGCCACCGCGCACTTCTTCGTCAAAGACGACGAGCATCCCTACGTGCAGGACCGGCCCTTCGACTGGATTCGCGGCTATCAGGTCGGCGGCAAATCCCTCATCTGGGCCCGCCAGACGCAGCGCTGGAGCCGCTTTGATTTCGAGGGTCCGGCCCGCGACGGCTTTGGCGAATGGCCGATCACTTATGATGAACTCGCGCCTTGGTACTCCCACGTCGAGCGCTTCGCCGGCATCAGCGGCAACTACGATGGCCTTGAGACCTTGCCCGACGGCGAATTTCTCCCCGCATGGGAAATGAATGACGTCGAGAAACACGCGCAGGGTAAAATCATGGGCGCCTTCCCCGGCCGCCACGTGATCCAGGGCCGCTGCGCCCACCTCACCGCGCCCCAGCCGCAACACCTCGCGCAAAACCGCGGCCAATGTCAGGCCCGCAATCTCTGCTATCGCGGCTGCCCGTTTGGCGCCTACTTCAGTTCCAACTCCGCTACGCTTCCCGCCGCGGCCGCCACTGGCCGGCTCACGCTCCGGCCGCACTCCGTCGTCGAGTCGATTTTGCACGACTCCGCCACGGGCCGCGCCAGCGGCGTGCGCGTGATCGATGCCGTCACGAAACAGGCCACGGAATTTTTTGCCCGCGTCATTTTCGCCAACGCCTCCTGCCTCAACACCAACCTCCTGCTCCTCAACTCGACGTCCGCTCGTTTCCCCGCCGGCCTCGGCAACGATCACGGGCTGCTCGGTCGCTACGTCGCGTTTCACAACTACCGCGGCAGCCTCTCCGCGTCCGTCGAGGGCTTTGAGGATTCGTACTATTCTGGTCGCCGGCCCACGCAGTTGATGATGCCCAATTTTCGCAACGTGCGGAAGCAGGAGACCGATTTCCAGCGTGGCTACATGGTGTTTTTCGGCGCGTCGCGCGCCGGCTGGCAGCAGGACAATTACTCGCCCGGAGTGGGCGCGGCCTTCAAAGACCGGATCACACGCCCCGGTCCTTGGGGCATGTATATGATGATGCAGGGCGAGACGGTCCCGCGAAAAGAAAACCACGTCCGCCTCTCGGCTGACCGCAAAGACGCCTGGGGTATTCCCCAGCTCGTCACGTCCATCGGCTACGACGACAACGACGAGAAACTCCTGCGCGACTTTCTCGCCCGCGGCCAAGAGATGCTCGAAGCCGTCGGCGCCAAGAAAATCACCGCCCGCGATTCCAAACAGAACCCCGGCCTCGACATTCACGAGATGGGCGGCGTGCGCATGGGTCACGACCCCAAGACCTCGTTGCTCAACCGCTGGAATCAACTCCACGCCTGCACCAACGTCTTTGTGACTGACGGCGCCTGCATGACTTCGACCGGCACCCAAAATCCCTCGCTCACCTTCATGGCGCTCACCGCCCGCGCCGCGCAGCACGCCGTGGCCGAGCTCAAGAAAGGCAATCTGTGAATCGCCGCGAAGCCCTCCGCCAAACGGCGCTCGCCGCCGGCGCCGCCGCTCTCTGGGCGAGTCTGCCCGCCCGCACCTGGGCTGCGCTCGCCGCACCCGCGGACTGGTCCGCCGACGATGAAGCACTGCTCACCCTCATCGGCGACACCATCATCCCTGCCACCGCCACGTCGCCCGGCGCCGGGTCCGTGGCCATCGGTCGTTTTATCATTACGCAGACCACCGACTGTTACCTGCTGCAATCTATCGACACGCTCCGCCACGCGCTCCGCGAAATCGACGCCGCCAGCCGCCAACGTTTCAGCCATCCGTTTCCCGCGCTCAGCGTCGCCGAACGCGAGCAAGTCCTCACCGCCTACGAAGCCGCCCCGCAGCAGGGCGCTCATCCCTTCCGCCTCATCAAGGAACTGACGCTGCTCGGCTATTTCACCTCCGAACCCGGCGCCACGCAGGCGCTACGCTACGACCCAATCCCCGGCACCTATCTTGGCTCCGTGAAACTCGCTCCCACGGACCGCAGTTGGGCGCTCTAGCGCCGCGCCTCAGTCCGCCGTCGTGAGAAACGCTGTGTCGAGCGCCAGCTTCGCCGCCTTGCCATTGGCCGCCGTGACCAAAATACCGCCGCCGTCCGCCTGCGCCTGCACGTCCGCGACGATATTGAAGCCGCGCGGAATCGCTGCGACCGCGAAGATGTGCGGCACGCGCAGCGGCTTTTTCGGCGAAAGTTTGATCGTCGTGGGATAACCCGCCGCGCTGAGCGGATTAGGTTTTGCGGACTCCGCCTGGCCGAAGTGGAAATAGGACGTCGTCTCCTCTAGCCCGAGCACATTGCGATGCCGACTGCTCCACGGCGCATAGTGCCGCCCGCCGTTGGAGTGCCAAAGGATCGTGTGCCGTAGCACCTCCGGGTTCTTCAATTGGAGAAACACCCAGCCGTCTTTCGGAAACGTCACCGCGCTCCAGCCGAGCGTGCGGCCGGGTTTCCCCATGAGCATCACGAGATCGTCGAACCCCGCG
The DNA here is from genome assembly GCA_945882935.1 of Opitutus sp. GAS368. Classification (GTDB taxonomy): domain Bacteria; phylum Verrucomicrobiota; class Verrucomicrobiia; order Opitutales; family Opitutaceae; genus Tous-C4FEB. The sequence continues at coordinate 4,980 of CAMCWW010000150.1, forward strand.
CGCGCCGGATACCGTGTGAGATCGGCGGTGCCGCCGTTGGTGAGGGGAACCGCGTTTAAATTCTCAAATCGCGCGCTCGGCTTAAGCGACGAGTAGCCGCCGACCGCCGGATCTTCAAACGGCACGGGTAACATCTGCCCGTGGTCCCAGCCGCCGGCCGAGACCCGCGCTGCGCCTTCGAGTCCGGGCACGTGCAAACACGGATGCGTGCCGAGCGCCAGCGGCCCGCTAAAGCCGCTCAACGTGTGTTCGCAGTAAATCGCGCTGTGGCCGGTGCGCAGCGTGATGCGTTTGTCGATCATTCCGGCTCGCACGTCCGTTTTCAGCTGCAAATGCAGCGACGTCGCTTCGTCGCCGCGGGTCGCGCCCATCCACGTCCAATTTGCATTGGCCGATTCACCGTGTGGCGGATGTTTTTCGCCGCGCCACGGCGTGCCGTTGCCGCCGAAAGGCGCGCAGAAAAAATCCCCGCGCAGCGCGTGCAACAGCGGCGGTAGGCCGGCGTCGATTTTCTCACCGGCCCAAGGCGCGACGGCAAACGGCTGCACCGCGCGCCCTCCCGGCAGGCGAAACGTCGCCGGCGCGAGCATGCCGGCCGTGCGCGTGACGAAAAGATCGACGGCGTTGTTTTTGAGCCGCCAGCTGAGTTGACCGGATTTTGAAACCAAGGGTGCCTTCATGGGGAAAAGCACAGGCGCCGCACCGCGCCGAGGCAAGCGGCGGCGCGGCTTTCGCGCTGGAGAACCGACCGGGGGTCGGTTGATCGGCCGATGGAAAGCCGGACCCGCGGTCGGGCCGACAGCTCGGCTTCCCCGCGCGCTTGCCTGAGTTGCGTCGGGCTTACACCGTGTGGGATGTCCGGTCCCATCATTTCCATCGTGTCGGTTGCCCGGCCGGGCTTGGTGCGCCGTCTGGGGGCGGCCGGACCGTTTGCGCTGATGCTCACGTTTTGCCCGCCTCTCGGAGCGTTGGTGCTGTTGTCCACGCTCACGAGTTTTGGGCCGTGGCTGCGGGATCACGGTGCGCTCGGGATGTTATTTTTCTTTTTGGTCATTGGGTTGCTGCTGGGGGTCTCGTTCGTGCCGACCTACACGAGCGCGATTTTGGCGGGCTGGGCGTTTGGTTTTTGGGTGGGCTGGCCCTTGGCCTTGGCGACGCTCACCGCGGCATCGCTCTTGGCGCGCATGCTCGGGACGTGGGTCGCCCGTGATCGCGTGATGGCGATCATCCGGGAAAAGCCGTCGCTCCTTGCGGTGCACCAAGCGCTCCTCGGCGCGCCGACCGGGAAAACAGCGCTGGTGGTGACGTTGCTCCGCGTGTCGCCGATGTCGCCGTTTGCGCTGACGAACTTTGCTTTCTCGGCGGCTCAGGTGCCGTTGGGTGCCTATCTTTTCGGCACCGTCGTCGGGCTGGCGCCACGCACGGCGTTGGCGGCGTATGCGGCGGCGGGGGTCGAGCAACTCATGTTTAAGCAGGTGGGCGATCGCACGACGGTGATCGTCGGGATCGCGGTGACGGTGGTGGCGTTTGGGATCGTCGGCGTGTTGGCCAAACGGGCGTTGCGCGGATTGACTGCGCCGCCGACCAAGACCGGGGGGTGATCGTTACAGCCCGACCACCGCCAGCTTGAGATGGCCCCGGTTGAGCGCTATACGTTGCCGACCGCCGCGTCGCCTTCAATACGAACGGTGGGCGGTTGGTTGGTGTTCGGAAAAGAGAAGGTGAACCTGGTGTCGCCCACGCGCACGGTGTTCTCGGAGACGGTGGCCCAGTGCAGTTGGCGGCCGCGGGGGTCGAGGGCGAGGGCGCAGTCGGCTTTGGCACCCATGTAGCCGCGGGTCTCGTTGGTGAGGACGTGGCGGGGGCTTTCGTCGCGGTCGCGTCCGATCTCGGCGATTTCGCGGCGCGTTGAACCTAAAAACAGCAGTTGAACCACTGCTAGACCCGAATGGACCCGGATCCCAAACCGGTGGGAGCAGCGAACGACTCACCTATGAGGTGAAGCCGATTCCCCCGTCTCTATCCGGGTTAATTCGGGCGCATCCGTGGTTAATAAATTTGGAGTCTTGGGCTGCGGCGAATTCAAAGTTCATCGAGCCCTCGGTCTGGACCGGATGCGGAACGTGCCGAGGGCGTTGCGTCTCGAAGGAGGTAAACCAACAACAAAAAAGCCTCGATAAAGCGGGCACGCGAAAAGTTTGAAGCTTGAGCTTGTGGGGTGGC
>CAMCWW010000151.1:0-7143 GCA_945882935.1 Opitutus sp. GAS368
TACATCGTGAACGAAAACGGCGGCGGCAGCATCGATTTCCCCCAGCTGTGGGTGTACGCGCCGGCTACGGGCACGAACCGCGCGCCCACGGCCGTGGCGCTGACCAATCCGCTCAATTCGATCCAAGAAAACTCCAGTACGACGGCGCCCGTGAAGGTGGGCGACATCGTCGTGACCGATGACGGACTCGGCTCGAACACCCTTAGCCTGACGGGCGCGGATGCCGGCTCGTTTCAAATCACGGGCGGTGCTTTGTACCTGAAGGCCGGCGTCGTCCTCGATTTCGAAACCAAGACCAGCTACGCCGTCACGATCAACGCCGACGATTCCACGCTCGGCGCCACGCCGGATGCGACGGTGAATTTCACGCTGGCGGTCACCGATCAAGTCGTCGAAACGCCCGCGCCACCCGCCCTGATCGTCACCGAGATTGCGCCGTGGTCCAGTGGCAACAGTCCGGTGGTCGCGGCCGATTGGTTCGAGGTGACCAACGTCAGCGCCAACCCCGTGGACATAACGGGATGGCGGGTCGATGACAGCGGTCCCACCTTCACCACGGCGATTGCGTTGAACGGCATCACCCGCATCGCGCCGGGCGAGTCCGTCATTTTCCTCGAGAGTTCCGCGAGCACCCCGCCGGCCACGGTGATCGCCAACTTCAAGTCGGTGTGGTTCGGGGCCAATGTGCCGGCCGGCTTGCAGGTCGGCACCTACCAAGGCGCCGGTATCGGCCTCAGCACGGGGGGCGACGCCTTGAATCTCTATAACGCCGCCGGTGTGCTGCACTCGGGCGTGACCTTCGGTGCCTCGGGCGCGACGTCGCCGTATCAGACTTTCGACCACACGGCGGCGCTGAACAACGCGACCGTCTCGCGCCTGAGCGTCGCGGGAGAGAACGGCGCCTTCGTCGCCGCGAACTCCGCCACCGAGATCGGCTCCCCGGGTTACTCGGCTCCCGAAGTTCTGCGCGTTACCGAAGTGGCCGCGTGGAGCAGCGGGAACAGCCCGGTGGCGGCCGATTGGTTTGAGGTCACCAACGTGGGCGCGCGCGCCGCGAACATCACGGGCTGGAAAGTTGACGACAGTTCGGAGTCTCCCGCCGCCGCCCTGGCCTTGGGCGGCATCACCAGCATCGCGCCCGGCGAATCGGTCATTTTCATCGAAACCGCCGATCTTGCCTCGGCGCGCGCGGCCTTCCTGAACAACTGGTTTGGTGGCAGCCCGCCGCCCGCTCTCCAGATCGGCAGCTACAGCGGCGCCGGCATCGGCTTGAGCACCGGCGGCGATGCCGTGAATCTATACGATAGCGGCAATACGCGGCGCGTGAACGTAGCGTTCGGAATTTCGCCGGGCAGTGCGCCGTATGCGACCTTCGACAACCGGGCGGGACTCAACGTCGCCACCCTTTCAACGCTAAGTGCGGTCGGCGTGAACGGGGCCTTTGTCGCCGCCAACTCTCCCAGTGAAATCGGTTCCCCCGGGAGGATCAGCGGCCGCAGCTTCGCCGGCGTTTACTTCGGCACCCTGAGCAACGGCGGCACCTTCGCCCTCTTGATCAACGATCAAAACGCGGGTGCCTTCCTAGGCTACGCGGCCGGCGCACGCGCTGGCTACATCAGTCGCAACGTCACGGTGAATGACGACGGCACCTTTGGCTTCGCGATCACCACGGTCGGCGGCACGGCCCCGGCCTCGCCTGGAACGCCGCCCATCGCCGCCGCGGTCAACGATCTCGTTTTCCGGGGCTCCATTTCCGCCAACGGCGTCCTTTCCGGCTCCTCGACCGCCGGCTCCATCGGCATGAGCGCCAGCCGCTCTGCCGGTGGCTCCAGCGTAAGCAGCGCGGGCTTCTATCAAGCGGGCGCTGCGGGCAGCTCCGCGCAGGTCCTCGCCATCCTGAGCCCCTCCGGCCAAGCCTTTGTCCTCACCCAGTCGGGCACCGCGGTTGATGCCGGCACCGGCACGGTGGATTCCGCCGGCCGTTTCGTCGTCACCACGGCTTCGCAGCAGATCGTCTCGGGCACCGTTTCCGGCTCGACCAAGGCGCTCAGCGCCACGGTTACCGATAGCCGCGGCACCGTGACATCCTACAGCGGTTTCGGCAGCGATGCCTCCGCTCTCGCCGACCAGCGCCTCGTCAGTTTCTCCACCCGCGCCAGCGCCGGCACCGGTGCGCAGGTGGTGATCGTGGGCTTTGTGATCTCCGGCCCGCAGGCCAAGACCGTTCTCGTCCGCGCGATCGGTCCCGGCCTGCGCGACTTCGGGGTGTCGACCGCGCTACCCTCTCCCCGCCTCGAGCTCTACCGCGGCTCGGCGGTGATTGCCTCCAACACCGGCTGGAGCACTGGCACCACCACCGCCGATATCGCCGCCGCCGCCACGCGCTCGGGAGCCTTCCCTCTTGCCGCCGGCAGCGCCGACTCCGTTGTCCTTACCGGTCTGCAGCCGGGTGCCTACACCGCCGTCGTCAGCTCCGCCACCGCCACCAGCGGTCCGGTGCTGCTCGAGGTGTATGAGCTCTCGGGCGATGCCCTGGCGCAAAAGCTCGTCAACCTCTCCGCCCGTGCCGTTACCGGCACAGGCGACAATACCCTCATCGCCGGCCTCGTCGTGCGTGGCACAGCCCCCAAGCGGGTCCTCATCCGCGCTGCCGGCCCCGCGCTCGCGCAATTTGGCCTCGCCAACCCGCTCGCCCGCCCAGAACTCACGCTGCGCAGCGCCAGCGGCGCGGTGGTCGCGCAAAATGCCGGCTGGTCCACCTCGCCGGATGCCATCGCCATCGCTGAGGCCACGTTCAACACCGGCGCCTTCGCCTTCGGCGCCACGAGCCTCGACGCCGCGCTCATGGTCAACCTTGCGCCGGGCAGCTACACCGCTCAGGTCACCGGCGCCAATAATACGACCGGCTCCGCCCTCATAGAAATTTACGAATTACCCTGATGCGCTGCCTCCGCCCGCTGGTGGCCCACCGACCTTTTTCGTTGGGCGCCCGTCCCCAGGGCAATTGGGGCCGCGTTACGTTTGGGTTTCGCGGCGGGAATTAGCCAGGGAGTTTAGGCGCGATGATTTTTTCTGCGAGTCGCGGGCGGAGGCTTTCTTTTCGGCCGCGGCCGCGCATGTTGGGGCGACGCGATGTCTTTGCCTGCTGCCAACGCTCTCTCGGGTCCGGTGCTGTTTTTCGACGGCGAATGCGGGCTGTGCAACCGGATCGTGCGCTTGCTGCTGAGGCTGGACCGGCGGGCCGTGCTGCGGTTCGCGCCCTTGCAGGAGCCGACCGCGCAGGCGTATCTGCGGGCCCACGGGTTGGCGACGGAGGATTTCGATTCGCTGGTTTTCGTGCCTGATTGGGCGCGGCGCGAACGGCCGGAATTTCTGCTGCGCACCGATGGGGCGCTGGCGGCGGCGCGGGCGATCGGCGGTCTGGGTCTGGCGCTCGCTTGGGCGCGGGTGATTCCGGTGCGTGGGCGCGACGCGGGCTATAAACTGGTCGCGCGGTATCGCTACCAGATTTGGGGTGAGTGGACGCCGCGCCCGTTGGCCCGACCTGAATGGGCCACGCGGTTTCTGCGGTGAACGGGTTTGCGGCCGATCAGTGCATGACGCTCAGCACGTCGCTCACGAGGCAGAGGCCGCCGGTTTTCTTGAGCAGGGGGCGCACGGCTTCGACCAGCGCGGGCAGCTGCTCGGCCTTGCAGGCGGTGAGCAGGCAGATGTTGGTGAAGACGCCGGTAAGATCGTCATCGGCACGGATGCCGCGGTCGCCGCGGCCGGTGGCGTGGTGGAAGACCGTGTAGTTGAGGCCGAGCTTTTCCACGAGCCGCTGGAGTTTCGGCAATTCGGGGGCGCTAAGGATGATCTCAACTTTTTTGAGGGCTTGCATGGGGCGGGGAATCAGGGGCCGAGGACGGCGGTGACAGCGGCTTCGTAAAGCGGGATGCCGATGAGGATGTTGAAAGGAAACGTGAGGGCGAGAGACATGGTGACGTAGAGGCTCGGGTTGGCCTCGGGGATGGCGAGGCGCATGGCGGCGGGCACGGCAATGTAACTGGCGCTGGCGCAGAGAATGACGAAGAGCAGGCCGTCGCCGTGGCCGAGACCGAGCAGATGCGCGCCAAGCAGACCGAGGGCGGCGTTCACCAGCGGAACAATGATCGCGAAACACGTGAGAAAGACGCCGGCCCGGCGGAGATCCCCGAGGCGCCGCGCGGCGATGATGCCCATATCGAGGAGGAATAGGGCGAGCACGCCGGTGAACAGTTCGTTGGTGAACGGCACGAGGGCCACGGCGCCCGGGCGGTTGCCGGTGAGCGCGCCTACGATCAGGCTGCCCACGAGCAGGAACACCGAGCCGTTGAGAAACGCGTCGCGCCCGATGTGGCCCCAATCGACGGGTTCGGCGTCGGCGGAATCGGCGCCGGGTTTGGCCGAGCGCTTGGCGGCGAGCCGGGCAAAGACGACGCCGACAACGATAGCGGGCGATTCCATGAGCGCCATCGCGGCGACCATGTGGCCCGAGTAGGGGACCTTGGTGGCGTCGAGAAAGGCGGCGGCGGTGATGAAGGTGACCGCGCTGATGGATCCGTAGGTGGCGGCGATGGCGGCGGCGTTGGCGGAGTCGAGTTTCAGCCGCAGGACGAAGTAGGTATAGACCGGGACCACGACCGCCGCGATCATCGCGACGCCGAGAGTCGAGGCGATCTGAAGCGTGAGCCCGCTATGGGCGAGCTCGACGCCGCCCTTGAAGCCGATCGCGAGGAGCAGATAAAGTGAAAGAATCTTGGGCAGCGGGGCCGGCAGCTCGAGGTCGCTCTTGACCAGCGTGGCGAGGAGCCCGAGCAAAAAAAACAGGATCGGCGGGCTGAGGAAGTTGGTGAGCAGCTGGTCGAAATTCATGAATCGACGATCAGCGGGGCGGCGGGGCCTTAGGCGACTTGATGACGACGGACATGAGGATCGAGGTGGTCAGCACGCCGCCGATCACCGCGAGCGAAGTGCCGGTGGTGATTTTCATCCAGTGCTCGATCAGCATTTTCACGCCGATGAAAACGAGGATGACGGACAGCCCGACTTTGAGAAAACGGAAAAGCCCCATGATGCCGCTAAGAGCGAAGTAGAGGGAGCGCAGGCCAAGGATGGCGAAAATATTTGAGGTGAGCGCGATGAAACTATCCTTGGTGATTGAGAGCACGGCGGGCAGGGAATCGAGGGCGAAGACGAGATCGGTGGTCTCGATCACGATCAGCACGATGAAGAGGGGCGTGGCCATGCGGCGGCCGTTGTGGATGGTGAAAAAGTGACCGCGATCGTTGTGCGGGGCGACGGGATAGAAGCGGCGGAAGAGTTTGACCGCGAAATTATGCTCGGGATCGACCTCGGCCTCTTTGCTGGGCAGGGCCATCTTGACGCCGGTGTAGACGAGGAATGCGCCGAAAACATAGAGGACCCAGTGGAAGCGTTCGATCACCTCCACCCCGACGATGATGAACACCGCGCGCATCAGCACGGCGCCGATGATGCCCCAGAAGAGGACGCGGTGCTGGTAGCGCGGCTCGACCTTGAAGTAGGCGAAGACGAGGATGAACACGAAGACGTTGTCCACGCTCAGGCAGAGCTCGATCAGGTAGCCGGCGAGAAACTGCTGGGCGGATTCGGGTCCGCGCCATTGCCAGAGCAGCCCGCCGAAACTGAGGGCAAGCGTCACCCAGACGCAGCACCACGCGAGGGCCTCTTTCATGCCGACGACGTGCGTCTCGCGTTGAAACACCCCCAGATCGAGCGCGAGCATCGCGGTGATGAAGGTAAAAAAAGTGACCCAAGCCCAGAGCGGCATGGCGTCGATGACGGATAGAAATTGCAACATTGGGGAACGTTGTGGCTTGGGTCGGGGAGGGCGCGCAAGCGGGGAGTTGGGGCGGAGGCGGGCAATGCTTTTGACACGAATAGCGGAGCGCGGTGAGTTCGCCGTTCGATGAAACGGATGATTGTGACCCTTGTTCGATCGCTGCTCTTGGGCAGCGGTATGCTCCTCGGTTCCGCGCTCGCCCAAACGACCACGGCGGCGACCGAAGCGACCACGGTCTTGGCCAAGAGCGGGGTGCCGCGAACACCTGATCTGCTCGAGCATGTCGTCGATGAGGTCCTCGGGCTCTTCAACGTGCGGAGCAGCGGCAACACGGCGACGCACTACGCGATTTTCGCGTTAATTCTCGTCGGGGCGATTTTGCTGCGGCGCTTTGTCACCACGATCATTTTCAACCGGCTCAAGCGGTTGGCGGCAAAGACCGAGACCACGCTGGATGACAAGCTGTTCCCGGCGCTCGAAGGACCGGTGGCAACGTTCGTGATGGTCACGGGTATTTTCGCCGCGGTGAAAGTGCTGAAGCTTTCCGAGACGGCAGATCGCACCATTGGCTACGGCTCGACGGTGGCGTTTTCGCTGGTGGTCTTCTGGGGCTTGCTGCGGGCGTTCGGCGCGGTGTTGGACCACATGCACGAAGTCGCGCGGGAGAAGCAAATGGGTGTGGCGGCGTTCATGCCGTGGATCAAAAAAACCCTCGTCGCGATCTTCGTCGTCATCGGCGTCCTGATCACGGTCCAGAGTCTCGGCTTCAACGTCTCGACGATCCTCTCCGGTCTTGGGATCGGCGGTTTGGCCTTCGCGCTCGCGGCGCAGGATACGATTGCCAACCTCTTCGGCTCGATCGTGGTCGCGATCGACCAACCGTTCAAAGTAGGGGAAACGGTCAGGATCGGGGAGAACACCGGCGCGGTGGAGGACATCGGGCTGCGTTCGACGAAGATCCGGCTGATCGACCGGTCGCTGGTCATCATCCCGAACAAATTGGTGTCGTCGGAGGCGATTATAAACCTGTCGCGGTTCACTCAGCGGCGGGTTGAGCAGGTGATCGGCCTGACCTACGACACTACGCCTGACCAGATGACCGCGATCGTGGAAGACGTGAAGGGAATCATCCTGGCCGAGACGGTGGTGGATGCCGAGTCCGTCATGGTTTTCTTCCGGGATTTCAGCGCGTCATCGCTCGATCTTTGGATCGTGTATGCGACGAAGGGGCCGGATCTCCAGGAAGGGCTGGGGTTGAAGCAGCGCGTGAATCTCGCGATCATGCGGGCGGTGGCGGCGCG
>CAMCWW010000152.1:0-7058 GCA_945882935.1 Opitutus sp. GAS368
AGGTCGAGGGCGGCGTTGCGGGCGGTGACGAAAAGATAGGGGCGGACCTCCTGAAGCCGCCCCGCGACCTTGGCGCGCAGCAATCGAGCGTAGGTCTCCTGGATAAGGTCATCCACGTCGGTCAGTCCCGGGAAACGCCCGCGCAGATACGCTCGCAGAGCCGATTCGTGAGGCTGCACCTCCGTGCTAAACCACTGCGAATGATCGGTGGGCTCGAGCCGGCCTTGCGTTGCGGTTGAGGAGCTCAAAGGGATGACCCCGAAATTGGACGCCGCGGGAAAGCCAAAAGCAAGCCCGGGCGGCGCCGTCCGGGGCCAACACGAGAAATAGTGAATTCGTCTAGGGTGTTTGGCAGGTTCATCCGTTATAGGCGTGGCAGGACCCCGGGCACGGTGCCGGCGCGAGCACTCCTAGGAGCGGGATTTACCGTGGCGTCCCTCGAAACCAGGCAGTCGTTATGCGGCATTCAGGCCCAGAGACCGGATCGCCGCGAGGCCCCTTTCGGATTGGGGGGATCCGTAGGTACGTTGTGATCAGGATACCGGCTCTCTACGTCGTTTTCAGCGGCGCTTCTATTCGTGCCTTCTCCAACATGCCCGCCAGCTCCCTTCGATGCACCTCCGCGAGTGCTGCCTGATCCCGGAGAGCGGCCTCCACTCTCGCCTGCGCATCGTGTACCCGTTTTTCGGTGCTCTCTCGGAGTTCGTCCATCTTGGTCACGACCGCAGCATTCTCCCGGCGGAGGTTGCCGATCTCCTCGCGGTGTTGAGCCAGGTCCGCTTCGCGTTGCCGCGTCAAGATCTCGAGGCGTTCACGCAGGCCGGCGTTTTCTGATCCGCAGCGGCTGAGTTCCGCACGGGATGATTCCAGATCGGTCGTCAGCCGCGCGATCCTGGCATCGGAGTCCCGCTGCAAACTCGCGAACCGATGTTCGGCCTGCTTGAGGGCCTCCTCTTTGGTTGCCTTGAGGACGGAGAGATCGACCCGTAAAGACGTGGATTCTTGGACGACCTTCGCCGTTTCCGCCGCCGCTTCCAAGGCTTGAACACGCGCGGCGTGGGCCCCGTCCTGGGCCCGGGTCAGCTCCGACAGCGCCTGATCCTTGCTGGCATTGGCGGCCACCACCTTTGCGGCCGACTCTTCCTCCACGAGTTCCATCCGGCTGATTTCGTTGAGCGCTTCCTCAAGGTTGGCCTTAAGCTCGTCCGTGTCTTTCGCGGCCTCGGACTTCGCCTTGGCAAACGCCAGTCCCCACATTTCCTGGAACAGCTCTCTGATCTCCGGAGCCTGCGCGGTGTGTGTGTCCTTGGCCTTTATCTCGAGCAGGAGGTGCCCGATCGTCGTCGCCTCTGCCGGCACCCTCACGGATGTATGCCCGGAGCGGTCGCGTTGAGCGCAACTGGGTTTCGAGCTTCAACTTGCAGAATATTTATGCTCTGACGAAGGCGAACGATGTTTTCAACAGCACAACCGTCTTCGGTTGGTCCATCGACTACCAGAACGTCGAAGCCAAGAACCAAGACTCGCCGATCGCACCGATCAATATCGACACTCCGGTCTACGGAGCCGTCCCCGTCGTGGCGCCGGCTAATTTCAGGCAGAGGAGCACGACTACGACTACATAAGAACGATCCGCGATCAGAGCCAAATCGTAGCTCTTGATGAGCTACCAGCCTGGTTGCGTAAGGTCGTTAGCTGGTTCCGCAGAAACCATCGAGAAATCCTGACGCCTTAGAAACGCAAGGGTCCGCAAAGTCCTATCGGGGGCTTGATGGCGCGCACCAAGCGGGGGTCGTGAAATCCTATTTCGCGACTGCCGCGACTGCGCGCCCTTTTTGGTTCTTTTTTCTAAAAAGAAGGGAGGAGCAGTCGTTCGGGTTGCGAAAGCGCGAGGAGCGGCCCGGCGCCCGCAGTCGCCGAGTAACCCCAACGTCTGCGGGGTGGGTTCCGGGGATTGAGCTCCCGAGCGCAAGTCAAGCAAGTCAACCGAGCCAAACGATGCCGCCGATGGAGACTAGCGCGCTTCTTACCCGCTTACTCACCCGATTTCAATCCGATCGAAATGATTTGGAGCAAAGTGAAGGCACTACTGCGCGCCGCTGAGGCTCGCACCGACGCCACACTCCTCCAGGCCATCGCCAACGCCCTCGCCAAGGTCACCGCCGACGACGCCAAAAATTGGTTTACACATTGTGGCTATAGTTTTATTAAAAAACTCTAGCGCTCGCACTTTGCCCATGACGGGGACGCGGGATTGGAGCCAGGGGTCGAGGTGGGCATTGCATACCATCTGGAGAAATGGCACGGACGTTTTTGCAGGTGTGGTTTTTGGAGGCATGGGATTGATGAAGGCAGGGGGCTGGCGGCCTGCGGCCGTTCAAGCGGTCGGGCGCGAGGGTGATCGGGACGAGCGAGAAGGTAAGCGGCGGGGCGGCGCTTCCGTCGCCGGCGATGACGGATGATCCACCCTTGGCCGGATTGTCCGACCTTCGATCCACTCGCCAGGGACCAACTGAAGCACGGGAAACTTCGGTCGACCAATGTTGCGTTGCTGCAGACAACCGACGAGCAATTCAACCTGTCTTCGTCCAAGAATCTCGTTGTGCAAAGCGATGCCGCTGAGCTCGGAGAGACTGTCAGCACCATACACCGTAACGAGCCCGATGTCCTCCGGCACGCGCATGCCTTCCGCGGCAATGAAGGCGCGCCAGTCCGGCCGCGCACCGTGGACACACTCGACGATCACATCGGGGCGGTGCCGTCTAAACCAAAGGCGAAGGGCGACCAAGTCCAGGCGCCCCCGCGAAACCATGAAGATGGGAATGTCCAGCCCATCGAAGGCGTACTGCGAATAGTAAAGATACATTGCGGAGACGAGGTGTCCGGTGCGCTGGTCGGCCTCCTCCTCCACGATGAACGCCGGTCGCAGATAGCCACGCGCTTTGAGCTCCTCCATGATCAGGCTGGTGTCCTTCGCGCAGTCTGTGACAACCCGGTGCATCGGCGTCGGAATACTCACGCCGGCAGTGACGACCGTGAACGAATCCAGCTCCGGCGGCGGCGTCTCCTCGATCACCGAACTACCGGCGCAGAGCAATCCTTCGATCCCGCGCGCGTGCAGAATCTCACGCAGACGGCCGGGCCCCATGCCCGGTTGCTTCACCCAGAAGGGCTCCACTCGATAACCAAGTTCCAATGCGCGCCCGGTGATGCCTTCGACGAGGGCCTGCAAAGGCTCGTGGAGGGGTAGTTCCCAAGGCTTTTCCTCCGCGTAGAGGGAGATGAGGCCCAGACATCCACGGGGATTGGCGGTTGAATGGACCCGGATCGTGTGCATCAATTCCGTCACCTTGCCATCAACCCGATAATGGTGTTTTCGCGCCAATCGCTGTATTTTTTCCCTGGTTTTCAGGGAAATGCGGGGATGATCACGCAGCGCCATGGAAACAGTGACTGGAGCGACCTTGGCAAGCTGGGCGAGATCACGAATAGTCATAGACAGGGCCTAAGTCTTGAGCTCTTGGCTAGCAAGCGAACCATTTTCAGGTCGCCACGCCCGTGGCTAAATCTGTCACAACAGGCGTCGCTGCCACTTTCCCACAATACTCGGCAATTCGATCCTGCTCCCAATGGCCGTCGGCGACGACCAATTGATAGCGAAGCCGCAAGTGTTCACCGGCCGCCAGCCACAGCTGCTGCGGTCCCTGGAAAGGCAGGCCGATTCCCACCATGACCTTGCGGATGAAAACCCGGGGTTGGGAGACGCCGGGAGCCGAACGATCAATCAGGGCAACCGTCACCGGTTCCACCCGCCCATCAATCGAGCCATGCAGCGCGATCCAGCGAGCCGGCTTTCCGTGCATGCCCTCATCATCCTTCGCCAGTCCCTCGGCGAAAACCGCGCCTTTCGCGCGAAATTTGCGCAGCGCAATGTGATCGAGAAATTCACGTGGGATGCGCCAGAACAGGCCGGTGTAGAATGACCCTTGCAGTTCCTCATTGGCCTCGTAGGTGCCGAGACCCAAGGACTCGTTGGTGGCGTTACGGAGGTCCATTTCGAGATCGAGTGTCCAATAGGCGTCGGCCGGATGGACGCGGATCGAGAGCCGGCGGTTTTCATCGAGCAGCACCTTGTTGTCCGCAGTCTCCCAAGCAATGTCATGGGCCCAGGATCCGCCGTGGTTGTCGTGCGCCATGTGCGTTCGGCGCAGATGTCTCTGGCGGCCGTGGTTGTCCAACCAGATATACCCTTCACCCTTGCGATAGGTGACCCCGCCCCAGAAGTTTGTTGCTCCCACTTTAGTCAGGGTCATGCCTACACCCTTGTGCCACGGATGATCATTGGGCCGGCATAGGGTAACGGTACTGCCGCCCAGGGTCCGCAGCGGATGAAAGTAGGGCTTGGGCACCTCTTCCGGAAGGACGTCGGCATTGAAGTAGTTATAGGACAGAATCGGCCGATCGTTGTATGTGGCCTGCAGAATTCCGTCCGGATTTTCGATTAGGGAAAACGGTAGGGAGGTCAAAAAGGTGGGTCAGAGTGTCAAACGGGCGTGCTGCAGTGCATTCTCGTCCGGCGCCGGTCCAACCCCGGGCTGCGAACCGAGATGAACCACCCCGCCAGTTTCCCATTCCCCTTTGGTGGGAAAGAAGGCCGACTCGTCGAGAAATTGGGAACCGTTCAAGGCCAAGGGCAAAGTATTGCCAAAGGCGGCCGCTAGTTGGGCGGCCGCAAGTTTCGTCAACAGACCGTCAGCCAAGCCGCTGACGACGAAGGGGAGACCCGCCGACCTGGCGGTCGCCATCTGCAGGAACGACGGCCAAATGCCGGCTGAACGCGGAATCTTGAGCACAAGATAATCTACCAGTCCACGGCGGGCGTAGTCGAAAAAGTCGCCCGGACTCACGCTCGCCTCATCGATGGCCAGCGGCAGCCGCGTCCGTGACCGCAGGCTCTCCAGCAAATGCGGTTGGTCGGCCGGCAACGGCTGCTCCAGCAGACTCACCCCGATTTCCTCAAAGGCTGTCGCCACCCGCACCGCGTCCGGCAAGCTGAAGCCTTGATTGCAGTCGGCCCACAGAAAAGAGCCGGGCGGCACGATTTCCGAAAGTTTTTTTGCCACCGCAATGTCGGAGGCGGGTGTCACCGCTGCCTTGAAGTTGAAATGCTGGAAGCCCTGGGCGCGGCCATCCGCGACGTCAGTGACGATGTCGTCAACCGTATGGGCGGTGCACGTCCAACTGAGGGGCAGGCGCACATCAGCCGTCGAGCCCCCCAGCAAGGCGCGCAGCGGCAACCCCACCCGCCGGGCCAGAAGGTCGTGCACGGCGATATCGAGTGCCGCCTTTGCTATCGGCATGCCGTCACTCGGCCCCCGGCCGATCACCGCCAGCATGCGCTGGTGGAGTCCGACCCGGTCCCAGGGATCGCAGCCGATGACCGCGGGCCCCAGCTGCTTGCGCAAGGCCGCGACCACGCTCTCCACGGTGTCGTAGGACCAGGAAGGAACCGGCCGACTCTGGCCCCAGCCCACCTGCCCCTCGGCATCGCGGACCCGGACAAAAACCAGCCCGGCCTTGGTGCCGGCGGCCCCGGCGCTGCCCGAGGAAAAGGAGAAACTGCGGGTGATCGGGACCCCGACAGGAAACACGGTTACTTCAGTGATGGCATTCATGGCTGGGCGAGGGGCTCAGACGGGAGCCTTGGCATGGCCGCCGTTAATCTGTTCGTAGTAGGGATCACCCGGCCGGATGCTGCCCGCTTCCACCGTTCGCTTGGTGTAGGCCGATTTGTAGATCGAAACGATCAACTCCATCGTCGCCCATACCGCCTTCCCCGCGGAGAGCGGCGTTGTGCGCTGGCGGATGTTGTCGGCGAGGTGGGCCAGTTGAGTGCCGTGGGTCGCCGGGCGGTCCGGGGTCGGAAAGACCAGCGCCGGGTCAGTCAGTTGCTCAGCCGGCAGACGCGGCAGTGGCTTCCACATGGGACCCTTGGGGGTGAGACTCCACTCCTTGCGGGTAAAAGAGTAGTGGTGCGTCAACTCGACCGTGGCCGCCTGGCAATCGATCCGCAGGAAGGTTTCCTCCCGCGGAGAAAGGATGCTGTTGATCACCGTCGCCAGGGCGCCGTTGGCAAATCGGATCAGCGCCACGGACACGTCCTCGACCTCAATTTTTCGATCGAGCGTTGCGGCAAAAGCCGAAACCTCCGTCCAGGGTCCGAGGATCGAGAGCAGCTGATCCATCGCGTGGATCCCATGGCCTATGGTAGGCCCGCCCAGTTCATTGGACCACTTGCCACGCCACGCCACCTCGTAATAAGCGGCATCGCGAAACCACGTGGTGTTGCAGGTGGCCACCAGCGGACGGCCCAAAATTCCCTGTTGGAGCAAATCGTGGACGTGGCGCGTGGAGGTGGCATAGCGGAACTGAAATACGCTGGCGCAAAACTTGCCGGCGCGTTTCTCGGTCGCCTGGACCTTTTCGAGTTCCGCCAGCGACCCGCAGATCGGCTTCTCGCAGAGGACATCGCAGCCCGCTTCCATCGCCTGGATGGATAGCGCCGCGTGGAGCTGGGGCGGCGTGCAAATATCGACGAAATCCGGACGGTATTCAGCCAACACCTGCGTAAAGTTCGTCGCGAAATGCGGAATCCCATGCTTGCTCGCAAACGCCTTGGCACGGGAGGCATCCACATCCACGCAGGCGACGACCTCGTAGTCGGCCGCCTGTTCCTGAAAACCCTTGGCATGCAAATTGGCGATGCTCCCGGTTCCAACCAAGACTGTTTTGATCCTATTTATTGTGTTAATATAGCAAATAAAGGCTACAACCGCCGGCCTGCTCGCCGGCGGTCGTAGCAGATCGGTTGGACGAGACTCAGAAGCGGTAGATGAACGACGCTTTGATGTTCGTGGGAGCGCCAGCGATCGCGAGATTCCGATTGATCGTGGCGGAGATGTATTCCTCGTTCAGTGCGTTTTGGAGATACACGTCGACCTGCCAGCGGTCGCGTTTGTAGCCGGCGCCGAGATTTAGAAGTTTGCGACTGCCGACGT
>CAMCWW010000153.1:0-7031 GCA_945882935.1 Opitutus sp. GAS368
ATCTGGTCAAACGCTCCGATGGCTTTCGTGTGGTCGAGCAGACGCTGGAGCGTCTCCTTGCTCTCATAACGTCCGTTGGCGTCGAAATAATACGGCAGCTTGCCGTTCGCCGTGTAAGGCGTGCGGGCATCACCGATGGCCGCGTGGATCGCGCTGATCCGCGCCATATCTTTCTCGAGCATCTCGGCCTGCGTGCCGGGCTGGCCGATTTTGATCTTCATGAAAAAATAGCCCGCCTCGACCGCCGCTTTCAGTTCCTCGATCGGAATGCCGTAGGCCATGAGCGGAATGCTCGCCGCCCGCGTGTGCCGGTGCGCGAGCGCCGGCCGGTAGGCAGCCGGGATGAGATCGTCAAAATTGGAAATCCCGTTCTCCGCCGCGTAGAGTTGCCACACCGCGAAATCGACGCCCACGAGCGCGTTGAGGGCAAAAGTCTCGCGCAACCCCGCGTGCCCCGTGATTTTTTTGCCGTAGGCATAGACGTCGTGCCGGATCGATTCGAGCAGCGCGACGGGATCGGAAAACGTCTGTCCCTTGAGTTGCTGCACGGCCCACTCGCTCATCGCATACATCAGCGCGTTACCACCGCTCTCGGAGTGCCCCGCGAAGACCTGGGCGTCGCTCCACAACACACCCTGCGAACACAGTCCGATCCCCCGCTTGCCGCCCGCGCTCCCGAGCATCGCCGCGCTTTGCCAGATCTCCGACATATACCCGCCCTTGAACCCAAATGGCCGCACGAGCGGCTCCCGCTCAAAATTTGAACCGACGGTGGCGATGGTGATGGATTTCATGGATGTCGAAAGCTTCGTGAAAAAGAAGACCGTGCCGAGCCATCACCCGCCGTCAACTCCGCCGCCCGTCATTCACCCCAGCTCGATCACCGGCCGGCACATCGCGCCGGAGCAACCCGGCCAGTTCAGCGGCAACGCCCAGAATTTCACCGGAGCCGCCAGCGCAAACACCTCCGCTGGAAATTTCAGCTCCTCCACCACCCACAGCCCTGCCCCCAGCAAGATCGTGTGCGTCTCCGCGTTGATCGCGCCGCCCCCTCCGATCGAATAGTGGTCGATCCCCACGCCGCACACCCCGCGCGCCACCAGCCAGCGCGCGCCCGCCGGATCGACATACGGCGAATGGTGCAGCCATTCCTCCGACTTGGCCCGCCGGTCGCCCCAGCCCGTCGCCAGCAACACGATCTCGCCCGCCGCGAGTCCCGGGAGTTTTTCCGCGAGCAACTCCGCCGTGATCGGCGCATCCGCGACCAGCCCGCGCAGATCCGCGATCCGCGCCGGACCGACAAACGTCTCCAGCGGGAGTGCGTCGATGCTCTTTCCGCCCGCGATCTTGTGCAGCGGCGCATCGAGATGGCTGCCGGTGTGGGTCGCCATCGCGATCTCCTCCATCCGCCAGCCGTCCGCCGGATGATCTGCCGTGCGGCGAAACGACACCGGCGGATGCACCGGACAATTCGGGGCATTATCAAAGAGCGGCTGCGAGAGATCGATGAGGCGCATGGTCCGCGCAGTGAAACGGCCGCGCCCTCAAATGGAAAGTCCGAACCCGGCGGCGCGGCTGCCGGTCCTTCGCCTAGCGGACGAGGTCACGAGGCCGTCGGGCCCACCGCGCAGGCTGGAGCGGAGACGCCCTCGTCGCCGTTTCCGCGTTAACCGCGACAGGGGCGCCGCGTCTCCACAACAAATCCAGGCTATCGGTATTTATTTGGGCGCGTCAAAAAAACCATCGCGCTCTCAGGCCAGGCCGGACGTGAAACGCGACGGGGGCGTCGCGTCTCCAGTGAGGTCCGCGCCCGCTGGTTTGCATTCGCGCGTTTCTCGCGTCCTCTTCGGTCATGCCCCGTTTCACATTCTTCGTCTCGCTGGCGCTGCTTGCGCTCACTCCACCCATGTCCGCCCAAGAAGCCTTCCCGCCCACCGCTCCCGGGATCACCGAGTTGAAAAGTTTGCCCGCCGGCGTGCTCCTGAAATCCGCCGGCCGAGGCAACTACTTCGACGGCGCCGACAATCTTTTCGGTCCGCTTTTCCGCTACATTTCAAAACACAAGATCGCCATGACCACCCCGGTCGAGGCGCGCATCGACGATGCGGCGATGTTTTTTTGGGTCGCCGAGAGTGAGCGCACCAAGGTCGCCGGCAACGAAGCGGGGGTCGAGGTCATCAACATCCCCGAGCGGCGCGTCGCCAGCCACGGCGCGCGCGGCGGTTACTCGCGCGCCAACTTCGAAACAGCTCGCGCCACCCTGCTCGCCTGGCTCGCCGCCCAGTCCGCCGTCGAGGCCGCCGGCGAACCCTACGGCGTCTATTGGAACGCCCCCTACGTACCTTTTTTCCTGAAACGTTTCGAGGTTCACATCCCCGTGCGCCCACGAAAACCATAATCCCACCCTGCCCGGGCTTGGGCCTCCGGTTGACTACGGTAGCCGGATCCCCGTCGCCTCGATCACGATCCGCTTCGCTTTAAACAGCACGCCGATCGCCTGCTTGAACGCCTTCTTGCTCACTTCAAACGTCGCCCGGATTTCCTCGGGTGGACTGCCGTCGTGCAACGCCAACCGCCCGTTCGGGCTTGCCTTCAGCGTTTCAAAAATCGTCTCCGTCAGCGGCAAGATCCGTCCGTAACCCACGCGCCCGCCGTTGAGCGTAAGGTCGATCTTTCCGTCGGGTCGCACCGCTTTGATGAACCCGTCCATCGCCTGCCCGGTCGCCAGCGGACCGGTCAGATCGCTGAAATAAAACAGCCCGCGATGCGTGTGGTTCACCACCGCGTTATAGCCCAACGGCGATTCCCCGATCACCAGCAACTTCACCGGCTGCCCCGCCACAAACGGCGGCGGCACAAGATTCAGGTAACGATTGAGCCGCGCGCTCGCGATGACGCGGTCCGTCTTCTCGTCGAGCGCGACGCGCACCACGAGCCACGCCCCCTCGCGCAACGGCACCGCCTGCTCGCGGATGGGTAGCAGGAGATCCTTTTCCAAACCCCAATCAAGAAACACTCCGATGCGCGGGTTGACGCTCACCACCCGCAGATAAGCAAACTCACCCACCATCGCGTAGGGCGTCTCCGTCGTGGCCACGATCCGGTCCTCCGAATCGCGGTAGACGAAAACATCCACCAACGCCCCGACCGCCGGCCGCTGCTTCAGCTGCTTGCCCGGCAACAACACATCGCCGTGTGTGCCCCCATCGAGAAAATAGCCCGGGGGCATCTCGCGCAGAAAAGGAAGCCGATTACGTTTACCAATTGAAGCCATGTGCCCGCCAACGTGCCCAATTCCCCCCGCAAGAGGAGGCAATTCGCACCGCCTTCCCTTTCCGCCCTTACTCCTCTTACGCTTCTTAACCCGAACGATGCATTTTAACCACGGATGGACACTGATGAACACGGATTTCCGGAGCGAATCAGTCTCTTCCTCCCGGAACGAAGGCGGGCTCGGTTCGGTGATTCTGATTTTTTCCGGCTGCGTTTGGATCTCCCCTCTTCATCCGTGTCCATTCGTGTTCATCCGTGGTTTCCTACCGCATCATTCCGACTTAGACCTTTTACTCCTCTCCCACCTCCCATGCCCCCGCCCACGATCCGCCCTCTGCTCGCCTCCGACCACGCGGCGACCGCCCAACTGCTCCACCGTTCCCTCGTCGATTGGTATCAAAGCCGCCTCAACCAAGGCGCCCGCTTCGGCGATTCGCCCGATCCTTTTCGCCTCTTCCCCGAAGTTTACGCCGCCCTCGATCCCGGTGAAGCGCTCGCCGGCTGCGACCCCACTTCAGGCGACTTACTTGGCGTGTGCTTCGTGCATCCGCGTCCCACCCATATCGCCCTCGGCATCGTCGCCACCGCCCCAGAGGCCCAAGGCCGGGGCGTCGCCCGCGCCCTGCTCGCGCCCGCGCTGGCCTTGGCCCGGCGCACCAGCCGGCCGGTGCGCCTCGTTTCCAGCCTGCTTAATCTGGATTCATTTTCGCTCTACTCGCGGCTCGGTTTCGTCCCGCACACGATTTACCAAGACCTCACTTTCACCGTCCCCGCCACCGGCTTGCCCGGCCCTCCCCCACCCGGCGCCGCGCGCGTGCGGCTAGTGACCGATCCCGCCGAGGCCCCGCGGCTCGCCGCCTTCGAACTCACCTGGCAAGGCCTCGACCGCACCACCGACTACACGTTTTTCCTGCGCAACACCGTGGGCAATTGGCGCGTCTGGGTGCTCGAAAACGCCGCCGGAGAGATCGAGGGTTTCCTCGTCGCGAGCCAGCATCCCTCGTGCGTGATGCTCGGTCCTGGCGTCACCCGCGACGAGCTCGCTGCCGCGGCCCTGCTCTGGCGCGCCCTCGACGCGCAACGCGGCGCAACTCCCGTGTTTCTCGTGCCCTGCACCGCCGCCGGTCTCGTGCACCAGTGTTACGCCTGGGGCGCCCGCAACGTCGAACTCCACGCCGCCCAAGCCCTCGGCCCGGTCGCCCCGGCGCGGGGGCTCACCTTCCCGACTTTTCTGCCCGAGACGGGTTGAACCTGTTTCAGCCCTCGACAGTCGAACGTCGGCTGTGGGAGCGAGCTTGCTCGCGATCCCGTAGAAATCGCCTGCAAGCAGGCTCCTACCCTGAAGCGACTAATGTTCAACGCACCACGCCTATAAATGGGTTAGTCTTTTTTAGAAAAAGTTTTCCCCGCCGCCAAATCGCCACATCGCGCTCGACAGTCGTCGCCCGCCTTCAAATCGTCCCGCCAGCTGTTTGTTGTTCCCCGTTAGTTTTACCCCATGCCCCCGACTGATCAGGCCCAATGGTTTTCCGAGCAGGTTCAACCCCATGAACCGGCCTTGCGCGCCTATCTCTCTAAACGCTTCCCCGCCCTGCCCGATCACGACGATCTCGTGCAGGAAACCTACATCCGCACCCTCCGCGCCCACGCCGGCGGCCGCGTCACCCACGCCCGGGCCTTTCTTTTCACCGCCGCTCGCAACGCCGCCATCGACCTCTTCCGAAGGCGACGCGGGCAAGATCACGAGGAGATCTCCGAGATCCACGCCTTGCCCGTCCTCGACGAGGCCCCGGGCCTTGGCGACGCCGCCGAGCGCGAGCAACGGCTCGACCTCCTCCTCGAAGCCATTCTCGCTCTGCCCGAACGCTGCCGCCAAGTGATGATGCTCCGCCACCTCGACGGCCTCGCCTACAAAGAAATCGCCGAGCGTCTCGAGATTTCGCCCGAGACCGTGAAGGTCCACATGATCAAGGGCGTCAAAGACTGCACCCGATTCTTTCGTCAACGCGGCCTCCTCGGCGCCGACAATCGCTCCGAAGGTAGGAGCCCGCTTGCGGGCGATTTACGTTCCGCGCCCGACTCCCTCGCCCTTCATCGCCCGCCAGCGGGCTCCTACCTTCCGGTCCACCCAAAGCCCGTATGACGCCGCCATCGGAAAAATCCTCGCCGTCTGCCGATCCTTCCTCTTCCGACGCCGCGATTGAGACCGCCGCCGCCGAATGGCTCGTCGAGCGTGATGCCGGCTTCGCCCCCGGCCGCGCCTCAGCCTTCGCCGCGTGGCGCGCCGCCGATCCGAGGCACGAAGCCGCCACCGAAGCCACCGCCTACGCCCTCGAGCTCATCGCCGAGCTGCCCGCGATCCGCGACCCGCTCGCCGCCCGGCTCGCGAGTGCTTCCGAGTGGCACGGGCGGCCCGCCCGTGTTTCGTCGTGGCCGGGGCGTCTCGCCCCGGCTTGGTCCGCCGGCCTCGCCGCCGCGCTCGCCGTGGCCGCCGCCGTCGCGTGGTTCGCGCCCTCCCGCACCGCACCCACCCAGCACTACACTACCCCCGCCACCCGCCAGCAGCAGGTCGCCCTCGTCGATGGCTCGATCGTGAATCTTAACATCAACACCGATGTCCAAGTTGCCCTCACGCCGGCCGACCGCCGGGTCACCCTCACCGCCGGCGAAGCCCACTTCGCCGTCGCCCACGACACCGCCCGGCCGTTCATTGTCACCGCTGGCGGCGTCTCCATCCGGGCCGTCGGCACCGCGTTCAGCGTGCGACTCGGCGACCACGGCGTCGAAGTCCTCGTCATCGAGGGCAAAGTCGAAGTCACCCGCGACGACGCCGACTCCACGCCCGCTCCCGCATTGCCCGCCGCGCACCCGCTCCTCGTCGCCGGCGAACGCACCCTCATCCTACGCGACACCGCACCCGACGCCGCCCCGATTGAGCGTGTCTCCACCGATGCGCTCCTAGCCGCCGTCCGCTGGCACAGCCAGGTCATGACGTTCACCGATCTGCCGCTGCGCGACGCCGTCACCCTGTTTAACCGGCGCAATGTCCCGCAGCTCGTCCTTGCCGACGCCGCCCTCGGCGAACGCAAGATCGGCGGCACCTTCGCGGCCGATCAACTCGAGGCCTTCGTGCGCCTCCTCGCGCAGGACGGCGACATCACCGTCGAGCGCCGCGCCGCCGCCGAGATCATCCTGCGCCGCGCACCGTAAGCAGTGTTCCACTCCTTGTCATTGCGAGGAGTCCCGGCCTCCGGGACGACGCGGCAATCCATCCGCTCGCTTCCCGTGCGCCTCAAATCCGTGCTCGGTTCGATGTCTTCTCTCCGTGCCTTGGTCTCTCCGCTCTCAACTCTCAGCTCTCAGCTACGGAGTTCCACCCCGGCACTAACCCATTTCCTGCGTCGCTGCGTTATACGGACAGTTCTCCTTCTGTTCATGACGCATCGTCTCGTTACCCCGCCCCGTCTCGTCGCTTCGGCTTTATGCTGCGCGCTGGGCGTGTCGGTGGTGTCGGGCGCGGCGGCCGTCGAACAGAAGCGGAGCTATGACCTCCCCTCCGGCGACGCCGCCACGACCCTCAACCAGTTCGCCGGAGCCTCCGGCCAACAGATCATTTTCATGATGGAAAAGGTGAAGGGCGAGCGGACCAATGCGATCGCCGGCGACTACGCCGCGCGCGACGCGCTGGACCGCATGCTCACGGGCACCGGCCTGAGCGCCACGCGCGATCCCGCCACCGGCGCGTTCGTCGTCAGCCG
>CAMCWW010000154.1:0-6813 GCA_945882935.1 Opitutus sp. GAS368
GCACAGGGCATGGGCCTCGCGGACCGAGCTGGCTTCCCCGACCACGGCCAACTCGGGATGAGGCTGGAGCCGTTTCCGCAAGTAGGACCGAGCATCGGCCTCATCATCGACGATCAAGCAACGGAGCGTGGGCTTCATGAGGCGGGGTCGAGGGGTAAGGTGAGCGTGATGCGCACCGCCTCGGGCAAAGACTCCTGCAAGACGTGCGCCCGGCCGTGGTAATAAAGCTCCAAGCGCCGCTTGAGATTGCTTAACCCAATCTGAGTCCCGCGTGGGGCCGGGGTGACCGGCTCTATCCAACGCCCACTATTCTCCACCATGGCTCGGAATTCGTTACCTTGGACGCTGGCCGAGATCCTGATTCTCAGCACACCGGGGGACGTTTCAAAGCCGTACTTGATCGCGTTCTCCAAGAGCGGCAGCAGGAGCGGCTGCGGCACCAATGCGGCCCGCGCCGCAGGTGAGACCTCCCAGTCGATCAGGAGATTGGCCCCGAAGCGCATCTGCTCGATCTGCAGATAATTCTCCATCGCCTTCAATTCCTCGCGGAACGAAGCCTGACCTCCCGTGTGGGACAGGTTATAGCGCAAGACGTCCGAGAGTTTCAAAATGATGCTATCTACACTAGGATCCGTGGAGCGGTTGGAGATCGCCGTGAGGGTATTGAATAAAAAGTGGGGATTGATCTGGGCACGGAGTCGCTCGATTTCTGCGTCTCGTCCCATCAACTCCAGCGCAATGACCTGAGCCTTGGCCGCGGTCGCCTGCTTAGACCGTAGTAGATAGAAGTAGACATAGACCGCCAAACCGACGCCGATCAGGCGCGAGGCGATCAAGCTCACCCAAAGGATCAGCTGGTTAGGCTGCCGGCCGATATAATCTTGGTTAGTACTAAAATAACCCTGCGCGCCAATGGTCGTCACCAACAGCACCCCATAGATCCCTACCGCCGCCCACCGGCGCAGCTCAGACGCCGGGGAGTGAGAATAGAGCCACTCAAATAAAAGAACTCCCAGCATCACACACGCCACCATGACCAACGTTAACGTTAAGATATTGAGTGCCGCTGCGAGTAACGAAGCCCCGGCCGCCAAACGGACCAGCAGCATGAGCGGCCACATCAGGGCAGCCAACGCCAAGGCCATGCGGAGGAAGATCCCCCCATCGATCTTAAGCGTCCGTCGTGCGTCGCGATACCACGTCATACCTGAGGCAATAGTTACCCGGTCCTTGATGGAAATCTAAAACCAAAATGCGGTTCGCGGTTGGGCGGGCGCGCGGGGCGTGGAGGGCGTGGAGGGCGAGTCGGAGACTCCGCCCTACGTCGGACTCAGGGGAGTTCGTAGATTTCGATCAGGGCGACGCCGGTGGTGTCGTTTACGCCGCTGACTTGAGCGGTGTAGTTGCCGGGGGCGAGCGTCACGATGAGCGCGGCGTCGCGGCTCGCGGGATTGGGCAAGGCGAAGGCACCGGTGCGGGCGAAGGCGGCGACGAGCTCGGCGGTGCCGGCGGCGGTGGTGTTGGCGGCCCAGTTGTCGTTGGCGTGGAGGAGCGTGGTGTCGCGGAAAACTTCGAGTTTCGGATCGGCGAGGGTGTTGGGCACGCCGAACTGGGTGAGGCCGGGGCCGATGCCACGGATGAGAACGGTGCGGGGGACGTTGCCCGAGAGCGTGAAGCCGGCGATGAGCAGATCGGCCCCGGTGCCGACTTGGGCGCGGGCGGAGAGGTTGACGAGTCGGGCGGGCGCGGCGGGAGCATCGAGGTCGTAGACTTCGGCGAGCGCGACGCCGCTCGCCGTGCCGGGCGTGGAGACGTTGGCGGTGTAGTTGCCGGCGAGGAACGTCTGGGTGAGGGCTGAGTCTCGACCGGCGGGATCGAGGGGGAATGCGCCGACGGACGGGAAGAGGGCGGCCAACGTCGGGTTCGGGCCCCAATTGTCGTTGGTGGCGAGCGGGGCGGCGGGTGGTGAGTTGAAAATTTGGAGGCGAGGATCAAGCAAGGCGGTCGGCACGCCCAGCGGGATAAGAGCGGGCCCGATACCGCGAATGAGCAGATTCTTTGAGCCGCCGGCAGAGAGCGTGAAACCGGCAATGAGGGTGCGTTCGTCGGGCCCGGCGACGGCGCGGACGGAGAGGTTGAGAATGCGTCCCGGGGTGGGGGCGTCGATCGTCACGGTCGCGGCGCTCGCCATGACGGAGCCCAGCGGGCCGCTCGCGATCAAGCGATAAGTGCCGGCGTCGGTCGTGGCGGTGCGGGCCAAGGAATAGGTGGGTGCGGTCGCGCCGGGGATCGCGACGCCGTCCTTGGTCCACTGATAGGTGAGCGGGTAGGCCGATGCGGTGACGGCGGCGCCAAGGGTCAGCGGTGCACCGACCAGAGCAACTTGGGGCGCGGGACCGCTGATGAGCGGCGCGCCGGTGGCGAGGATCGCGGCGTTTTCGCCGACGAAAAAGCGCTCATCGCCGAACGCGGCGGAGTCGAATGCGGCGTCGGACGCGCCGGTGAAGCGAGCGGTCCACGTGATACCATCCGGGGAAACAAAATAGTTGCTGCCGGGACCGGTGGCGAGGAACTGGCCGTTGGCAAACGTGATGCTCGTGATAGCCTCGTTGCCAAAGCTGCGGTCGCTCCACGTGACCCCGTTGGGCGAGGTGAGAATCACGCCGCCGGCGCCCACGGCGACAAAGGTGCCGGCGGCGAAGGTGACGTCGTTGAGATTGGCGGTCGTGGGCGCGGTGGTGGCGTTCCAGGTCAAGCCGTCGGGCGAGGTGACGACGGTGCCGGCGTTGCCAACGACCACGTGGAGGCCCGCGCCGAACGTGGTTTTATTGAGGGTGGCGGAGGTGCCGCCGAGAAAGCGGGAAGTCCAGTTGGAGCCGTCCGGCGAGGTGAGAATCCGGCCGGAGGCGCCGACCGCGATCCAGAGATTGGCGGCAAACCGGACACCGTTGAGCGAATTGGCGGGGACGGAGGTGGGGGTCCAAGTCGCGCCGTGGTCGGAGACGAGCGCGGTGCCGACACCGCCGAAGGTATTGCCCACCGCGACGAACCGGCCGGCTCCGAAGGCGATATCGTTGAGCTGGGCGGACGTGCCGGAGGTGCGGTTGGTCCAGCGGGTGCCGTCGCTGGATTGAAGAATCGTGCCGGAGTTGCCGACGGTGACGAGGGCGGTCGGGCTGGCCGCGATCCCGCGGAGGGTGAGGTTAAATCCGCCGGTCGAGGTGGCGGTGGTGATGGCCTCGCGAAACGTGACGCCATCCGTCGAGGTGAGCAAGGCACCGCGGGCGGTCGAGCTCGTCGAGCCGGGGACGACGTAGATGCCCTGGCCGAAGGCGGTGTTTTGGAGGTTGCTGGCGTTGCCGCCGGAGTTCCGGGCGGTCCACGTCACGCCATCGGGGGACGTGCGGATGGCTCCGCCGGTGCCGACGGCGACGAATTGGTTGTTGATGAAGTTGACGCCGAGAAGATTGGCCGAGGGGAAGACATTGCCCGGGGTCCAAGTTGTCCCATTGGTGGAGGTCAACGTGACGCCGCTGAGGCCCACCCCGATGAGCCGACCGGCGCCGGCGGCGATGCCGCCCAAGCCCGAGGTCGCGGTCATGGTCGAGGTCCAGTTGACCCCATCGGACGAACTGAAGACGCGGCCGCTCACGGCGGAGACGGCGTGGAAGCGGCCGAAGGCGAACGCGACGCCGGCGAGATCTTCGGTCACGCCGATGGTGCCGGGCGTCCAGTTGATCGCATCCGTGGACGTGCTGGTGAGGCCGCCGATGCCGACGGCGACGATGCGGCCGTTGCCGAGGGTGAGATCGATAAGGCCGGTGCCGGTGTCGCGAACGATGATGCCCGAGTTGCGGGGCGTCCATGCGATCGTGTCGGGTGAAGTGAAGACCGCGCCCAAGCTGCCGAGAGCGATGTAGAGGCCGTTGAGGTATTGGAAGCCGAAGATGTTGTTGGCGGCGGGCAGGGTGCGCATCGTCCAAGCGGTGCCGTCGGTCGAGGTCAGGACCGTGCCGCGGACACCGCCGACGAAAAAGCGACCGTTGACGAACGCGGCGCTGGTGAGGTTGGCGCCGGTAGGGGTGGGGTGGCGCCATTGCCAGCCGCCTTCGGGTTGGACGAATTGGCGATAGCCGGGGGATACGACGGTGCCGGCGGCGTTGGTGGCGACGACGCGGTAAGTGCCGGAGTCGGTGGGCTGCCAGTTGCGCAAGAAGTAAACGGGACCGGCCGCGTCGGGCAGATCCACGCCGTCGCGTTGCCAACGGAGGGTGAGTGGATCGGACCCGCCGGTGAGGGTGATGGTGAGGTTGGTGTTGGAGCCGGCGGCCAGGCCGCGGCCGAAGGTGCTGACGATCGGAAACGGATCGAAGGTGGGCAGGGTGGGCGGGGGCGGCACGGCGATGGTGAGCGTGGCGGCCGCGCTGGTGGCGGAGCCGGCGGAATTGGTGACGACGCAGCGGAAGCGTTCTCCGGTCATCGGAGCGGAAAGCGGAAACACCGTGAGGTCGGCGGTGTTCGTCCCCGTGTACGGGCTGCCCTCGCTGAGGGATGTCCAAGTGGCGCCGGCGTCGATGGAGCGTTGCCAGGCAAACGTAGCGGCCGGGTTGGCGCGGGCCACGACGGTAAACGTCGCGGAGTTGCCGGGGAATTGATTTTGCGGCTCAGGATTCTGGGCGATGGCGGCGGCGAAGGTAGTGGTCGGCGGCGGAACGGTGCCGGTGATTTCGTAGGATCCGATGCTGCCGTAGGACGTGTAGCCCGTGGGCGGGTTGTTGAGCGGTGAGCCGGTGCCGACACCGGTGATGCGGATAAAGTAAGTTCCGGCGGCGAGGGTTTGCTCCAAGGAGGCGGAGGCTGAGTCGGGTGGATCAGAGCGGGTGATGAGCGTGCCGGCGGCGTCCCGGAGCTCGGCGGCGAGATCGACGGAGAAGCGGTTGGACAGCGCGGCAACTTCCGGCGGAGAAACGCGGAGAGAGAGCGGGCCGCCCGAGGTCGAGAAGGTGAAGGTGTCGATGTCGCCGGTGGTTTCGAGGAGTCCGTTTTGGCGCAACGAAGTGCCGTTGAAGACGAGGGCGGAGGCGGTGGAGTCCGCGCTAGGGACTTGGTCGGGGCGGACGGAGAGCTTGGCGGCGATGAGGGCGAGGTCGTCTTGGGTGTTGTTGGCGTTGAGATACTCGCCCTTCGACCAGTGGAGGACATTGCGTGAAGAGCTCCCCATGATGGGAGCCCAAGACGTATCGTCGGCGCCGTGACCGGCGTAGTATTCGTTGGCCGGCTCGTTGGGCAGAGTCCCATCGTGACTGAGTCCCATTTGGTGTCCGATCTCGTGGGCTACGACCGACGCGATTTTAGTGGCGCTCATCGAGCCTTGGTAAATGAAACACGTGCTGGTGGCGGCCGCGAAGGTGGCGTTGCCGAACACGTTGAGGTAAGCGACGCCGCTGGCGGTATCGGCGACGGGGTTTAGGACGCCGTTGGCGTCGCGAGCTTTGGTGATCAGGGCGCGGGCAGTGGAATTGTTGAAGGTCGCGGGCTGCTCGGTGGTGACGTCGACATCGAACGGCCGGAACGACTCCGCGACGCGTTCCCAAATCAGCACGATGGCGGCTTGCTCGGCCGGGCTGAAGGAACCGGCATTGCCGTCGGTGTCATAGGGCGTGCAGAGGAAAGCCGACGGTGCGCCGGCGATGGAGTTCCACGACGTGCCCGTGACGACGTGCCCGTTAAAATCGAGGTAGATGACCCGGGAGGCGCCGGGGCGGCTGTGGCGGACCGGCGGAGTGGAGTTTGGGACGGAGACGGTGAATTCGTTCGAAGCAGCGACGTTCGCGGTTGGGCCGGAAGCGGGGAGGAAGGCGGCTTCGTCGTAGCGAGCGAGGGGTGAGTGCGGGCAGGCGAAGAAGAGATTGCCCTCGGCGTCCACGTGGAGCGAAGCGAGATTGCTGATGGGAACCCGAAGCGCGCCGAGAGCGGTCAGCGCGCGGGCGCGGGCCACGTCGGAAACGACGAGGAGCTGATCGCGGAAACGGCCGGAGGGAATTTCGTCAAGGGTGACAGGGCCGGACTCACCGAAAATGAAGGCGCGGGGCGGGAGCACCTGGCCGGGCGTTCGCGAGGCGACCGAAGACGGGTTGGGCTCGGCAGCCTGCGCCGGTGTGGGGGTGAGCGCGGTGGTGGGTGCCGCCGGCAGAGTGTCGGCAAATCGCGGCTCGGCCGGGGCGACGGGAAGGGCGACGGGAGAAATTCTCCAGAGCGCAACGACTCCGAGGCCGAGAAGGAGAACCGTGAACGTGGCGACGGATTTGGGGGCGAGCTTCATAGCGGAGAAAGACGAGGAGGGCGTTGAACCGCAGGACCGGGCTAACGTGCGCGGAGGGTTGGCCGGGGCAAGGGCGGAGGAGCAGTACGTGCGGATTGCATCAAACGATTTTCCGTTTGATCCGCGGGGGCGCGGGAACCGCCGGCTCGGCCCCGGCGCGGCCGCGATTCTTGGGTGGGGATCGTCAGCTAATTGCTCGACGTGGGCCGACGACTACCGCGGTTGGCTTGGGCGGGAGGGGGAGCCCCGGAATCACCGCCAAATCGGAACGAGGTCCTCGGTGCGGACCCAGCCGGATTGTCCGGCTTCAAAGCGGAGGTGCCTCCAGCCGAGAAACGACTTATCAATTTGGGCGAGGCTGCCGGCGGCCAACGGGGTGGTTTTTTGCGCGGTGTCGGCTTCGGTCGGGATGGAGCGGAGCGTGCCGGCGCGCCAGATGATCGCGGCGCGCGCGTCCGTCGCCGGACCGTAGTTGAGCCAGCAACCGAGGC
>CAMCWW010000155.1:0-6717 GCA_945882935.1 Opitutus sp. GAS368
GCGCGCCGGCCATGATCCACTCGGCGATGAGCTTGATCTCGTCGGGTTTGAGGGCGGGCTTGCCGTCGGTCGGCAGCGTGATGCGGCGGTAGAAGTCGCTCTGCTCCAGCGAACCGGCGATCACGGGCGGACCACTGTCGCCGCCCTCCATCAGTAACTCGTAGGTGTCCATGCGGAGGCCGCCTTTGATCTTGGAAGGCTTGTGACAGGCGAAGCAGTTTTTTCGATGATCGGAACGATCTTCTCGACGTAGAACGACGGCGCGGGCGCCGGTGCAGGTTCGGCAGCGGCACCCGGTTTCGGATCGGCGGCGGGCTTGGCGGGTGGCACCGCGCCCTTGAGGCCGAGAAACTGTTTCAAGCCGGCGGGCATGTGCTTCGTGAGGTAGTCGTCGCCGTGCGTGATGACGCTGCCCTGGTGACTCGTCCACGACATGAGCCCGAGGGTCGCAAACAGCAGCGGCATGTAGCCGAGGCGAATAAACAGATAACCCTCTCCCGCCATGTAGCCGTGGCGGAACCACGTGAGCACGATGCACGCGGCGCTCAACCAGACTCCGCCCCACAGATGGTTCATGATGGTCTCACCCTCGTAGCCGCCGCTCCACGCGAGCAGCCAGCCGACGGCCGTGGAGAAAATCGCGCCGATGGTGGCTAGGGCGAGCACGAAACCGGCGGTTTTTTGCAGATGACGCCAAACGTGGAGCAGGCCGCCGATTTCGAGCACCGGCACGAGCAACAACAACCCGATGGGCAGATGCACGAGCACCGGATGAAAACGGCCGAAGAACTGGGTGATCGAGGTGCGTTCGCGTCCGTCGGGCGGCGCGATAAAAGGCAAGGCGAGCAGGAGGGCGATCAACCCGAGCTGAGCGAGGATCGGAGTCAGGCTGCGGGGGTGGGGAGTGTCGGCCATGGCGGGGAAAGACGTGGAATGAGAAAGGGGATTGATACGGGCCGGATTTCTTCGCGCAATCGACTTTCGTGATTTTTTGCAATGCCCCCCAACTTGGCCGCTGGCTTGCGGCCGGCCTGAGCGTAGCCGCACTGGCGCTGCATGCCCAGCCGCTCGCACCCCCGCTTCCGATCCGGCCCCTGCCCGTGCCCGGCGCCTCGCTCGAGGCACCACCGACGGAGGCGGACGAATTGATCCAGCTGGGGAGGTTCAAGGTATCGAGCGCTATTCTCGATGAAACCATCGATCCGACCGGCATGGACGCGCCCGCAGCGGAACGCGCCGAATCGCCGTTTTCCAACGACCTCATTATGGTCGAGACCGCCGATGATGACCCGCTGCACGACATCGGAACGGAACTCTCAGCCATCGCCGCCGCGTCGCCGGCGGACACCGCCGCCGGCGTGAATCGCGTTAATCTCAAGGGCTTCCCCACTCCGAGGCAGCGCAACGGTTTCACCCAGGTTGGGATGCCTGAGATTCTCAACCCCGGTGGCTCGGAGTCGATTCAAGGCCCGCTCACGCCGGTCGTCGGTCGGGCGGCGCCGGGCGGCATCCAAAATTTCATCTCGGCGCGACCGAGGGGGCGCAAAAGCTCGCGGCTGAGTTTGGTCGCGACCAGCAAGGATTATCTAGGGGCGGATTTTGAGTTGAGCGGTCAGCTGGTGCCCAAAAAAGCGTGGCACCGGTTCTCCTTCGCTGCCGACCAGCGGTCCGGGCCGCAACCCTTTACCTACAATCGCCACCGAGCGGCCAACGGTGCGGTCGTCTGGAAATTGAACCGCGCGTGGAGCTCGATGGTGCAGTTCGACTACGATGAGCGCGCCGCCAACGCCCCGCCCAACCTCGCCGATTACCGGGCCACGGCTTCTGCCAAAATTCTCGGCCCTCACCGTCCCTTGGCGGATTTCAATATCTACGGGCCCGACGCGGGCTACCGCAAACGTACCGCCAGCGCCGTCTTCCAGCTTGAAGGCCAGATCGGCCGGCGCGTGAGCGTGCGGGCGAGTCTGCAAGGCTTCACCCGGAGTTTCGACGAAGATCGCTGGACCACCGGTCCCTACCTGCTCGACACGAAGAAATTCGGCGGAATCCGCGAGCCCCAGCACGTCGAACAGCCGTTCTCCGCAGTCACCGGCCAGATCGACGTGACCACGCGGTTTTTCGTGTTGAACGCCGATCACAAGATCACCGTTTCACTGGACACCACGAGCACCGACTACGAGCGCGTGCAAAGTGCGCTCGCGATCGCGGATCGCAACACGCTGCCGGCCGATGTGCGCTTCTTCGATCCCGCCGCGCCGAATTATTTCCGGCCGGCCTACGAGCCGAGACGTTTTTCGCGCTTCATCACCCATCGGGCCGAGGAGAACCGCTATACGGGTATTTTCGTGAGCGAACGGGCGGCCTTCATGAAGGGACGCCTCGTGATGACGGCGGGGGTGCGGCGGGATTTCGTGACGATCGATGTGTCCGACCGCAGGCCGGGCGCGGTGCAGCCGAAAGTCAGCGATGAGACGGGAGAGGTTACGGGACATTTCGGGGCCAACTACGTGGCGGTGCCGGGCAAGATCTTGGTCTTCGCCAACACGAGCACGGCGTTTGAGCCCTCGTCGCGCGTCGATGCGCGCACCGGCCGCGTGCAGGGCAACGAGACGACCCTCGGCTACGAGGTGGGCGGCAAAGGGCTGTTTTTCGAGCGTCGGCTGGCCCTGATCGCGATGGGTTTCGCATATTTTAACCAAAACATTTCGCGGCGAAATCCCCTTTATGACGATCCGATCTTCGACGCCAACCAGACCCAGCCCCAGCTCGTCGCGGCCGGTGAAGAGCGCTTTACTGGCGGCTCGCTGGAAGGGAGATACAAAGTCTCGGACGCGTTTTCGCTCGGGGCGAGGGCGACCTACAACCGCGCGATCACGACGGCATCGCCTGATCTGCCGGAAGAGATCGGCCGGGAGCTCTCGCGCTTCCCGTGGCTCACGGGCGGACTCACCGCGCGTTACACGTTTGGCCGGGCTGGCCGTTGGGCTGGGTTGAGCGTTGGCGCGGGTTTGACCTACGTGAGCGACACCGTGTCGAGCTACGAAAACAAGACTCACGTCTATCTCGCCTACCCGAGCTATACCTTGGTGAGCCTGAGCGCGAGCTACCGCTGGAAGGCGGGGAATTTCAATCACAGTCTGACGGCGTCCGTCCGGAACGCTTTGGACCATGACCTACTCGCCAGCGTCGCCCGCGTGGGCGGGGAACGCGACTATGGTCTGAATTACGGGCTGAGTTGGTGAGGTCTGGCCGACGGGCGGCAGCGCCCTGAAGTTTGGAGGCCGGAGCGCCGACGCTGCCTAGGGCGAGGACCTTCCCGCCCTTGTTGCTGCGGGAACGACGACATGCCGGGTCGCATGAACACGAACGATGCGCTGCAACCGCGCGGGTGTTTCCAAGCCGCTTCGGGCCGAGCCGAAGGGGTCGGCCGAGCCGAAGGGGTCAAACTTTGCACTCTGCACTCGGTCGACGAACCTGAACCTAAGTGCTCCATGATTCGGTCATGATTGCAAAATGCAAAGTTTGACCCCTTCTGGCTCGCCCGTTCTGGCTCGCCTTCGACGCGCTGGCGAGTGAGTAAACTCACTTTCGGCTCATCCCTCGCCAGCCCGAGTGCGGCGCACGTGACCGCGCACCACGGGCGAATCTCCCGGTCCCCGCAGAGCTCTCGCGTCCGACGGACCGGCGACACTCTTGTCGCCGTGCTCTGGCGGCTGATAGGCAGCCGTTCCATGCGAACCGCCGACCGCCAGGTGACCACCCACGTGCGCTCGGTTTTCGATTGTCACGGATCCCTGACTATTTCGTCATGCACCCCTTGCAGTCGACAATGGCTGCTTTATTCTCCGTATGGCCTCTCAAGATTGTCCCCACTGTCCACCACCCACACCACCCGAAGACCGGCGCAGTTTCCTCACGAAAGCCGCCGCCATCATCATCGGCGGCGCGCTCGCCATCACGGCGCCCATCGCCGGCCTGTTTGTTTTCCTCGATCCGTTGCGCCGCAAATCTGACAGCGGCGGTGCCGTCCTCGTCGCCTCCCTCAACGCCCTTCCGGAAAACGGCGAGCCGCGAAAATTTTCTGTCCTCGCCACCCGCGTCGACGCGTGGAACCGCTCGCCCAACGTGCCCATCGGCGCCGTCTATCTCCAGCGCGTCGGCGACAAGGTCCGCGCCCTCAACGTCGTCTGCCCCCACGCCGGCTGCTTCGTGGACTATCGCGGTGCGAAAAACCATTTCTTCTGCCCCTGCCACAACAGCAGCTTCGCCCTCGATGGCCAAGTGCAGGACCCCAAAAGCCCCAGCCCGCGCGGCTTGGACGATCTGGTCGTGGAAATCCGCAACGGCACCGAAGTCTGGGTGAAATTCCAGAACTTCCGCGCCGGCACTCACGACAAAATTCCCGTCTGACCCTCCGCTCATGAAAGCCTTCTTCGACTGGGCGGACCAACGCACCGGCTACAAAAAACTCGTCCACGAGACACTCTACGAAAACGTCCCCGGCGGCGCGCGTTGGCGTTACGTCTGGGGCAGCACCCTCGCGTTTTGCTTTAGCATCCAAGTCATCACCGGCCTCGCCCTTTGGGTCGCCTACAGCGCCGGTTCGCAGACGGCGTGGGAAAGTGTTTACTATATTCAACACGAGATGTGGGGCGGCTGGTTCCTCCGCGGCCTCCATCACTACACCGCACAGGCGATGACCGTGCTGCTCGTGTTTCACCTCATGCAGGTGGTGATCGACGGCGCCTACAAAGCGCCGCGCGAAATCAATTTTTGGAGCGGCGTTGTCTTGTTGCTCCTCGTGCTCGCGCTCTCGCTCACCGGTTACCTGCTGCCGTGGGATCAGAAGGGATTCTGGGCCACCAAGGTCGCCACGAGCATCGCCGCCATCACGCCGTTCATCGGGCCCGAGCTCCAAAAACTGGTCGTCGGTGGCAGCGACTACGGCCACCACACCCTCACGCGCTTCTTCGCCCTGCACGCGGGCATCATCCCCGGTGTAATCATCGCCTTCATCGTCGCGCATATTTATCTGTTCCGTCGCCACGGGCTCACGCCCAAGGAGCCCCGCCGCCGGCCCGACGCCGCCTTCTGGCCCGACCAAGTGCTGCGCGACGCCGTCGCCTGCCTCGCCGTGCTCCTCGTCGTCGTCTTCTTCATCATCCGCTACCGCGGCGCCGAGCTCGGCGCACCGGCCGATGCCTCCGAACAATTCTCCGCCGCGCGGCCCGAGTGGTATTTCCTCTTCCTCTTCCAGCTGCTGAAATATTTTCCCGGCGGCACGGAAATCTGGGGCGCGATCGTCATCCCGGCGCTGCTCATGGGCGTGCTCATCGCCATGCCCTTCGTCGGCAAATGGAAACTCGGCCACCGCTTCAACCTCGGTTTCCTTTGGGCCATGCTCGCCGGCGTCGGTCTCCTGACCTACCTCGCCCGCACCGAAGACGCCGCCAGCCCCGAGTTTATTCTCGCAGTCCAATCCGCCGAGCGCGACGCCGCACGCGTGATCGTGCTCGCCCAATCGCCGGACGGCATCCCGACCGCCGGCGCCGTCACCCTCCTGCGCAACGACGCACTCACGCAGGGCCCCAAGCTCTTCGCCAAAAACTGCGCAAGCTGTCACCGCTACGACGGCCACGACGGACTCGGCAGCCAGCCCAAGGACAAGATCTCCGCTTCCGACCTGAAGGGTTTTGCGAGCCGCGAATGGATCGCCGGCCTGCTCGATCCGGCCCGCGTCGACAGCCCGCATTATTTCGGTGGCTCTAAACAGAAGACCGGAAAAATGGTGAAGTTCGTGAAGGAAGATATCGCCGAATTCGACGCCGCGCAGAAAGCGCAGCTCCAAAAACTCATCATCGGCCTCTCCGCCGAAGCCGGCCTCAAGGCGCAGTCTGCCGCCGACACCCGCGATGCCGTCGTGATCGCCGAGGGCCGCAAGCTCGTCTCGAGCACCGCGATGAATTGCACCGATTGCCACAAATTCCATGCGGACGGCACCGACGATCCCAGCGCCCCGGACCTCACCGGCTACGGCTCGCGCGAGTGGCTGCTCGCGTTTATCTCGGACCCCTCGCACGCGCGTTTCTACGGCGAGCGCAACGACCGCATGCCCGCCTATGGCCCTGACAAAATTCTCACGGCCGCAGAAATCGGTCTCGTCACCGATTGGCTGCGTGGAGAATGGTATGTGCCCAAGGCCGACAAGACCCCGAACTGATCGCGCCGCGGCGGCGGGCCTCGCCAGACTAGAGCGAGCCAAAGGAGCGAGCTCACCGGCCTGCGCAACAGCGGCGCCAATACCACGCTCAACTCCTACCGCTACGGCGCGACCTACAAGTTCCGGCCCGATTATGAGCCGGCACGTTTCTTCCGTTTCATCACGAACTGCACCGAGGCGAATCGCTACACCGGCGTTTTTGTGAGCGAATGCGCGGCGTTCATGGAAGGCCGGCTCGTGATGACCGCCGGGTTGAGGCGCGATTTTGTGACGATCGACGTGACCGACCGTAAACCGGGCGCTCTGCTGCCGCGCGTGAGCGACCGGGTCGGCGAATACACGGGGCACCTCGGGGCCAACTACGTGGCGGTGCCGGGCAAGATCTTGGTCTTCGCCAACACGAGCACGGCGTTTGAGCCCTCGTCGCGCGTCGATGCGCGCACCGGCCGCGTGCAGGGCAACGAGACGACCCTCGGCTACGAGGTGGGCGGCAAAGG
>CAMCWW010000156.1:0-6638 GCA_945882935.1 Opitutus sp. GAS368
TCCCCACGGAGGGCACGCCCACACTCGTGGAGCGGTTGGCCAGCAGCGAGACCCAGTCGCGCAGGTGGTAGACGGCGCCGGCCGTGACGGTGCGGCCGGGATAAAATGCCGCGGTCTGTTTCGCGGGATCGCGGTCGACGACATCGCCAACCTCCGGATCGCTGTAAACCCCGAACCGGATGAGCTTCGCAACATCCGTCCGATACCCCAAGGTCGTGATGAGCCGGTCGCGGAGGAAGTGGCTCTGAACCACGGCGAGGCGCGAGTTCGTGAACTGGATGCTGCCGCCGTTGGTGACGCGGTCAGCCGGCACATTGGCATAGGTGGTGCCATAGCTTTTCCCGAGGAAATTGATCGTCTTGGGCAGCGAGCGCCAGTCGCCGACGCGGTAAGTGTTGTAGTCCCCCTCCGTGAGGTAGTTTCGCACGGTAACGCGGTTGTTGGTATTGAACGGAGAGGGATTGAAGGGATGCCCGGCGAGGACGAGCCATGAGTTTACCCGCTCGTTGGTGTCGGTGGAATGAGAGAGCATGCCAGCGAGGCGATGCGTGCCGAGCCATTGGGCCTTGGGCTGGAAATTGTAGGACAGCGAGACCCGCGACTCCCGGTAGATGCGAGCAGCGATGTCGCGGTTCCAGTTGCCGTCGAAGTAAAGTCGACCGACGTAGGGGTTGGGGGAACCGCCGATGCCTAGAGTGCGGTTGGGGTCGCCGCGCAGCGTGGGATCCGAGTTTACCAGCAGGTTGATGAGCACATCGGTGCGCTGGTAATTGTGGCCGAGATTCAGAAAGAGATTCTTTGTCAGCTGCCAATCGGCGAAGGCGGTGGTGTTGGCCAGGCTTTGGTAGCGAGACATTCCCGGGCCGGCGGCGTTGTTGAACGTGGGATAGATTTTGAAATCGGCGAGTTTCAGGGGGCCACCCGTTACGCCAGGCAGGCCGCCGAGTTTCACGGCGTTGTTGTTGTAGGTGCCGGTGAGATAGGTGCCGATCGCATCGAAGAACACGCCGTCGTTTTCAACGTAGGTCAGGCGATGATTCAGACCGCCGCTGGCGCCATTGCGGCCGGTGACACCGAGCGCGGTTTGCGCGGCGGTGGGCACGGCATTGTTGGGGGTAAAAGTCACCGCGTTCACGCCGAGCGCGGCGCGGTTGTCATACCACGCGAGCACTTCTTCCGTATCAGTCAATGTGCGGATGATAGCATTGATGTCGCGGCCGGTCTCGGCGGTGACGTTGACGGTCAGTTGCGAAACGGGGCGAAACACCACCGCACCGAAAAGCCGCTTCTTGTCCTTGAAGTCGAAATTGCGCCACCCGCCATTCTCCTGCTGCACCGCGGCGAGGTTGAACGCGAGCCGGTCTGGGCGGAGCACGCGGTTGGCCTCGAGTTCGATCCGGCTGCTGTCCCACGAACCCATCGTATAGCGCACCGTGCCGCTGTCGCGGTGAGTGGTGGCGAGTTTGGACGACTGATTGATGATGCCGCCCGCATTGCTGATACCGAACAGGATGCTGTTCGGACCGCGGCTGTCGTCGTAACGGCCGACCCGGTAGGAGTCCGCCGGAGCGATGCTGGTGAAATAATCCAATCCCTGGCTGGCCGAGATGCCGCGGGTGCGGACATTGACGTTGAGATTGGAGGCGTCGATGTAGGTATTTTGGTTCGGGCCGCCGGCGCCCGTCCCGACGTCCACCTCCGAATTCACGGAGTATTCTACCAGCTGGCGGATGTCGTTAATCCCGAGGTCATCTAAGAATTCCCGGGTAAAGACGGAGATCGAGCCCGGGGTGTCGCGCAACTTGGTGTTCAACCGGCTGCCGGCGAGGGTGTTCTCAGCGAGGTAACCCACGTCCCTGGCGGTGTTGACCACGAACGGCGAGAGTTCGACCGTTTCGGAATCACGGCCCGTGCTTGGCGCCGGGCGGTCGCGGCTTTCGAGCGGCGCCGCCCGAACCGCGTTTGGGTCGGCCTCCTTTCGGACGGCAATCGCCCCGGTTCGCGAGTCCTGTCCGGCGATGAGCCCCGTGCCGGCGAGCAGCGCCAGCAAGGCGTCGTTGGGCGTGAGTTCACCGCGCACCGCCGGTGTGCGCACGTCGCCGATCACCTCGGTCGAAAACACGATCTCGCGGCCCGCTTGAGCGGCGAACTGTTTAAGCGTCTGTGCGGCTAGACCGGCCGGCAAATCGAACGACCGCTTGGTTTCGGCCGCGATCGTGGTGAGCACGAGGAATGGCACCCAAAAGAAAACACGGAACTTTCGATGCAAGCCGAGAGGTAGGCAGAGACAGCGCGTCATAGGGTGAAAGAGGGGTTCGATGACTACAAACCGTGACGCGATGGTTTCCGCTAAGGAAAACTTACCTCACCCGACGCAACACGATCTCGCGCTCGCCCCGCCACTCCGCGCGCATCCCGAAATCCGATTCCATCAGACGCACGAAACCCTCGACGTTGTCCGAGCGAAACGCCGCGCTCAGTCTCATCGCACCGAGCGCGGGTTCGCCAACGACGAGCTGCACCGGATTGCGCCGGTTAAATTCCGCGACGATCTCCGTCAGCGGTGCCCCAGTGAAATCCAACAAGCGCGGCTGCCAGGCGAGGCGGGCCGCCAACTCGGACTCCGCGAGCGAGTTCACCTGCGGCCCGGGCACCGATGCCACCAAGGACACCACGGCGCTCTGTCCAACCGAGAGGAGGATCTCTGCTGCCAACTGGGGAGGCGACGTCCTCGTCGCGTTGGCCGACCCGGCGACGAGGGCGTCGCCGCTCCCATTCTCCAGCTTCACGCGGCCCTGCGAAACGACGACTTCGACCGCCTCACGGGCTAAACGCACGTTAAACACCGTGCCCACCGCGCGCACATCGATACCGCCCGCGTTCACGACAAACGGTCGCTCGGGATTCTTCGCCACGGTGAAGTTTGCCTCGCCCCGCACGAGCCGCACGCGTCGCTCGGTCACCGAAAACGACACCTCGACGGCCGCCCCGCGGTTCAGCTCCACCACCGATCCGTCTTCCAAGGCCAGGCGTTCACAGGGCGCCGCGAGCGCCGTCGAAACCGCCAGCGGTAGCGCCGCGTTTTCCGACTTCGCCGGCGGCGAACGCAGCGTGATCAGCAGCGCGACCCCTGCGGCCGCCGCCAGCGAATACGTCGCCGCGAGCCACCACCAGCGCCGCGCCCGCATCTTCGCCCGGGACGCGAACAGATCCGGGTCCGGCACGGCCCCGAGCGAAGTTTGCAGACCAGCGAGCCGGTCCAATTCATCCCAGCCCCACCGTTGCAGCGCCAGCGCCTCACCGTGACGCGAATCCGCCGCGAGCCACTGCGATAACTCATCCTGTTCCGTCGCCGTGAGCCCACGGTCCCGCCGCAGCACCCATTCGGCGGCGGCCCGCTCGATTTCCTCCCGCGAACGCGAATTTGTCGGCCCGGAATTCATGGGCGGGAGCGCGGCCCGTGGCCGTGACGACGAAAATACTCGATGCACTTCTGCAAACCGATGCTCCCCTGAGCCTCCACCGTATGCTCCGACAGGCCGAGACGCTCGGCGGCTTCTTTTTGGGACAGGCCGTAGATTTTTCGCAAAGTGATGACTTGGCGGCAGCGCTCCGGCAGCGACTCGATCGCCCGGACCAGCATTTGAAACTCCTCCGCGTGCGCGAGCGCCTCCGGAGCCCCAACCCGTTCGTCGGCCACGGACAGGGCATCGATCTCCGCCGCACCTTCCGGTCGCTCGATGCGCCGGTGCCGCAGATAGTTGAGCGCGAGATTGCGCGCCGTCACAAAAAGAAACGCCCGCGGGCACGCGATCGGCCCCGTACCATGAGCCTGCATCAGCCGCGCGTAGGCCTCCTGCACGAGGTCGTCCGTGTCGGTCACGCCGGGAAATCGCCCGCGCAGCCATGCCCGTAGCTTCGGTTCGTGCGGCAGCACCTCCTCGGCAAACCAACGGGACGATTCTGGATCTGAAGGCGGCATGAAAACGGAGCAGGCGGCGATTTCCCTGAAGAAACCTACGGAGCTTGAACACGCGAAGCTCGAAATTCCGCTAAACAATTTTTCGCGCGCGGTTGGCTAACCCTCCCGTTACCGTCCTTGCATCGCTGCCAACGCTGCGGGAATAATCCTGCCGGTTTACGCCTCCGACTCTCCTCCACCCACTTCCCCTCCATGCGCCTTTCCCGCCTCCTTCTTCTGCCCGCGCTTCTCCTCAGCCTGGCGGCACTCCTGCCCGCGACCGCCCTTGCCCAAGTCAAGGCCTCCTTGGTCGCGGCCGA
This sequence comes from Opitutus sp. GAS368, assembly GCA_945882935.1. Lineage (GTDB taxonomy): Bacteria > Verrucomicrobiota > Verrucomicrobiia > Opitutales > Opitutaceae > Tous-C4FEB. The sequence continues at coordinate 4,282 of CAMCWW010000156.1, forward strand.
GACCGCCATCGTCCCCGGGAAACCCGTGCAGGTCGCCCTCCGTCTCGTCCATCAACCCCACTGGCACACGTACTGGATCAATCCCGGCACCGGCCTCGTCACCGAGATCAAGTGGTCCCTTCCGCCCGGCTGGACCGCCAGTGCCATCCAGTGGCCCGCCCCCCACGTCATCAAAGACAAGAGCGGAACGGTCACCGGCAATGGCTTCGAGAACGACACGTTCCTGCCCGTCACGCTCACCCCGCCCGCCGGTCTCACCGCCGGCTCCACGATCACCTTCAAAGCCTCCGCCGAGTGGCTCATGTGTGAAGACGTCTGCATGCCCGGCAATGCCGACGTTACGCTCACCCTGCCCGTCGCCGCCACCACATCGCCTGACCCGACCTTCGGCGCCACCCTCACCGCCGTCGTCGCCGGCCTCCCCCGCGCCGATGCCGCTTGGAAAACCTCGGCTTCCCGCGACACCAAAACCATCACCCTCAAGGTGTCCCCTGTAGGCCCGACCGCCGGTCGGGCTTCCGCCCCCGCTGATCTCCGCTTTTTCGCCGACGACAACCTCGTCGCCTACGAACTCCCGCAAACGATCACCCCCGACGGCGCCGGCGGCTACGCGCTCACGCTCTCGATTTCCCCCGAAGCCCCGAAAGACGCCGCGAAACTCACCGGCGTGCTCACCAACGAAAAAGGTTGGCTCGCCGACGGCTCCCTGCGCGGCCTCCGCATCGACCTGCCTTTCGCCGCCGCCACTGCCGCGGTAGGCCCGACCGCTGGTCAGGCTTCTGGCACCCCCGACGCAATCGCCCGACCAGCGGTCGGGCCTGCCGCCGCCGCTCCCGCGCCCGTTTCCCTGCTCGGCACGCTGTTCCTCGCGCTGCTCGGCGGCCTCATTTTGAACCTCATGCCGTGCGTCTTTCCCGTGCTGGGCATAAAAATCCTCGGGTTCGTCAATCAGGCGGGTCAGGACAAGAAAAAGGTCATTTTGCACGGCCTCGTCTTCGCCCTCGGCGTGCTGCTCTCGTTTTGGTCGCTCGCCGCCGTGCTTGCCGTGCTTCGCGCCGGTGGCGATCAGCTCGGTTGGGGGTTTCAACTGCAGTCGCCCCTCTTCGTCTTCGGCCTCGCCGCCGTGATGCTCATCTTCGCGATGAACATGAGCGGCGTTTTTGAGTTCGGCCTCAGCGCCACCGGCGTCGGCTCCGATCTACAAAGCAAATCCGGTTTCGCCGGCTCGTTCTTCACCGGCGTGCTCGCCACCGTCGTCGCCACGCCATGCTCCGCGCCGTTTCTCGCCCCCGCGCTCGGCGCCGCGCTCACCCTGAGCATCGTCGAGTCGTTCGCCGTCTTCACCGCCATCGCGATCGGTCTCGCCGGTCCGTATCTGTTGCTCTCGATCTTCCCCGCCGCCGTGAAAATCCTGCCCCGTCCCGGCGCGTGGATGGAAACGTTCAAGCAGTTCATGGCGTTCCCGCTTTACGCCACCGTCGCCTACCTCGCTTGGGTGCTCGCCGGCCAGACCACGGAGAACGGCTCGCTCATGGCCCTCTTCGGCCTCGTGCTCATCGCGCTCGGCGTGTGGTTCTACGGCCGCTACAATCTCCCCGGCACCAAGCCCGGCAAAGTCCGCTTCGGCACCGTCACCGGCGCGCTCGTCCTCGCCCTCGGCGTCTGGACCGGTTGGCCCGAAGACACCGCCGCCAAGACCGCCGCCGCCCAAGCCGCCGGCGCACCCGAAGTCGTCTGGGAAAAATGGAGCCCCGCCGCCGTGGAAAAACTCCGCGCCGAAGGCCGCATGATCTACGTCGATTTCACCGCCCGTTGGTGCGCGACCTGCCAGACCAACAAGAAAATCGTCTTCGCCTCCGATACCGTCCTCCGCGAATTCGCCGCCAAAAAGATCGTTACCCTCCGCGCCGATTGGACCAACAAAGACCCCGCCATCACCGCCGAGCTCGCAAAATATCAGCGCAGCGCCGTTCCGTTTAATGTGCTCTGGAAGCCCGGCAAACCCGAGCCGCTCCTTCTCCCCGAGCTCCTCACCCCCGGCATCGTCCTCGACGCGATCAAGGGCTAACTGGAGGCGCGACGCCCCGCGCCGCACCGAACATCGGTCACGGAGCGCTCAGCTCGACGCCCTCAGGGTAGAGTCGAGGGAAGAAGTAACCGACCGATGCGCTGGGGAAGTTGATCGCCAGAGACGCCAGCGACGATTCCGAGCTGATCAACCCTTGCTTGATGAAGTCGGCGACGTAACGCCGCGCCGTTCTCTCCGGCATGTCCAGAAGTCGCGGCGCTTCGCTACGCGGCACCGCACCACGCATAAAAGTCTCGCGCAGGAGCAGCCCAGGGCCCGCCGGTGCGTC
>CAMCWW010000157.1:0-6558 GCA_945882935.1 Opitutus sp. GAS368
AAAAGCGAGGGCCGCTACGGCTTCGATGCCAACGTCTGGGCCGGCATGCCCGTGCGCACCACGACTCCCGGCAGCTACGAGGTCATCGAGGGCTACGCCATGGATGATTTCGCAAAGTCCAAGATCGCTGCGACCAACAAGGAGCTCGCGGAAGAGCGCGCCTTCGTGGCGTCGATGATCAGCTGATCTCCCGGGAGCGAGGCCACCCCCGGCCGCTTTTCGGAAAGTAGGGCGCGGCCTCCGCCCCGCCCTCCCGCGGTGAGCCTATTTTGGTTCACCGCTTTTTTGCGCCTCCCGCGTTATACCAGCGCCGTTTGGTTTTTAGACTTTCCGTCGTAGGCAGCCTGCTTGCAGGCGCTCGGTGCGTCCGCAAGCGGACGGCCTACAAAAGTCCAAATCTCATGTGACGTTGGTATTACACCTCCGCCACTTCAAACCGCTCCGACGGCGTGACGAACTCTTCCTGCGCCGCCACCAGCAAGATCTCCCGCGAGCCCGCATCCTGCGTGCGCTTGAGTAGGCCATACACGCTCGACGCCGCCGCGGCCAAGGCCGCCCCCGCCAACTTCGTCCGCAGGTAATGCACAAAAAACAGCGCGGCAATCGCATCGCCCGCCCCGTTCACGCTGACCGCCAACCGGGGGGTGCGCACCCGCCAAAAACGTCCCGCTTCACCGACCAGTAAATCAACCGCGCCCGCCGGTGTTTCCTTCGTCACCACCGAGGTCACCAACACCACCCGCGGCCCCAGCCCGTGCGCCGTGGTGATCGCCGCTTTTACCTGTTCGACGGTTTCACTCGTGCAGGCCGCCGCAGTTCCGCCTCCGGCCAAGTGGTCCAATTCAAAATGGTTCGGCGTGATGATGTCCGCCGCTCGCACCGCGTGGTCCTGCATGAACCCCGGAATCCCCGGGCGCACAAAAATCCCGCGCCCCACGTCGCCCAACACCGGATCGCAGCAATACAACGCCGCCGGATTCGCTGCCCTCACCCGCCGCACCGCGCCCAAAATCGCCTGACCGATCTCGGGCGAACCCATGTAGCCCGACAGCACCCCGTCGCACGTGGGCAACACCCCGCGGTCAGAGATCCCGTCCATCAACTCGTCGATCGACGGGCCATCATAAACCCGTCCTTTCCAGGAGCCGTAACCGGTATGGTTGGAAAATTGCACGGTATGGATCGGCCATACCTCCACCCCGAGCCGCTGCATCGGAAACACAGCCGCATCATTGCCCACATGACCGAACGCCACGTGTGATTGGATCGAAAGGATGTTCATGGTCGGGAGTTAACTGGGCGCGCCCGCCCATTTCCAGCCGGCACGTGAAGCCATCGCCAATTTCATGCTCGCTCACAGCATTCCCGCCAGCACCCGGGCCTTCGTGAGGGCAAACGCCCGCCGCAGCTCGGCAAAACCCGCCACCAATTCCCGCGGCGACCCATTTTTCGCGAAACGCATCTCCAGCGTCGCCCCGTCACACACCACCGCCGCATCCACTCCTTCCGCCCGCAACGTGCACTGCGCGCAATCCGACGGATACTCCACCGTCAGCCCCGCCCCCGCCGCCTCGTCCTTCGGATCAAGCCCTTCGACCGCGTCGATGACCGCCTCCACCCGCACGCCTTTCTTCAACGCAAAAACCACCGCCGAAAACTGCCCCGCAAACAACGCGTCAAACTCGGCCACCTCCACCAGCTCTGCGTTCCGCAGGCTGTGCAACGTCCGCGTGATCGCGTAGGTCCCCGGGTCCCCCGACTCCAACGCGTAACCCAGCTCCAACACGAAGTCCTTCGCCGTGAGCACCGCCGTCGGACTCGCCACTTCCAAGGTCAGCTGCGCCCGCTTGTAGCCCAGCGCGCCTTTGGCCGCTTGGAAAAACTTTTCCCCTTCCTCGGCCAGATCACCCGCGCACAACTTGCCCAAAAACGCCGTCGTCGTGGCATTCACCGCATCCGGCACCGTGTGATGCGCTTTGCGAAACCCGCCCAGCGTCTTCACGAGCCCGCTGCCGCGCCCCACCAAACTCACCCCGCTGATAAATGATCGCGGATCATCCGCCGATTTTCCCATGGGCCCGATTCAGCCCGCCACCCCCGCCAGCGCCACGCCAAAATGACCGGGCGCCCCGGACCGCTTTCGTCGCGATTCCCCCATCTTTTTGACTCTATCTTTCTGACTTTCCCGGGCCTTTTCCGACCAAGCGTAGGTCAGAAAATGGGGTCAGGAAAATACTGAACCTTCGATCTGCCCACCGGGCTGAGCCTGGCTCGCTGCTCCCATCGGTTTCGAATCCGGGTCCACCTGCGTCCATCCGGGTCCATCCGTGGTTCAACGACCGTTTTTAAGATCAAACCGCACCTTTGCCTTGATCGCTGGCCGAACCGTGGTAAATCGAGGCTACGGCTAAAATGAGCGGCAATCTTCACCCCTTTAAAAGTGAAGGAAACGAACAAACAACGACCCGATCCTTTTATCACGTGGTGCTGAAAATCTAAATCACCCGATCGCCAACCCAACCTAACCATGAACCGATCTTTTGCTCGTCCGCGCTGCCCAAGCCTCCGGCTGTTCCTCGCCCTCGTTTTCTTCCCCGGTCTTGCGCTCTGCCTCGAATCAGCCCGGGCCCAGGCGACCGGCACCGGTAGTATCGTCGGCGCAGTCGTGAGCGCCGAAACCCGCAATGCTTTACAGGGTGCGCTGGTCTCAATTCCGAGTCTGAATCGTAATGAATTTACCGACGCGACGGGCCGGTTCCTGCTGCAAAATCTGCCGACCGGTCCCATTGAAATTGTCGTCGGGTACAGTGGTTTCGAGGAACAACGTCGCACCGTGATCGCCACCGCCGGTGCGCTTTTACGGCTCGAGACCGAGTTGAAACCTTCGCGCGGCGCGGTCCTGATGCAGGCCTTCACCGTGGCCACCGAGCGCGAAGGCGCCGCGCTTTCTATCACCGAACAGCGCAACGCCCCCAACATCAAAAACGTCACCGCGCTCGACGAGTGGGGCAATTTACCGACTCTCAGCATCGCCGAACTCGCGATGCGCCTGCCCGGGATCAGCTTCGTTACGGATGAAGACAACGTGGTCAATAACATCAGCATCCGCGGCATGGGGTCTAATTTCACCCGCCTCAACGTTGATGGGATGTCCTCAACCGGCGTCGGTGGCGACGGTCGCTCGGCCACGCTCCACTCTTTCTCAGGCGCGATGTATGAACAGATCGAAATCATCGCGGGCCAGACCCCCGAGCGTCGGGCCGATGGCCTCGGCGGTCAGCTCAACCTCAAAACCCGCTCACCGCTCAGTATGGCCGAGAACCGCCGCTTTAATTATAACGTCAGCGCCCGCTGGGCTCCGCCCTTCGCCACGCGGACGCAACAGCGCAAGGATCACCCCATTCACCCCGTCTTCAGTTTAAATTACCAAGAAGTTTTCAGCCTCTTCGGCGGTTCCCGTAACCTCGGGATCGCGCTCAACACATCTTACACCGAGGGCGTTAACGTGATCGCCAGCGACACGCTCCTCTACCCCACCACCGCCGTCGCCAACATTTTCCCCAATCCAACCGACCCCTCCGCACCCGCGCCTTTCACGGATTATCAAAGCGTCACAGGAATGAACCACCGATTTATCCGCGGCATGAGCCTGCGGGCTGACTTTCGCTACTCGCCGCAAACAAAATTCGGCCTCAGTTTCCTCTTTAACGCCGGTTCCGAACCTTTTTACGACCGTACCCGAGTCAATACCTGGACCAGCACGACGAGCGCCGCCGCCATCACGTCCGCCATCGTGCCCGGCTTCACCGTCAACCGCACAGAAATCAAACAGCTGCCCGCGACCGTGGCCGATTTGGAGATGTGGCAATTTTCTTTTGTGAGTAAGAATCCCACCGGCACGCTTTCCGCCGAGCATAACTTCGGCCGACTCAAGCTCGACTACGCCGCTCGCTGGAGTAACACCCACTGGAACTCTGGGGCCCGACCCGACCGCTCCGGCGGCCAGCTCACGATGCGCGCGCCCAATCTCGCGATGGTGTTGGACAAGTCGGACCTTAGCGGCCGCGTCTTCACCCAGACCGGCGGTGGCAGCATCTACGACCCCGCCAGTTACACCGCCAATTTAGTCTACACCAAACGCGATACCGTGACCGACACAAACGAGGTCAGTGGCACCTACAACGCGCAGTATCTCTTGCCGACCCAGCTGCCGATCACGCTCAAGACGGGCGTCGACACGGTGAATCGCCGCGTGAACAACCGCCAAGTCGCGCCCCGCCGCTGGAATCGCAACGCCGTCGCTGGCGGTCCGGTCACCATCCTCCAGCCGCTCCAAGGTTTCGACCTAATGCCGCTCACTCGATTTGAAGAACAACACGGCGGCACCCGCTTGCCCATCTTCAAGCCCGACTCCGTTTCCCGCGACCTAAACAACCCCGCGCTCTGGACCGAAGACTTCGCCTTTGCCGCCAACTCGCCCTACACCAGCCGCCGGATCATGGAAGAAGCGGTCGACGCCGGGTACTTGCAGGCTTCCGCCCAACCTTTTAAGCGCTTCACGGTCCTCGGCGGCGTGCGCGTTGAAAAAGTCGACGTCGATACCTTTACTTATGTCCGTTACAGCACGACCGCAGTCGCCGCGGAGCCGGATCCGTTCAAACGGGCCGCGCGGGATTTCGGGTCCCAAACGACTGCAGGCAGCTACACCAAAGCCTTTCCGAGCGTCCACCTCGCCTACGATCTTTCAGCAAATCTGAAAGCTCGCGGCAGCTGGTCCACCAGCTACGGCCGCGCCGGACTCGCCGACCTCGTGCCAGCGATCTCGTTCAACGATCAGACGATGACGGTATCCGCCGGTAATCCCGCACTGAAACCCCAATTTGCCAAGAACATCGACCTGAAGCTCGAATATTACTTCAAGGAAACCGGTATCTTCACCGTCGGCTATTTTCGTAAGACGATTTCCGATTACATCATCACACGGGGCGGTGAAATCGTAGCGAGCGGACCCGATAACGGCTTTGAGGGTAACTTCGCTGGGTACACGCTCACCACGCGCGCCAACGCGGGCAGCGCCGAAGTCGACGGCTTCGAGGCGGACTACCGGCAACGGCTGTCCTTTCTACCCGGCTTGCTCAAAGGCCTAACGATCGCAGCTAACTACACGCACCTTGAAACCGAAGGGAAATTCGCTGGCACCCAAGAACGCAGCACCAAACAAGTCCCGAACTTCATTCCACGCGCCGCCAATCTCCGCCTGCTCTGGAACTACAAAAAGTGGGGAGCCTCCGCATCGGTCAACTTCACCGGCGAGCACATCCTCACCTTCTCCACGGTGACGCGCGCGGCCGATGTCTATCGCCGGGATTTGCGGACCGTGAATGCGGGTGCCACTTACAAATTAAGGCCGAACACGACGCTCTACCTAGATGCCAGCAACATTTTTGAGGAAGGACCCGAGCGCTATCGTTTCGTCTCGACGCGGCCGACCACATTAACGATCGGCTCGCTCAGCCTCAACTTAGGTGTATCTGGGCAATTCTAAATTTGGGTGCCCACGCAAGCCCTGGTCATTTTAGACCTCAGACCAACGGCGGTTGATCAACCGCCTGTCATTGCGAGAAGCGCAGCGACGAAGCAATCCAGCTGGATTGCCACGGCGCGCTCCGCGCACCTCGCCATGACGCACGTCTAGAAACTAAGGGACGTTGGGGTTCCTCGCTGTTGCCGGTGGGCGGATCGAAGGTTCGGCATTTTCCTGACCCCATTTTTCTGACCTACGCTTGGTCGGAAAAGGCCCGAGAAAGTCAGAAAGATCGGGTCAAAAAGATGGGGCCCCAAAACTCAACGGGTATAGGTATTAATTTCTGTCTTACGCTTTTTTATTGTCTTACTTTTTAAAAAATTAAGATTTTTGTGAAATGTCTACTGTAGCGGAATCAGCTTACGTTACCTCCAAAGGCCAAGTGGTCGTGCCTGCCCGTCTCCGGCGCAAGTTTGGGATTAAGGCCGGCACCCGCCTGAACTTCACCGAGGCCAACGGAAACATCGTGATCCAGCCGGTCACCCGTGAATTCATCGATTCGTTCTGCGGCCTATTTAAGACGAAACCCGGCGATAAGTCCGCCGGGCAGGAACTCCTCGACGACCGGGCCAAGGAGCGGTCGCAGGAGGACCGCAAGATCGCCGGTGACCGGCGCAAATCATGAAGCCCGTCGTGCTCGATGCTTCTGCCCTGCTCGCGATGTTTTACGGTGAGCCCGGCGTCGATGAGATGCGTGCGCTTTTCCACCGCGCCACTACGGCCGATCAACCGTTGCTTATGACGGCCGTGAATTGGGCGGAGATCCTCTATCGCATCGAGAGACGCCAAGGGACCGCCGGTTTGAGCGCGGCGCGCCGGCTGGCGGCGAGCGGGCCATTGTCCGTTGTGCCGGCCGACAAGGATTTGGCCGAGCTGGCGGCCGGCTACAAAGCGGCCGGTTTACTCGCCTTGGCCGACGGTTTTGCCGCCGCCTTGGCCAAATTGCGGAAAGCCGAACTCGTGACCGCCGACTA
>CAMCWW010000158.1:0-6326 GCA_945882935.1 Opitutus sp. GAS368
GCGAGCTCCTTGTTGGTCGCAGCGATCTTGGACTTTGCGAAATCATCCATGGCGTAGCCCTCGATGACCTCGTAGCTGCCGGGAGTCGTGGTGCGCACGGGCATGCCGGCCCAGACGTTGGCATCGAAGCCGTAGCGGCCCTCGCTTTTCACCGCGATGGAGTGGATCGCGCCGGGGGTCACGAGCGAGCGGACGTGGTCGACGAGGGCGTTGGCCGCGGAGGCGGCCGAGGAGAGGCCGCGGGCGGCGATGATGGCGGCGCCGCGCTTGCCGACGGTCTCGCAGAACGGGCCTTGGAGCCACGCGCTGTCGGTGATGACGGAGGTCGCGGGCGCGCCGTTGATCGTGGCATGGGCGAAGGCCGGGAACATGGTCGGGCTGTGGTTGCCGTAAATGAAGATGTCTTTGACCGCGGTGAGATCGACGCCGGCTTTCTTAGCCAGCTGGGTCTGCGCGCGGTTTTGATCGAGACGAACCATCGCGGTGAAGCGCTCGGCGGGGAGGCGTTTCGCCTGCGAGGCGGCGATCATGCAGTTGGTATTGGCCGGATTTCCGACGACCGCGATCCGGGCATCGTCAGCGGCGACGGCGTCGATGATCTTGCCCTGGCCGATGAAGATGGCGCCGTTGTCCTTGAGGAGATCGGCGCGCTCCATGCCGGGGCCGCGAGGTTTGGCGCCGACGAGCAAGCACCAGTTGGCGTCTTTGAAACCGACGGCGGGATCGGAAGTCTGGACAATGCCCTTGAGCAACGGGAAGGCGCAGTCATCGAGCTCCATCGCGACGCCCTCGAGGGCTTTGAGCGCTTTTTCGATCGGGGCTTCGATGAGCTGCAGGATGACGGGTTGGTCGGGTCCGAACATCGCCCCGGAGGCGATGCGGAAGAGGAGGGAGTAACCGATCTGGCCGGCGGCTCCGGTGACAGCGACGCGAATGGGAGTTTTCATAAATGGGAGGGAAAGGGTTAACCACGAAACCCACGAAAAACACGAAAGATTTTTAGGCCGGGGTCGGATGTAAGGACGAAGCGGAGCGCGCAGAAACTTTGCTGCTGGCGTTTTCGGGCAGAAGGGCTCGGTGAGGCAGATGGCGAAAACCGAGAACGGGTCAAAAATTGATCCGCCCCGCACCCGGCGGGAGGAAGAAAAAGAAGAACGCCGGCCGGCGATGCTCGATGCCACCGAAAAGGTGATCGCGCGTGACGGCTGGGGGGCGACGAATTCCGGTGAGATCGCGAAGCGGGCGCGGCTAACACCAGCGTCCCTTAATTTCTAGACGTTTGTGATTGCGAGAGCAGGACCAAGGTCAGGCCGTTGGGTGAAGGAGCCGATGAACGCGGTTTGTCATGGCGAGGAGCGCAGCGACGTGGCCATCCATCTGGCATTTTAGCTGGATGGCCGCGCCCGCCAAGCCGGGCTCGCAATGACAAACCCGATGAGTTCATCAGCAGGTGCGCGAAGCGCGCCGCGGCAATCCCCTGGATTGTTTCGTCGCTGCGCTTCTCGCAATGACCGTCTGTTGATCAAGGGACGTTGGTATAATTCGGGTGCATCCGTGGTTAATAAATTTGGAGGGTTGGGCGGCGGCGGATTCAAGGTTTCAAGATGCTGGCCGAGCATCAGGCGCGCGACCTTGATCCCGACAACGCATCGGCCAACGCGGCCGCAAACCCACGCGTGGCAGCGAGGGACGCTGAAATTTTGCGGAGTGAGTCCGGGAGTTCCACCAAGTGAGGACTTCGACGCCGGCGCGCCGCGAGGCTTGGCTGGCCGAGTGCGTGGCGCTGGGGCGGGGCGACGCGGCGGGCTAGACCGGATCAGGCGAAGCGCGGCGCGAGAGCGGTGTGGATCTCGCGGACGAGAGTCTCGGTGGTCGTCCAATCGATGCAGCCGTCGGTGATGCTGACACCGTAGCGGAGCGTTTCTTTCGGCACGGGGAAGGGCTGGTTGCCGGCGGAAAGATTGCTCTCGATCATGGCGCCCATGATGGAGTGGTTGCCGGCGGCGATCTGGGCGAGGAGGGCGCGCATGACCTCGGGCTGGAGCTCGGGTTTTTTCGCGGAGTTGTCGTGCGAGCAATCAACGAGGATCGATTTGGGCAGGTTGGCTTTGGCCAAAAGCGTCTCGGTTTGCGCGATGTGATCCGGCGAATAGTTGGGGCCGGCGGCACCGCCGCGAAGGACGACGTGGCAGTTGGGATTTCCGCGCGTGACGACGGCGGAGGCGGCACCGTCGAGATTGATGCCGAGAAACGTTTGGGGTTGGCCGGCGGCTTTGATGGCGTTGACGGCGGCTTGGAGGGAACCATCGGTGCCGTTCTTAAAACCGAGCGGCATCGAGAGGCCCGAGGCCATTTGGCGGTGCGTTTGCGACTCGGTCGTGCGCGCACCGATGGCACCCCAGCACACGAGATCGGCGACGTACTGCGGGGTGATGGGGTCGAGAAACTCGGTGGCCGTGGGCAAACCAAGGTCGAGCACGTCGCGGAGGAACGTGCGGCCGAGCCGGAGGCCGGCGGCGATGTCGTGGGAGCCGTCGAGATGCGGATCCATGACCAGGCCCTTCCAGCCGACCGTGGTGCGGGGTTTCTCGAAATAAACGCGCATCACGATCACCACGCGATCGGAGACCTCCCGGGCAAGCGCGGCGAGGCGTCGGGCGTAGTCGCGGCCGGCGTCCACGTCGTGGATCGAACACGGGCCGATAAGCAGGAGAAAGCGGCGGTCGTCCGTGAAGATGATCCGCCGGATGTCCTCGCGGCTATGCGCCACAAACGCGGCCTGAGCCGTGGTTTTGGGCAATTCAGCCAGCAGGACGGTAGGGGAAGGTAAGGTGCGAGTTTCGACGACGTTGAGGTCGGAGGTGCGGTGCATGAGAGGTGAGCTTGGTCGGCGGAAGCGAATCGGTGCAAGTCCGGGTTGGGTACCAAAGAAAACCTTGGAATTTGGGCAAAAAAGTGGCCGGCCACATACCCCTATGTGGCCGGCCTTTGCTTTCTTAGTTACCCCAAAACTCCCCGCTAAGCGGGGAGAAGTGTGAAATTGAACATGAAGAGGAATAGTCTATCGTGACGCTTCGTCAATGCAAAGTTCTCAAATTTCTCCGGAGGAATTGCTAAAGCACTAAAAAACAGCAGGATGAAATGCATGACAAATTTGCGAGCGATGGAGTATTCCAAATGGAGGCCGGGGACATTGTTGCGAGTCAGCGGGGAAGATGCGGCAACTTTCTTGCAAGGGCAGTTTACCAATGAGCTACGGGGCTTGGTCGCGGGTACGGGTGTTTACGGCCTGTGGCTCAACCAGAAGGGGAAAGTGTTGGGTGACAGCTTGGTTCTGCCTGGGCTGGTCGAAGGGGAGTTTATGGTGGCCAGCTATTTCTGCCCGGCGGCGGGGATTGTGCGGCGGTTGGAAGACTACGTGATCGCGGACGATGTGGTGCTGGAGGATATCACTGCCAACTGGATGGGAATTTCGATTTTTGGAGTCGGGGCGCAGGCATGGTTGGCCGAGAATGCCCGGCTGGGCCGGATTTTTCCGGGGCGGCGGACCACCGAGGCGAGTTGGGAGTGGATATTTCCGGCCGAGGGCGAGTCGGCGGTGCTTCGCCAACTTGCAGGAGCGGCCGAGATCGGGGCGGATGAATTGGCGCGGCGAAGGATCGAGGCGGGAATCCCGGCGATGCCGGTCGATATCGGGCCGGGCGATTTACCGGGGGAAGGCGGGCTCGAGGCCGTGGCGATTTCCTACACGAAAGGCTGCTACCTTGGCCAAGAGGTGATGGCTCGTTTGAAATCGATGGGACAGGTGCGGCGGAGGCTGATGCGGGTGTGCGGGCCCGGGCAGGTGCCGGTCGTGCCCGCCGCGCTTTGGCAAGGTGCGAAACAAGTCGGCGAACTGCGTTCCGTGGTGGGCGGGCCCGGCGGGTTCACGGGGCTTGCACTGCTGTCGTTGGTGAGTTGGCAGCCCGGGGTAGCGATGGGCCGCGAAGCGAATGGGCAGGCGGAGATCGAAGTGGTGCCGGCGGAGCCGACGAGGTCATGAGTGAAGCCGAGCAACTCGCGCAGCTCTGTGCGCGCCTTGGCGCACCGCCTTCGCAGGCGGCGGTAATGGCGGAGCAGTTGCTCAAGCGGGCCGATCAGCTCGCGCTTGAGCGGGGGCGGCCGCGGGAGGAAATGCTCGAGCATCTCCTGCGTTTGGTGGTGAAGGGCAGCGCCGGTGAAACGCCGGCGGATTTCCCGGCAACGCAGCCGCCGGACACTCGTTGAGCGGGATCAGATCTCGGGCAGGGTTTGGTTCCGGCTCGACGCCGGTGCGGGCGCCGGTTGTTTGAACCGACTCAACCACGATGAAGTCTCAGCTTACCGAAAAATTTCGCGCCGTCTACGGCCGGGTGCCCGAAATCGTGGCTTACGCGCCGGGGCGGATCGAGTTCATCGGCAACCACACCGATTACAACGGCGGCCCGGTGCTCGGGGCGGCGTTGGATCGGGGCGTATGGGTGGCGATCGCTGGGCGGGCCGATGGGCGGAGACAGTTTGCCAGCGACCAACGCGGTGCGCCGGTGGAAGTGCGCGCGGAAGACTCGGCCAAGCGCACGGGCGCGACGAGCTGGGTGAATTATCCGCTCGGGGTTTTGGCGGCGATGCCGGGGTTCGGCGCGAAGGCGCCGGCGGGATTCGATTTTTTAGCGATGTCCAATCTGCCGGCGGGCGCGGGTCTCAGCAGCAGCGCGGCGATCGAGTTGGCGTCGGCGCTGGCGTTTTTGGAGATGGCCGGAGAGCGACCGCCGAGGGAGATCGTGGTGAAGATCGGCAAGCACGCGGAGAATAATTTCGTGGGCGTGCCGTGCGGCATTCTTGATCAGGGCGTTTCCGGGTTTGGCCAAAAAAACTGCCTCGTCTGGATCGATTGCCGCGGACCGGTTTTTGAAACGGTGCCACTGCCGGCGGACGCGCATTTTTGGATTTTCAACACGCATACCAAGCACGCGTTGGTGGACGGGCTTTATGCGGAGCGTCACCGCGAGTGCATGGCGGCGGCGCAGGCGCTCGGCGTCGGCTTGCTCGTGGAGTCGAATGCGGCGGCGGTGGAGCGCGACCAAGCGCGGCTTACGCCCGAGGCGTTCAAGCGCGCGAAGCACATCGTCGACGAGATCGCGCGCGTGGCGGAGTCCCGGTCGGCGCTGGCCCGGGGCGACTTGGCGCAGGTGGGACGGTTGCTGACGGCGTCGCACCGGAGCTCGCAGTTTCTCTTTGAGAACAGCACGGCGGAGCTAGATTTTCTGGTCGATGTGCTGACGGCGACGGAGCACGTCTTCGGTGCGCGGCTCACGGGCGGAGGCTTTGGCGGCGCGGTGATGGCGATGACGAGCGGGGCGTTTGGCGAGGCGCAGGCGCAGGCGGTCTTGGCGGCGTATCGGGCGAGATTTGGGGCGGCGCCAGAAGTGTTGCACACGCAGACCGGAGACGGCGCGACGTTGCTCTGATATTTTCACGATGAAAAATGCCCCGATGACCGCAGCGGAAATGAACCGGGCGCGCCGGCTGTTGTGCGCGTTGCAGGATTCGATTCGGGATACGCTGGTGGCGGCGCAGGTCCGACAAGCGGCGACCTTTGCCAAGGTGGCGGCGGTCACGGCGGCGGACACGATCTATCACGTGGACCGTTTGAGCGAGGCGGCGATTATGGCGTGGTTCGAGGCGCACTGGCCGCGGGCGTGGCCGGTGGAATTGGTGATGGAAGGGCTCGAAGCTGGCGAGCCGGCGACATTCCCCCACGGGACGCCGGTGGCGCAGACCCGGTTCAAGTGCATCCTCGATCCGATCGATGGCACGCGGAGCTACATGTATGACAAACGCTCGGCGTGGAGTCTCGCCGGGTTGGCCGTGCAGCGTGGGACAAAAAATCACCTCGGGGACATTGTGGTGGCGGCGATGACGGAGCTGCCGACGAGCAAGCAATGGCGGGCCGATCAGTTGAGTGCCGTGCGTGGCGGCGGCGTGATCGCGGAAGGGGTGGATGTGCACGACGGCGGGCGGAAAAAAATCAGAGTGCGACCCTCGCCGGCGGATAATTTTGAGCACGGGTTTGCGTCGCTGGCGCGTTTTTTTCCCGAGGGCAAAGGTCTGCTCGGTGCCGTCGAAGAGCAGTTGTGGCAGGAGCTCGGCGTGCACGGGAAAAATGGCGGGCAACTGGTCTTCGACGACCAATACATATCCACAGGCGGGCAGTTGCATGAACTCATCGTGGGCCACGATCGGATGCTCGGTGATTTGCGGCCGCTGGCGTATGCGAAGCTGGGTTTTTCGGCGGCGACGCTGTGTTG
>CAMCWW010000159.1:0-6315 GCA_945882935.1 Opitutus sp. GAS368
GGATTCGCCTGAACAAACGCCGCGTGCGGGGTGAGCACCGGAGTTTTTGGACCGGATTTTTTGGTCGGCGCCACGAGGGTTTTTGCGGCGGCCTCGGCGGCCGTCCACGCGGCGAGATCACGGTCGAATTGGGTTTTTCTTGCCGCGTAGGCCGCCAGATCCTCCGTCCATCGTTCGCTGACGCGGGCGAATTCCGGTGAACTCGCCAGCGCGGCCGGGCTCAGCCACGCTTCGATCGGGGTGCCGCCGACTGAACTGTGCACGAGGCCGATAGGCACGCCCAGCTTTTGAAAGAGATCGCGCGCGAAGAAATAGCCGACCGCGGTGAATCCGCCGACGGTTTGCGGAGTCGTCATTTGCCAGCCAGAGGTGGTGACGGTGCCCGACGGCGCGGTAGCGACGGATTGCTCAATCCGGATGTGGCGAATCAGAGGATAACGGGCGAGGGCGATTTCGGCATCGGCGCCGGTTACGCGGCTCGTCGCCTGCCAAGTGCCCGGACGAGAATCGACGGTGAATTCCATGTTGGACTGCCCTGAGCAGAGCCACACGTCGCCGATCACGATGTTCTTCAAGGTCAGAGTATTTTTCCCGGTGACGACTAGGTCGGCGCCGATGGCGCTGGTGGGGAGAGTGTCGAGGACAACAATCCAACGCCCGTCGGCCGCAGCGGTGACGGCGTGACTTTGACCGGCGAAGGTCACGATGACCTTTTCGCCAACATCGGCCGTGCCCCAAATCGGGACGGGCCGTTCGCGTTGCAAAACCGCGTGGTCGGCAAACAGCGGGGCAAGGGTGACATCGGCCCGGGCGCTGAGGCTGACGAGGGCACCGACCGTGATCGTGAGAAAGCGCAGTGATCGCATGAGGGAGGCCATGAATCCACCCCAAGAACGGGCGCTCGGCAAGTTCGCCGCTTTTATGATCGTGGGCTGATCGTAGCAGACGAGATGTTCGTGAAACGTTTCGCGGTTCCGTGGCGCTCTCGGGGTCGTTTTGAGACGCGTCGCGTCGCCGGGCCGGCGGTGCTGCGACCGGCGGACGAAGGTCCGTTGGTCTCGACCAACGGGACGGCCCAGTGGGGACTCGCGGCTATGCAATGCCTCGCCCTAATCCGGGAATCGCAACCCAGCGATTGACCGGCCGGTGGGCCCGCCACCCCCCCCGGTGCTCGATTGCATCCCGCGGGTGGCTGCGTTTGGTTGCGGGTGAGAATTCTCCTTCGCCCTGCAACTCTCACCCTCAACGTTTACCTCCATGCTCATTCGCTCACCCAAAGCTTGGGAACTCCCCGAGTCCGCCGTCACCCCGGAAAGCCTCTATCACCTGTCGAAGCGCCGGGATTTTCTCCGCGCCCTCGGCGTCACCGGCTTTGCGCTCGCCGCCCGCGATGTCCTCGCCGCCACCGCGGGATTTCCGGCCCAGGCGAATCCGGCTTACCGTGACCCGGCCCTGAAGCCCACGGCCTACGAGCACATCACGAGCTACAACAATTTCTTCGAATTCGGCACCGACAAGGCGGAGCCCAAGATCAACGCCAATAAGGGCTGGCAGACCGATCCGTGGACCGTCGAAATCGCCGGCTTGGTGCGCAACCCGTTCAAAATCGAGGCCAACGATCTCGTCATGAAAATGGGCGGCGCCGAGCAACGCGTGTATCGCCTGCGATGCGTCGAGGCGTGGTCGATGGTGGTGCCGTGGGATGGTTTCGAACTCTCGAAACTCATCGCGCTCGCCGATCCTAAGGCCGAGGCGAAGTATGTGAAATTCACGACCTTTGTGGACCGGAAGAACGCCCCAGGCCAGCGGGCCGGCAACCTCGACTATCCCTACGTTGAAGGACTGCGGCTGGACGAGGCGATGAACGAGTTGGCCTTCATCGCGACCGGAATCTATGGCGAACCGATCCCGAACCAAAACGGCGCGCCGCTGCGGCTCGTCGTGCCGTGGAAGTATGGATTCAAGAGCATCAAATCGATCGTGAAGATCGAGCTGACCGACAAGCAGCCGCGTAACACCTGGCAGGTGCTGCAATCGAGCGAGTATGGTTTTTACGCCAACGTGAATCCCACCGTGGACCACCCGCGTTGGACGCAGGCGAGCGAGCGCGTGATTGGCGGCGGTCTCGGTGGCCGCCAAAAAACCCTCATGTTTAATGGCTACGAAAAACAAGTTGCCGCGCTCTACACCGGGATGGACCTGCGGAAGAATTATTGAGGATTTTGTCATCGCGCGTCCGGCTCCGCCGAGCGCGGCGATCCAGCGGGATCGCTTCGTCGCTTCCATCCTGAATTCAGCAGTGAGTTGACCGCTAATCTTCGCCAATTCCCGCTAATTTATGAGGAAGAATTGTTCCGAAAGTGAGTTTTTGATTCACGATTTAGGTGAATCACCGGTTGAGCTGGATTCTATCCGAAGCGCGTTAATTCGCGCAGATTAGTGGAAATTAGCGGTTCCTCCTTCTGCGATTTTTACGTTCATGCTGATCCTCGAAAAATTGCTGCGATCAAAAGTCGTCGTCTGGACCTTGCTTGTGCTGCCCGGCCTCTGGCCGTTGTGGCCGATCTTCGGGCGCGAGGATCCGAGCGTGACGGCCGATCCGCTCAAATACGTCCTGCATCACCTCGGCTTCGTCGCGTGCATCTTGCTCGCGACCGTGCTGTCGTTTTCACCGTTGCGCGTGCTCTGGCCCAAGTGGGGCGTGGCGCAGGCGCTCAACCGCCACCGCCGCCTCGTCGGCGTAGCGGTGTTCGTTTACGCGGCACTGCACTTGGCGACGCACCTCATCTACGAGGGCGGCCTCGAACTCGCGGCGGTGCCCGCGACGCTGAAGACGGCGGTAGAAAAACCGTTCCAACTGACGGGGCTGATCGCGTTCACGATTCTACTCGTGCTGGCGGCGACGAGTGGGAACGCCGCGATCAAATGGCTCGGAGGTAAGCTCTGGAAAAATATCCACCGCCTCATCTACGTCGCGGCGGCCCTTGCGGTGTATCACCAAGCCGCCGCGCGAAAACTTTTCCCGATGCAAGTGATCTATATTTTCGCGCCGTTGTTGATCCTAGAAATCGCCCGCGTCTGGAAGCAACGCCGGGCAAAGGCGTGATCGGTTGGATTCCGGTTTGGGCGTGATTCTACTTTATCGAAGCCGGTGAAGGTGCTAACCTTCATTCGGGGCTTCTTGCGTTCAAGACCGGACCCCGCCGGTTCCCCTCCCCCCAAAAAAAGAGAGCCCCATGAAATCATTCCAAATCTCCCGTCGGTCTTTTCTCAAACGGTGCAGCGTTGCCGCCGCGGCGTCCGGGCTGCCGTTGTGGTTTGTCAAACGTCAGCTCGTGGCGGCGGAAGCGCCCGGTCCGCGGCGGCTCGGGCCCAACGACCGGCCCGGCATCGCCCTCATCGGGTGCGGCGGGCAGGGCAGGGGCGTCACGACCAACGCGGCGAATCACGGCGACATCGTGGCCGTCTGCGACGTCGACACGAAGCATGCGGCCCAGGCCTCGGCGCGGTTCACGGTCGAGGGGAAGACGCCGCCGCAGATCTACGGCGATTTTCGGCGCGTGCTGGAGCGCGACGACGTGCAGGTGATCGTCAACGCCACGCCCGACCATTGGCACACGTTGATCAACCTCGGCGCCGTGAAGGCGGGCAAAGACATCTACGGCGAAAAGCCGCTCACGCTCACGATCGACGAAGGCCGCCGTCTGGTCACGGCCGCGCGCGCCCGCGGCACGATCTTGCAGACGGGCACCCAGCAGCGCAGCTCGCAGCAATTCCGCCTGGCCTGCGAACTCGTGCGCAATGGCCGGATCGGCCGCTTGCAAGAGGCCAAGGTGTGGTTGCCCGCGGGTCTTAACGAAGGCCCGTTTGCGGCGGCAAACGTGCCGCCCGAGCTCAACTGGGATTTCTGGCTCGGGCCGGCACCACGCGTCGACTACGTGCCGCAGCGAGCGCACAAGACGTTTCGCTTTTGGTATGACTATTCGGGCGGCACAATGACCGACTGGGGCGCCCACCACAACGACATCGCCTATTGGGCGATCGGTCAGCTCGCACCGCGTGATGTCGAGTCCACCGTGCTCGCCCAGCCGACCCCCGGCGGCTACACGGCGATCAGCGATTACGAAGTGCGCTACACCTACGCCGACGGGATCAAGCTCACGATTCTCACGACGAAGGACGACAGCATCTACGGTGCGGTCATCAACATGGAGGGTCAGCGCAACGGCATCCGCTTTGAAGGCACCAACGGTTGGATTTGGGTGCGCCGCGGTCAGATCACGGCGAGCGATCCGGCGTTGCTCACGACGCCGCTGCCCGAGGGTTCGATTCAGTTGCAACGCAGCAAAGAGCACATGGCGAATTTCATCGAAAGCGTGCGTTCGCGGCAGGATCCGATCTGCGACGTCGAGACCGGCCACCGCTCGGCAACGATGTGTCATCTCGGGGCGATCTCGCTGCGCACCGGGAAAAAACTCACGTGGGACGCGGCGACGGAAAATTTTGTCGGCGAGCACGCCGCTGCCGGCAACGCCCACCTCGCCCGCGAGCTGCGCGCGCCGTATGATTACAGGTTTGTCGGCTAGCGGAGACGCATCCGGCGAAATCAATCGAGCTAAGGTAGTTCTTGTTCTCGAAAGTTAAGCAGTGCGAGAGTCGGCCATGCGCCTTCTCCCGCCAGTAACTCTAATCCTCGGAGCTCTCATCGTCGGCCCCATGTCCGCCGCACCCCGACCCGCCCACACCGACGAGGCCAAAGTCTCGCCTTACACGTTACCCGATCCGTTGGTGATGGCCGACGGCTCGCCGGTGCGCGACGCCGCTGCGTGGCGCGCCCAGCGGCGGCCGGAGCTATTGGAATTATTTGCCCGTGAGGTCTACGGGCGCACGCCGGCGGGGCGGCCGGCGGCGATACGGGCCGAGGTGACGTCCGTCGATCGCGCCGCGCTCGGCGGCAAGGCCACGCGCAAGGAGATCACGCTGTGGTTCACCGGCAAAACCGACGGCCCCCGGATGAATCTCCTGCTTTATGTGCCCAACCAAGTGGCGACTCCGCCGCCGGTGTTTCTCGGGCTCAATTTTTTTGGCAATCACACGGTGCACACCGACCCCGGCATCGCGCTGGCGCAGCCGCGCACGATCTACGACACGCAGCGTTACCGGCCGGTTGACCCGCAGCCGGAAAAAAAACCGGAGCAACGCGGAGCTCATGCGGAGCGCTGGCAGATCGAGGCGGTGATCGCGCGCGGTTATGCCGTCGCCTCGGCTTGGTGCAACGACCTCGCGCCGGATCGGGCCGGCGGATTGACGGAGGGCGTGCCGGCTCTTTTTGGGACCGGCGGGGCCGAGGACCGGGCGGGCGATGCGTGGGGCGCGGTCGGCGCGTGGGCTTGGGGACTCAGTCGCGCTCTCGACTACTTGGAGACGGACGCCGCGGTGGACGCGAAGCGGGTCGCGCTGCACGGGCATTCGCGGCTGGGCAAAGCGGCGCTTTGGGCCGGGGCGGAGGACGAGCGGTTCGCGCTCGTGATTTCCAACGAGAGCGGCTGCGGCGGGGCGGCGTTGAGCAAGCGCGTCTACGGCGAGACGGTCGGGATTATAAATCAAAAATTTCCGCACTGGTTTGCGAAAAACTTCCGCCGTTACGACGACAACGAAACGGCGCTGCCCGTGGACCAGCACCAGTTGCTGGCGTTGATCGCGCCGCGGCCGCTCTACGTGGCGAGTGCGGCTGGCGACCAGTGGGCGGATCCGCGTGGGGAATTTTTGTCCGCGCTGGGCGCCGAGCCGGTTTACACGCTGCACGGAAAGACGGGGTTGGGAGTGACGGCGATGCCGGCTTTGGACGCCCCGGTGGGCGGGACGCTCCGTTACCACATCCGGACCGGGAAACACGACATCATCGCCTACGATTGGGCGCAGTATCTGGACTTCGCCGACCGGCACCTACGGCCGTGAGGCGCGATCATTCCCGGCTGACGATGCGCGCCATCTCGGCTTCGAAGAGTTCGTAAACGAGGGAGCGTTCGTTGAGGTAGACGCAATCGACGACTTGGCCGGGCAGGTATCGAAAGATTACCCGATATCTACCTACCTTGAGCCGATAGTAGCCCGCCAGATTGTCGTTCAGCGCCTTGATGTTGCCGGCCTCGTGGCTCAATCGGAGGATGGCGCGTTTGATTTCACGCCGAGATTGCAGACCAAGCGTCGCTTGAAACGCGCGCACCTGTTCCTTGACTTGAACCGTGTAGCTCAATCGAGCAGCACCGAGGCGGGATAGGTCTTGGCTTTTCCGCTCTCCGCGTCGCGAATCGC
>CAMCWW010000160.1:0-6242 GCA_945882935.1 Opitutus sp. GAS368
CAGTGCTTCATCGTCGGCGGACCAGTCCGCGGGTGCGGCGAGCGCAGCCCAGGTGCGGGCGGGCAGACTCGCCCAGAGAGCGGCAGCGCCGGCGGCGAGCGCCGTTTGGCGGAGGGCTTCGCGGCGGTTCATAAGTTGCCTTTTTTGAGCTCGGCCACGGCGTGCTGCGCGGCGCGGGCGGTGAACGCCATGAAGGTGAGCGAGGGATTTTGGGTGCCAGTCGAAGTCATGCAGGCGCCGTCGGTCACAAAGACGTTGGTGCACGCGTGGAGTTGATTCCAGCGGTTGAGCAACGAGGTCTTGGGGTCGTGGCCCATGCGCGCGCCGCCCATCTCGTGGATGTCGAGGCCAGGGTTCTGCTTGGAATCGCGGGCGGTGATTTTGTTGGAGCCGACGGCTTCGAGCATCTCTTGGCCACGGGCGAGAAAGTCGCGCAGAAGTTTCTCGTCGTTGTCGTCGTAGCCGATGGACGTGACGAGCTGGGGAATGCCCCACGCGTCTTTGTGGTCGGCCGAGAGGCGGACGTGGTTTTCTTTCCGCGGGACCGTCTCGCCCTGCATCATCATATAGATGCCCCAAGGACCGGGGCGTGTGATCCGGTCTTTGAAAGCCGCGCCCACTCCGGGCGCGTGGTTGCCCTGTTGCCAGGCGGCACGCGACGCGCCGAAGAACACCATGTAACCGCGCTGGAAATCGGTCTCCTGTTTCCGCACGTTGCGAAAATTGGGCATCATCAACTGCGTGGGACGGCGACCGGAATAGTAGGAATCCTCAAAGCCCTCGACCGCCGCGGAGAGGCTGCCGCGGTAATTGTGAAACGCGACGTAGCGACCGAGCAGCCCGTGATCGTTGCCGAGGCCGGCGGGGAAACGGGCGGACGTCGAGTTGAGGAGCAGGAGGTTGGTGTTGAGGCAGGAGGCGTTGGCGAAAATGACGCGGGCAAAAAATTCCGTGGCCTGTTTCGTGACGGCATCGATCACGCGCACGCCGCTGGCGCGGCCCGTGGCGGAGTCGTACAAAATCGACTCGACGACGGAGTGCGGCCGGAGCGTGAGCCGGCCGGTGGCGGCCGCGGCGGGAAGCGTAGCGGAGTTGGAACTGAAGTAGGCGCCGAACGGGCAGCCGCGATAGCAGAGATTGCGGGCCTGACATTGGCCGCGGTTTTGCGCGAGGTGTTGCGGCTGCGGAGCGGTAAGATGGGCGCAGCGGCCCTGGATCACGTGGCGGCCGGGGAAGGCGGCCATGATTTTGCTCTGCGCGTGTTTCTCGACGTCGTTCATTTCCCATGCGGGGAGAAATTCGCCGTCGGGCAGAGTCTCGAGGCCATCGTAGTTGCCGCTGATGCCGGCGAAGCGCTCGACGTGGGAATACCAAGGCGCGAGTTCGTCGTAAGTGATCGGCCATTCGCCGAAGCCGTCACGGGCCGGACCCTCGAAATCAAAGCGGCTCCAGCGCTGCGTCTGGCGGGCCCAAATGAGGGATTTGCCGCCGACCTGATAGCCGCGAATCCAATCGAAGGGCCGGTCCTGCACGTAGGGATGCTCGTCGTCTTTGACGAAGAAGTGCGCGGTAGCTTCGTCGAAGGCATAGCATTTTTTAGCGATGGGATTCGCGGTGACGACGGCGCGGGGGGTCTTGTTGCGGTGCGAGAAATCCCACGGGTTTTTCAACGCCGTCGGATAATCGTCGCGGTGCTTCACGTCGCGGCCGCGCTCCAGCACGAGGGTGCGCAGGCCGGCCTCGCAGAGCTCCTTCGCTGCCCAGCCGCCGCTGATGCCGGAGCCGATGACGATCGCGTCAAACGTCTGCTCGCGCGCGCCGGGAGTCGTGGAGTGATTCGTCATCGGGAACGAAGGTGAGCAGAGGGCTGCGCGGCGTTCAAGCGCGCGGGCCTAGGGGCCCTCGCCTTCGCCTAAGCCAGCTGTGATTCAATTGAACCACGGCTGGACACGGATTCGCCGAGGAACGCGTCGCGGGCGGATGACGTCGCGGTGGTTGCGGTCTGAGGCGCAGGGACCGAAGCCGAGCCAACCGCGGCGAGGACCGGTAGAGCGGTGGGGCCGACGGTGGCGGTGCGGAGTAATTCGCGGCGCGTGGGCATGGGGGAGTCGTTTTTTTGGTACCGGGGAAGCCAGCTAATTCAGCGACCTAGGGCTGAAAAACTTCGGTGGCGGGCCGCGAACCTTTCAGCGCGATCTCGCCTGCACACTCGGGCGAACCGCGCCCGAGATCGCGGCAGGTCTGCGGCCGCATGGCGTAAACGGTGCAGAAAAACTCCCGCGCACCGTCCGTCGATTCGCGCACCGCCAAAGCCGCGCAGCGCCCCCGCTCCATTTTCAGGTAGGCGCGGTGGCCGATGAAGTGCGCCACCCGCTCCGCTTCACCGCCGAGCCGCGACCAATCGTCTCCCGTCACGCGGACATATGTTTCCAGCTTCGAAAAACAGCAGACACCGCAGCGCTGGCAGTCCTGGGGCGGGAACATCCTGAAAAACCAACCGCTTGCCGCGCTCCACGCAACCGTTTCGGCTCTCACCTCGATATGGAAGCCTACGCCCGCGCCCGCCAACTCATCGACGAAGTCCACGCCGCCGACCCGATCCGCACCGTCGACGGCCGACCCGCCGAACTCGTCTACAGCGAACGCGTCGAGGCTTGGGTCGTCCGATTGATCCCCGACGCCGCGCCGATTCTTCGCCTCGCCGCTCGTTGCCAACATCTCGAACGCTGGCTCACGCCCCGCGCCACATTTCCCGAGGGCAAACCTGGCTACCTCGCGTGGCGCCGCTCACTTTACGTGAAACAAGCCGAACGCGCCCGCACCCTGCTGCTCGAAGCGGGCGTATCGACCGCCGAAGCCGCCGAAGCCGTCACGTGGGTTTCCAAAACCGGCCTCAAAACCAACCCCGGCACCCAAGCCCTCGAGGACGCCGCCGTGCTGGTTTTTTTGGAAAACGAAATCTCCGCCTTCGCCGCTCAACACGCCGATTACCCGCGCGAGAAATTCGTCGATATTCTGAAAAAAACTTGGCGCAAACTGAGCCCCGCGGCCCAGCAAACCGCCGCCGGCCTCGCGCTCCCGCCCGCCATCGCCGACCTCGTCCGCGAAGCATTGGGCTGAACGCTACGGCCGCGTTTCACGGCCGCGCCGGGCCGCGTACCACATCGGCAATGGGTTCCGCCGCCGCCGGAAACGCCGCCAGAAAATCCTCGCCGACGAGCGCCGCCACCGTCGCCGCGACCTGCGCCTGATGGACCTCGGCCACGTTCCGCCGTTCACCGAGCGCCGACACAGCCGGGCCAATGGCCGCGATCCACGTTTCTTCGGCGCGCGGGATCTTTTTGTTGTGTCCGATCCAATCCTCTGGTGTGATCCCCCGCCCGTGATCGGACGAGAGGACAAAGCTCGTCGTGCCACGATACTCCGGATCGGCCTGCAGTTTTTCCCAGAGCTGCCCGATGAACCGGTCGCACCGTTGGATCGAATACAAATAACGGTCATAACGTCGGGCGTGGGCCCACTCGTCCGGCTCGCCGAGGGCGAACAAAAACACCCGCGGTCGCAGGGTATCCATCATGTCGAGCGTCGCGTAATAGACGAACGCATCGAAATTCTCCTCCGGCGTGATCGGTGGAATATCGTCCATCATCCGCTCCAACTCCGTAATCCGTGGTGAAACAGTTCCGGGGGCCGAGTGCTGTTGCGTCACAAAAACCGGCAACCGGCTGCGGCCGACGTTGATGATCGGCGCAAACACCCGCCACGCCGCCGCCGCTCCGACGCGGCCGCCGAAACCGGGCCGACCGTGCAACCACTCCAACACGGTCACGTTGCGGTTGGGGATCGGCATATTCGATATGATCAGAGGATCCAGCGCACCCGTCAGCAGTTCGTTGTAGCCCGGATACGAGATGCGCTCGGCGTTGAGCACCCGCGCCGCACTGCGGAGGTCGCGGTTGCCAAACGCCTGGCCGGCCGGCACCAGCGTACCCCAAAAAAACGGCATCAACTTCCTCCTCCGCTCCTCCGGGGTGTCGGCCAAAAAATCCGCCTTCAACGCCGTGAGCGAGCCCGCGGGCACGCCTCCGCCCGCCGTCTTATCCGTGGTCATCAGCGCCTCTTCCGCGCCTCTGAATACTTCCTGCCAACGCAATCCATCGATCGTGATCAACACGACGTGATGCGGTCGTTCCCGGGCCGCCAAAACGGCGGCGGTCGCGACAAAGAAGATGCACCAGCAGCGGCGTGAAGAAATCATGGTCGGGTTGCGCTAACACCCCATTTTGGGCGACGTGCGAGAAAAGTTGGCTCCAAGGCGCGGTGAAAACCAGTCCGAACGCACGCGAATTGAGCGTTCAGCGTTTCACCAGGCGAAAATCTCCCCGGCAACCGGTAGTTGGCCAGGCTCGGCCCCTCACTCAAATCCGTGATGCTCCCGAGCGCCAAGACCAACCGATCAAACAAGACCGCATGAGTGTGCGTAAAACGCCCGCCGTCGTGTGTGAGGGTCTTCGTCGTCCAATCGATCGGTTGAATCGCGCCCGGCAGCCCATTAACCCCCCTCAAAACTGCCGGAGAGAATTAACTACGTCGGTGGTGTTGAGGGCCGAGCGACCGCGCGCAATCCGCCCCGGTAAAATCCCCGCCTGCGATCACACAATCAAACTGCAGCCCGCAGCTGCCATAGAGACGATCGTGTTACGGCGTAACCTCCGCTTCGCCCGAGCACAACGTTTGGCCGTCGGGAGCGTCTACCGGTCTGTTACCCAACGCCCGCCGCGTATGCTTCGTCCGCCCGAAACTTTTGCCACCCCCCGACTCACCGCTCGCCGCCCCCGCGCCGAGGATGCACCCGCCGTTTTTGCCGCCTACGCCAACGATCCGGACGTGACCCGCTACCTTTCCTGGGCTCCCTACACCCGCGTTGAACTTCTAGCCGATTTCTTGCGGGACCGCGCGGCGGATTGGGAGCGTCCCACCAGCCAACATTACGCTTGGGTGCTCTGTCTGCGCGGCACCGATTCGCCCATCGGTTCCATCGGGCTGATGCCCGACGGCGGGAAAGTCATGTGCGGCTACGTGCTCGCAAAAAAATTCTGGGGCCGCGGCATGATGACGGAAGCCCTTACCGCCGTCGTCGAGTGGACGATCGCTCAAACCGACGTCTACCGCGTGTGGGCCTATTGCGACGCCGCCAATCCCTCCTCTGTCCGCGTGATGGAAAAATCCGGCCTCACCCGCGAGACCTTGCTTCGCCGCTGGCACGTCTCACCCAACATCGGCCCCGAACCCCGCGACTGCATTTTTTGCGCAAAAGTGAAATAGCCGCGGCTTTATGCTCCATCGCCCGGAGCCTAAAATTTAAGAGGTAACTTGATTCGCGTGGAAACCGGTGTGCCCGCGACGATGCGCGGCAAAAACATCCAGCCCTGCAAATTGGCTTTCAGCGACGTCGCCAGTCTCGGATCGATTTCCTCGGGCAGTTCCACCTCGGTCACCCAACCTTTTTCGCTGACCGCCAACATCGCTTCGATGGGTGCCTTTGGTTTGATGATATTTTCAGGTAGAATCGGGTTGAAGCGCAGGGCGGGAACGGCCGCCCGGTCCAAAGGCCCTAGCTCCGCCAGATACTTTGGCAGCGCGACGGCAAGACGCGCCTGGGCGATACGTTGGAAATAACGCCCGGCATAAGCCGAAAAATTGGTCTGCACCTCGCCACCGCCCGCTGCAAAAATAAGCATCAACACTCCGGGCCGAACTTTCGGGTCGGACAAGGGGCTGCTAAACGCAATCTTCGCGTCCTCTCCCGCCCACAGCGTCGGCAGTTCTCGCACCACGATTTCGGGCACCGGGTTGACCCGGTCGTCGGTAAGGAAGCTTTGGTCGTACATTAAAACTGCGACAAACGCACCCTTGAGATCCACCGATGCATTCGCCGTGAATTCAAAATACGCCGTGCCCCCAAACCTGCCACCGGCACGGGATAAATTCGCCAGGCTATCGACCGTCGCGACCTGAGACATGCCATTGACCGTCAACTCGGCGATATTCACATCGCCATCGGCATAGTGGGGCGCGCGTTCAGCAAAGAAGACGGCATCACTTCTCAACTTGGTCTTTTTGCCATCACGATCAACGATCGGACTCGCTCCTGCGACATTCCACACCGGTAACCGCGATCCACCCGACTCAACCAAGAGGACCGTGGGATGCGGCGGACTTGAAACCTCCGCGCCTCCCAC
>CAMCWW010000161.1:0-6220 GCA_945882935.1 Opitutus sp. GAS368
AGGCCAAGAACTGCATCTTCCTCATGATGGAGGGCGGCCCGTCGCACATCGACACCTTCGACCCGAAGCCGAAGCTCGACGCGCTGCACCTGCAGGACTTCACCCGCGAGGGTCGCGAGAAATCGGCGATGGAGAGCGGCAAGCGTTACTACGTGAGGAGCCCGTTCGCGTTTCGCCGCGCCGGCCAGAGCGGGGCCGACATGGCGACCAACTGGGAGCATCTCGCCCGCGTGGCCGACGACATCTGCTTTTACCGCGGTTGCCAGGTCGACTCGGTCAATCATCCGACCGCCATGTACCAGATGAACACCGGCAACCGCTTCGGCGGCGATCCGGCCCTGGGCGCGTGGGTCAACTACGGCCTCGGGACGCTCAACCAGGATCTGCCCGGCTTTGTCGTCCTGCCCGAGGTTTCGTATCCGCAGGGTGGCGCGGCCAACTGGGGCAGCGGTTTCCTGCCGGCGTATTTCCAAGGCACGCCGCTCCGGCCCAAGGGCGCCCCGATTCTCGATCTCACGCCGCCCGCCGGCATCACGCGCGAACACCAGCGCCAGAACCTCGACCTGCTCGCCGAGCTCAACGCCGGCCATCACGCCGCCCATCCGCAGCATGAGGAACTCGCAGCGCGGACGGCCGCCTACGAACTCGCGTTCCGCATGCAGATGGAAGTCCCCGGCCTCCTCGATCTCGACGGCGAGAACGAGAAGCTGAAGGCCAGCTACGGCCTCGGCCTCGAACCCACCGACGCCTTTGGCCGCAAGTGCCTGCTCGCGCGCCGGCTGGTCGAGAAGGGCGTGCGCTTCGTGCAACTCTACGCCGGCACCTGGGATTCCCATGACTACATCGAGCGCGCCCACGGCAACCTCGTTCGCCGCGTCGATCAGCCCGTGGCCGCGCTGCTCGCGGATCTCAAGCAGCGCGACCTGCTCGACAGCACGCTCGTTGTCTGGTGCGGCGAGTTCGGTCGCTCCCCGGACAACGGCGTCCGCGGCGGCACCGCCTACGGCCGCGATCACAATCCCAAGGCGATGACGATGTGGTTCGCCGGCGGAGGCGTGAAGGCCGGCCACACGATCGGGGCCACCGACGAAATCGGCGCCGAGGCTGTCGGCTGCGTCCATCATGTGCGCGACGTGCATGTCACGCTCCTCCGCCTCCTCGGACTCGACGACAACAAGCTGACCTATTTCCACGGCGGTCGCTTCAAGCAGATCAGCCAGTTCGGCGGCGCCGTGATCGACGAGCTGATCGGGTAGAGGCTGTCAGGCTCTTCCTGTCGTCTGGAGGGCCGAGCTCCGTCGAGGCCGATTACATGGCTTCACGGATTCGGACTCGGGGGACCTCGTCCCTCCAATTGCCCGCCTCGGTTTCACCTCAGAAGAGTAGCCCGCGGCGTGAGCAGCGGCACGGCTTTAGGCGAAGCGAGGAAGAACTCCCCGCGTCACGGGCAGGGCTACCGCCAACTAACACACCCCGCCCTTCGGGCACCACTCTCCAGAGGGGACTCAAGCGAAACGCTTCACCAAGGTCCCATCTTGGAGAGGGGTGGCGCGCAGCGCCGGGGTGTGTCCGCGGGCACCAAAGCTACTTGCGCGTGACGACCGGTTTCTTCCGTCGCGGAAACAGTTCGCGGCAGATTTCGCAGACGGTCCCGTCGCAGCTCCAAGCCGAGCAGTGCTCGCGGCCGTAGTAGATGATCGCGAGGTGCAGGCGGTTCCAGTGGTCGCGGGGGAACAGTTTCTTCAGGTCGGCCTCGGTCTGCTCCACGCTCCGGCCGTTCGTCAGTTTCCAGCGCTGCGCCAGCCGGTGGATGTGCGTGTCCACCGGGAACGCCGGCACGCCGAACGCCTGCGCCATGACCACACTCGCGGTCTTGTGCCCCACGCCGGGCAGCTCCTCAAGTTCCTCCATCGTGCGTGGCACCTGGCCGCCATGCTTTTCCAAAAGAATCCTGGACAGCCCGTGAATCGCCTGCGCCTTCCGCGGCGCGAGGCCGCAGGGCCGGACGATCGCGTTGATCGCGTCCACGGCCAGCGCGACCATCGCCGCCGGGGCGTCAGCCAGCGCGAAGAGCCGGGGCGTGACTTCGTTGACGCGCTTGTCCGTGCACTGCGCGGACAACAGGACGGCAATCAACAGCGTGTACGCATCGCGATGCTGCAACGGGATCGGCGGAGCCGGATACAACGCGCCCAGCCGCCGATCGATGTAATCGGCGCGCGCCTGCCGCGTGGAATACGAATCCGTCGGGGGCATGAAGGGAGGCGTCAAACAGTGCCGCTTTCGGAGACGAAACAAATTCTTTAATCGCCGCCCCGCGCCCAGATCGCGGTTGCGCGATCCGCCCCCGCGCCTAGCGTGCGCGAAACTCATGCCCTCGCCGCGCGAACTCCTCGCCCCCACCGACACGTTTGCCCGGCGCCACCTGGGCGACAGCTCCGCCGATCCGGCTGCCATGCTGGGCCAGCTCGGGTTCGCGAACCTCGAAGCGCTGATCGACGCCGCGGTGCCGCCGGCGATCCGCCGGCCCGCCCTCAACCTCCCTGCCGCTCTCGGCGAAAGCGGCGCCCTCGCCGAGCTTCGCGCTCTCGCCAGCGAGAATCGGGTCTTCCGGAGTTTCATCGGCCTTGGCTATTCCGACACGCACACGCCGCCCGTCGTCCAGCGCAACATCTTCGAGAACCCCGGCTGGTACACCGCCTACACCCCCTACCAGGCCGAGATTTCGCAGGGCCGGCTCGAGGCCCTCCTGAATTTCCAGACGGTCATCACCGATCTCACCGGGCTCGAGATTGCCAACGCCTCGATGCTCGACGAGGGCACCGCCGCCGCCGAGGCGATGATGATGTGCCACCGCCTGAAAGAGGGTGACGCCGCGGCGCACCGGGTCTTCTTCGTCTCGGATCGCTGCCACCCGCAGACCATCGACATCGTCAAAACCCGCGCGCAACCGCTCGGCATCGAGGTTGTGGTCGGCGACCACCGCAGCTTCGCCGTCGCCGCCAACTGCTTTGGCGTCCTCGTGCAGTATCCGGACACCACGGGCTCGATTCACGACTACGCCGCATTCTTCGCCGCCGCGCATGCCGTCGGCGCATTCACCATCGTGGCGACCGATCTATTGTCGCTCACGCTTCTTCGCGCGCCGGGCGAATTCGGCGCCGATGTCGCCGTCGGCTCGGCCCAACGCTTCGGCGTCCCGCTCGGCTTCGGCGGACCGCATGCGGGCTTCCTCGCCACGAAGGATGCCTTCAAGCGCCAGATGCCCGGCCGGCTTGTCGGTGTCTCGAAGGACGCGCAGGGCGATCCCGCGATGCGGCTCGCGCTCGGCACCCGCGAGCAACACATCCGCCGCGACAAGGCCACGTCCAACATCTGCACGGCCCAGGTGCTCCTCGCCGTGATGGCGTCGATGTACGCCGTTTACCACGGGCCCGACGGCCTGCAGAAGATTGCGCGCCGCGTGAAGCTGCTCACGGAGTTGCTCGCCGCCGGATTGCGCGGCGCTGGCGCCAAGGTCAACGCCGAGCCCGTCTTCGACACGCTCACCGTCACTGGCGTTTCCGCCGCCCGCGTCCACGCCGCCGCCGAGGCCCGGAAAATCAATCTTCGTCCGGTCGACGAGTATACCGTGGGCGTGTCGCTGGATGAGACGACGACCCTCGAGGACGTGGAGCTCCTGCTCAGTTTCTTCAGCGAATCCGCGAGCGCCGGCTTCAGCACTCAACTCCCCACTCTCAATTCTCAACTTTCCGATTTCCCCGCGCCGTTCGCGCGCACGTCGGCGTTCCTGACCCACGCAACGTTCAGCCGCTACCACACCGAGCACGAGATGCTCCGCTACATCAAGCGGCTCGAGGCCAAAGACCTTTCGCTCTGCCACTCGATGATCTCGCTCGGCTCGTGCACGATGAAGCTCAATTCCACGAGTGAGATGTTTCCGGTCTCATGGCCCGAATTCGGAAAACTCCACCCCTTCGCGCCGCCCGAACAGAC
The DNA here is from genome assembly GCA_945882935.1 of Opitutus sp. GAS368. GTDB lineage: Bacteria > Verrucomicrobiota > Verrucomicrobiia > Opitutales > Opitutaceae > Tous-C4FEB. Next base: position 3,997 of record CAMCWW010000161.1, read on the forward strand.
CCGCGGCTACGCCAAGCTTTTCAAAAATCTTGAGACTTGGCTGTCCGATATCACCGGTTTTGCCGGCGTTTCCCTTCAGCCCAATGCCGGATCCCAAGGTGAATACGCCGGCCTGCTCGTCATCCGCGCCTACCACGAGGCGCGCGGCCAAGGCCACCGCCACATCTGCCTGATTCCAACCAGCGCCCACGGCACCAACCCCGCCAGCGCCGCGATGTGCGGCTTCACCGTCGTGCCCGTCGCCTGCGATGCCCAAGGCAACATCGACGTCGCCGACCTCACCGCGAAAGCCACCGCGCACTCCGACGATCTCGCCGCGCTCATGATCACCTACCCGTCGACGCACGGCGTCTTCGAGTCCGCGATCAAAGACATCTGCGCCACCATCCACGCGCACGGCGGCCAAGTCTACATGGACGGCGCCAACATGAACGCCCAAGTCGGCCTCACCTCCCCCGGCCACATCGGCGCCGACGTCTGCCACCTCAATCTGCACAAAACGTTTTGCATTCCCCACGGCGGCGGCGGCCCCGGCATGGGCCCCATCGGCGTCGCCGCGCACCTCGTGCCCTTCCTCCCAGGCCACGTCTTCGCACCGGGCGGCGAACTTTCAAATCTCAAATCTCAAATTTCAAATCGCGCCAGCGGCGCCGTCTCCGCCGCGCCCTATGGCTCCGCCAGCATCCTCGTCATTTCCTGGATGTACATCCGCATGATGGGCCCCGACGGCCTCGCCGAAGCGACGAAGCACGCCATCCTCAAAGCCAACTACATGGCCAAACGCCTGGAGAAATTCTTCCCCGTGCTTTACCGCGGCAGCGCCGGCCTCATCGCCCACGAGTGCATCATCGATCTCCGCGCCTGGAAAAAATTCGGCATCGAAGTTGAAGACGCCGCCAAGCGGCTCATGGACTACGGCTATCACGCGCCGACGATGTCGTTCCCCGTCCCCGGCACCTTTATGATCGAGCCCACGGAGAGCGAAGCCCAAAGCGAGCTCGACCGCTTCTGCGATGCGATGATCTCGATCCACGGCGAGATGCAGGCCGTGGTGAACGGGGAGTCCGACAAAACCAACAACCCGCTCAAGCACGCCCCGCACACGGCCAAGGTGGTGTGCGGCGACGAGTGGGATCGCCCCTACTCCCGCGAGCTGGCCGCCTTCCCGAGCGACTTCGCCCGCCAAGCCAAATTCTGGCCGAGCGTGGGCCGCGTGGACAACGTCTACGGCGACCGCAACCTCGTCTGCAGCTGCATCGGTATGGCCGCCTACGCCGAGGCCCAAGCGTAAGGACCTCCCGCGCCATTCCTCTGCCATCGCCGTTCGCAGACCCGTCTTGACCAAGGTGTAACCGGTGACACCTTGGCCGCGATGAAGACCATCTCGATCAAACAGCTCCACGCCGAGACGGGACGCTGGGTCCGGACCGCCAAGAAACAGACTCTCATCGTCACCGACCGTGGCGAAGAAATCGCCGAGCTTCGCCCGCTCGCTACTCCCGCCCGGCCACGCGCGGCGCTGGACCCCGCCGCGCGCCTCGCTTGGATGCCCGTCAGTCCGGCCGACTCTACCGCGTTCATATCCGAGGACCGCGGCAGCCGATGACCTACTGGGACACATCCTATTTGGCGAAACTCTACCTGCGCGAAGCCGGCACCGATGCCGTACTCCGTGCCTTCGCCGACCAAGGCGACTTCGCTTGCGGCGAACACGGCCGGCTCGAATTGATGGCGACGTTTAAGCGCAACCAACGCGAAGGCATCCTCACCGCCGCTCAGTTGAAAATGATCTGGGCCAAACACGAGCAAGACGTGGCCGAGGGATTGATCCACTATCTCCCTCTGCCCTCCCAGCTGATTAAAGACGCTTGCGCCACCCTATCACGTCTCCCGCGCACCGTCTTCCTCCGCGCCGCCGACGCCCTCCACCTGGCCTGCGCCGCCGATGCCGGCCTCAAAGCAATCTACAGCCACGACCGCCACCTCCTCGCCGCCGCACCGCATTTCGGCCTGCGCGGCATCGATCTCATCTCTCCCAAATCCAAATGAAAATCATCCGCCACCTCACCCCGGCCGGCCCCGCCTACGCCTCACTCCAAGCCGACGGCTCAGCCCGCGCAATCACCGGCGATATCTTCGGCGACTTCCGCGTCACCGAACCCGTTGTCGTCCCCGGCAAACTTCTCGCCCCGATCGACCCCGTCTACCTGCCGTGCATCGGCCT
>CAMCWW010000162.1:0-6098 GCA_945882935.1 Opitutus sp. GAS368
GCCCGAGCCCGCGCCGCGCGCGTTTATGCCAGGGCCCGCACGCTGCGGCCAGGGGCGCGGGCGGGCTCGAACCAATCGGAGCTCTCGGACTCAGCGGAAAACTCCGGACAGGCCGCGATGAGTTGGGCGCGGAGATTGTGCCGCGCGCGGGCGATGCGGCTCTTGACTGTGCCGACGTTGAGGTTGAGCGCGATGGCGATCTCGCCGTAGGAACGATTGAGCACATTCCGCAAGGTGAGAATCTCACGGTGGCTGGCGTCGAGGCGTTCCATGCAAGAGGCGACGAGATCCGAAAATTCGGCGCGCACATTTTCTTGGGCGGGACTGGGTGTGTCGGCGGCGATCAGTTCGGCAAACGTGCCGTCGTTTTCTGCGCCGAGCGGACAATCGAGCGAGAGCGTGCTGTGGCGCCGCCGGCGGAAAAAATACCAGTAGCGGTTGCGCGCGAGATTGACGGTGATGCGGTGCAACCACGTCGCGAGCGAAGAATCGCCGCGGAAGCGGCCGAGGGCGCGGTGAGCCCGAATAAAAGTGTCCTGCGCGATTTCCTCGGCATCGGTGCGGTTGCGGAGATAGGCGAACGCGATGGCGAACATTTTTTCCCGATAGCGCTCCATGATTTCAACAAACGCGCGGGCGTCGCCGGCGTTGAACCGTTGAACCAACCGGGCGTCGTGCGCCGCTTCCTCGGAGGAGGTGGTCGGACTCCCCTTTCGCGCCGGGTGAGCATCGCCACGCGGATTTGGCAAGTCGCGCGGCTGGGTTGAATTGGAATTGGAAGAACGGGTTGGGGCAGAAAATCGGGAAAGATTCATCCCGATGTCTTACCTCGCGGCATGCCAGCGAGAGTTTAAGCGCCCCAAATCGTTTTTCATTAGCAGCTAATTATTATTTGTTGGCCGGGCTAACCGAGCCCGATCTCGTTTTTCATGCGGAACGCCCGATGTTGCGACGGGGTCTTCGGGCGAATTGCAAGAGGCCGTGAGCGCCGAAACTCGGGCGCGGTGGCGCTGCCCAGCAGGAGACCGGAAGCCCTTGGACTCATCGTCCGAAAGAGTCGCGCGCGAAATCAACGGCTCGAACTGCGAAATAAGCGCGCGGCTGAAATCGGGGTGATTGATGAGAAGAATTCGAAGAATGCTTCTATATCAAAGGATCGACGCCCGGTTGGCTATAGGGCGAGTCACCAAACGCTCGCCGACGTGGGTCGCGCTTCCCCGGATACGTCGCTTCCGATTTGAATTTGACCAAAACCAAGCAAAAGGCGGAATTCGAAGCTTGGCCGAACTACGACGCGAACCCGGTAATCGTGCTCGCTTGCCGGACAAAATCGGCATCAAAAACCCGCTTTGGCCCTGAGGCCGTGAGAGTTTCCGACGCGCAAGCTAAAAACAGGAGGAATTTCACACAATAATCGCGACAAACCTATTGACGACCAAAACTAGCAGACCAATTAGTTGTGGTCGAGGCGGCTTGCGACCACATCCTGTTGTGGTCAGTAACGCGTCAATAAGTTCTAGCAACTTAGGTTCGCTATGGGCTTAAAGACGTCGAAAACAGCCTTCTTTTTCACCAAAATCACTCAAAATTAGCTAAATTCCATGCAAAAAACTTTTAATGTTGGAGCTAAGACCTTCGTCCTCGACGAGGCCAAGGCTGAAGCTGCGTTTGCCGCCAAACGCGTGATTAACGGTCGTCAGACCATGTGCTTCAACCTGCTCCCGTTGAAATATCAGTGGGCCTACGATCTTTACCGCAAGATGAAGGCCAACCATTGGGAGCCCGAAGACATCCCCATGGGCAAGGACATCGAACAATGGCGCGACGAGAAGGCCCTGTCCGAAGTTGAGCGCTGGATCATCCGCATGGGCATCGGCTATTTCTCGGCCGCTGAAGGCATCGTCGGTGACAACATCCAGCACGTGGTCCGCGAACTGGTGACCGCACCGGAGCTCAAACTCGTCCTCGGCCGCCACGCGCATGAGGAGAACATCCACGCCGATTCGCTGCTCTACATGATCGCATCGCTTGGGATTAACCCACACGAGTGCGAGGCGATGTTCGAAGACGTTCCCACGATCGTCCGCAAGAACGAGTTCGTCACCCGCGTTTCGAAAAGCCTGCGTCGCGATATCGACCTCACCCAGCCCGAGAACAAGAAGTTGCTCGCGAAAAACATCTTCGTTTTCGGTCAGTGCATGGAGGGCACCCAATTTTACGGTCTCTTCGGCATGGTGCTCTCGCTTTACCGCCAAAACAAGTTTCCCGGCATCGGCCAGATGTTCCGCTACACCCTCCGCGACGAGAGCAACCACATCGAGGTGTTCCGAAATCTGTTCATGGACCTCGTCGAGGAAAACCGCGAGATCTGGACCGCCGAGTTCAAGGAGGAGCTGCGCGAGCTCATGCAGGAAGCCGTCACGCTCGAGAAGGAGTTCATCCGCGATTGCCTGCCCGTGAACGCCGTCGGCCTTAGCCTCGAAGATTTTCTCACTTACATCGACTATATCGCAGATCGCCGCCTCGAAGGCGTGGGCCTGATGCCGCTTAATCCCGGCGCTAAGAACCCGCTGCCCTGGCTCGCCGAGATGATGGACATCAAGAAGGAGCAAAATTTCTTCGAGGGTCGCGTCACCGAATATCAAAAAGCCTCCTCTTTAAATGTAGCCGACGACGACGAGCTCTGAGTTCCCAGCCGTTCGTTGTTTACCCTCCCGTCCGCCCAGTTCCCCCAACCCCGTTTTTTCATAGACGGTGTGAAACCCCTCCGGGAGTTACGCATCGGAATCTTATTTTTCCAACCGCCCCTTCCGCACTTTTGTTACAATTTTGTTACGATCTGTCCCATTTATGATCAGCAATCCCTCTCTCGCGCACGATCTCGCCCTCAAACGCACCGTCCAAGCCCCCGTCGATCAGAAACCCCACTACGCTTGGCGTGACGTCGCCGCCGCCGAGACCATCGCTGTCCCACCCGTCGTTCTGCTTTGCCCTCACGGCGAGGAGCGTTTCGTGCTCGCCGAGGTTGCCGATACCCTCGGCAAGGCCCTCACCAACGTCGCCCTCGCCAAGGGCGAGAAGGATATTTTCAACGACGCCAACCGCGCTTGGGTCGCCCGCATCTGCCGCGAGGTCACCGCCAACCTCACCGAGCTGGCCCGTAACCAGAATCCCCTGCGCCTTTCGCTCAACGCCCTTTACGAGCTGATCGAGAAAACCCTCGTCGACAACAACGCCTACTTCATCGCGAAGAGCCTCCTCCTGAATCGCGCCCGTAAAATATCCGTCGACCGCGAGTCCGCCATGCAGTCCACCCTCCGCGTCATCCGCCGCAACAATCAAGTGGTTCCGTGGAGCGAGCAGAAGGTCGAGATCGCCGTCCGCAAAACCTTCCTCTCCCTCCAGCGCGACTCCGCTCCCGCCGTCGCCGTCACCAAGGCTGTCTCTGAGCGCGTCCACGCTTCCAAGCAGGCCTTCGTCCACATCGAGGAAGTGCAGGACATGGTGCAGGAAGAACTCATGAAGGGCGGTTTCTTCAAAGTCGCCGAAGCCTACATCCTTTTCCGCGCCGAGCGTTCCGTCGCCCGCCTCAACGGCACCGCCGACGAGTCCCCGGCCGCGGCCGCCGCGCCCACCGCGCCCACGCAGGAGACGATGATCGTCGTCAAAAAGGCCAACGGCGAAAATATCTTCTGGGACGGCGCCGACCTCCGTAAACGTATCGAGTTCGCCCGCCTCGGCCTCGACCTCTGTCTCTCCAACGAGGAGATCGAGCAGGAGCTCCGCCGCGCCGCCTACGACCAGATCCTCCAAAAGGACCTCGATTCCACCATCATCCTCAATTCGAAGACCCTGATCGAGAAGGACGCCGATTTCGCCAAATTCGCTGGCCGCATCCAGCTCACCTACATCTACGAAGAAGTCCTCGGCTGGGACATCATGCGCGACGGCATCGCCAAGCTGAAGGAATTCCACCAGCGCGCGTTTAAGAAATACCTCGAGCACGGCGTCGCCATCAAGCGCCTCAACCCGCGCCTCCTCGACTTCGACCTCACCAAGCTCGCCGCCGCCCTCGATCCGTCCTCCGACCTCGAGTTCGACTTCCTCGGCATCCAGACCCTCTACGACCGCTACCTCATCATCGACAAAACCAAGAAGCCCGCGCGCCGCCTCGAGACGCCGCAGTTCTTCTGGATCCGCGTCGCCATGGGCCTCTCCCTCGACGAGCCCACCGACCGCGAGGGCAAGGCCGCCGGTCTCTACTCCCTCTACAAGACCCGCCGCTTCTGCTCCAGCACGCCGACCCTGTTTAATGCCGGCACGCTCCACTCGCAGCTCAGCTCCTGCTACCTCTACTACGTCGATGACTCCATCGAGGGCATCTTCCAGCGCGGCATTTCCGAAAACGCCTATTTGTCCAAATGGGCCGGCGGCCTCGGTGGTTCCTGGACCGCCGTCCGCGGCACCGGCGCCTACATCGGCGGCACCAACGGCGAGTCGCAGGGCGTCATCCCGTTCCTGAAGCTCCACAACGACCAGCTCGTCGCCATCAATCAGGGCGGCAAACGTAAGGGCTCCGGCTGCGCCTATCTCGAGACCTGGCACAACGACGTCTACGAATTCCTCGAGCTGCGCAAAAACACCGGCGACGACCGCCGCCGCACGCACGACATGAACACGGCGAACTGGATTCCCGACCTCTTCATGAAGCGCATGGAGGCCCGCGGCGTCTGGACCCTCTTCCGCGCCAACGAGGTCCCCGATCTCCACGAGACCTTCGGCAAGAAATTCGAAGAGCGCTACACCGCCTACGAGAAGCTCGCCGAGGAAGGCGAAATCTTCGGCCAGAAGGTCGAGGCCCTCGATCTCTGGAAAAAGATGCTCTCCCTCATCTTCGAGACCGGCCACCCGTGGATCACCTTCAAGGACCCGTGCAACATCCGCTCCCCGCAGGACCACGTCGGTGTCATCCATTCTTCGAATCTCTGCACCGAGATCACGCTCAACACCTCCAAGGAAGAAACCGCCGTCTGCAATCTCGGCTCCGTCATCCTTGAGACGCACCTCCTCGCCGACGGCTCGCTCGATCACAAGAAGCTCCGCGAGACCATCCGCATGGCCGTCCGCGCGCTCGACAACGTCATCGACATCAATTTCTACCCCACCGAGGCCGCCAAGACGTCCAATATGCGCCATCGCCCCATCGGCATGGGCGTCATGGGTCTCGCCAACGCCCTTTACATGAAGGGTGTCTCCTTCGCCTCGGAAGAAGCCCTCGCCTTCAACGACGAGGCCATGGAAGCCATCGCCTACTACGCCTACGAGGCCTCCTCCGATCTCGCGGCCGAGCGCGGCACCTACTCCAGCTACCAGGGCTCGAAGTGGTCCCGCGGTCTCCTCCCGCAGGACACCGTTGACCTCCTCGAGCAGGAGCGCGGCGTCCCCGTCGATGTCGTTCGCGGCGGTAAAATGGATTGGACCAGCCTGCGCGCCAAGATCGCCACCCAGGGCATGCGCAACAGCAACGTTCTCGCCATCGCTCCCACGGCCACGATCTCCAACATCACCAACACCTCCCCCTGCATCGAGCCCACGTATAAGAACCTGTTCGTGAAATCGAACCTCTCGGGTGAGTTCATCGTCCTGAATCCCTTCCTTGTAAAAGACCTCAAGACCCGCGGGCTCTGGGATCAGGACATGATCGACAACCTCAAGTATTTCGACGGCGAGGTGAAAGACATCGATCGCATCCCCGCCGACCTGAAGGCAAAGTATCTGACGGCCTTCGACATCGACGCCAAGTGGATCGTGGACGCCGCCGCCCGCCGCCAGAAGTGGATCGACCAGGCCCAGAGCGTGAACCTCTGGATCAAGACTCCGGACCTCAAAACCCTGAGCCACATGTATCGCCACGCCTGGCACGCCGGCCTCAAGACGACCTACTACCTCCGCAGCCTCGGCGCCTCCAACATCGAGAAGGCTACCATCTCCGTGAAGAAGGAAGTCCGCGGCGCCATCAAGGAAGGCCGCGACGGCGGCCAAAACTCCGGCGACGCCGGCGGCACCCACGCCGCCGAGATCACCGCCCCGCCGTTCGC
>CAMCWW010000163.1:0-5961 GCA_945882935.1 Opitutus sp. GAS368
GCCTCCAGCACGCTGGCCGGCACGCGCTTGAATTCCGAACTCTGGGACACGCCGGCGGCAATTTCTGTTTTCACTTCGGAGTTCCTATCCGACATCGGCGTGCTCGACGTGAAATCCTCGCTCAATTTCGCGCTCAACTCCTCTGAGGACACCAGCAACTACACGGGCAATTTCCTCGTGGCGAACGACGTGAACATCCAGATCCGCGGCTTCGTCGACGCCGCCGTCGGCCGCAATTACTTCACGTGGCGGCTCTCGTCCGACGTGTTCAACGTCGAGCGCATCGACTTTTCGCGCGGCCCCAACTCCGTGCTCTTCGGCGTCGGCGCCCCCGGCGGCATCGTCAACACGTCCAGCAAACGCGCCCAACTCGGCCGCGACTCCTCCCAGTTCCGCGCCCGCATCGGCAGTTGGGACGACTACCGCCTTGAATACGATTTCGGCAAAACTCTGGTGAAGGACAAACTCGCGGTCCGGGCCAATCTGCTCTGGCAGGACAAGAACGACTGGCGCGAGTTCAAGTCCTCGGAGCGGCGCGCCGGCGCGTTCGCCGCCACGTATCGGCCCTTCAAGAACACGGAGATTCGCTTCGACAGCGAATACGGCGATGTCGATCAGTTGCACGCCCAGCCTTATCCTGCGCGGGAGGGCTTTGTCGGCTGGGAGGCCGCCGGTCGGCTCATTTCTGGGTCCTACGGCCAGGCGGTCAACGGCACGACGCCCAACACGGCCCCCCGGGTTGTCTGGGATCCGTTTTCTGACGCTCCTCTGGTGAGTTGGAACGGCAGTCGGATCGCCAGCATCGGCCCCCGCGCCAGCGCCCTCGCCAATATCGGCGCCTCGGTGCTCGATGAATCCAAGCATCCTCGCTGGGCCGCGATCACTAGTCCCGGTTGGACCAATGATTTCTACTACTACAATTATGCCGGTTTCCTCGAGCAGCGACTCGGCGACAACTTTTCGGTCGAAGCCGCGTTCAACCGGCAGCGCGAGTCGCGTTCGCAGTTCCGTCCGACCGGCTTTGCCGAGGTGGTCCTGCGCGTCGATCCCAACGCTGTGCGCCCCGTCGCCAGCAACGCCCTCGGCGTGGTTACCGCCACCGCACCCAATCCAAATGTCGGCCGCTACTACATCGAGGGCGGCAATTACGGCCTCTTGATTGCCGACCGGACAATCGACGACTATCGCGTGACAACGTCCTACCGGCTCGATCTCACCTCCCGCAATCGCTGGCTCGGCCGGCACGAACTCGCCGCGCTCGCCAGCCGCACCAACACACTTAACCGCGACGATACCCTCGATAACCGCAACATCACCCCCATCGGTAACGCGATATTCCCGCTCGATGTCACCAACGGTCAAAACGGGATTCTCCGCCGCACGTATTTGGATTTCTCGAATCCCGATCCGCGCTGGCACGGCCTCGCCGATCCCAACCGCTATCGCCTGACCGGGCAGGGTGGTATTACTGAAGCCATGGTCCGCGTGGGCGACGCCGGCCGCGATTTCCTCACCGGCGCCGATACTTCGATGCTTGCCACGCAGAGCCGCTGGTTTGACGGCCGCGTGGTCGTGACCGCGGGTGCTCGCCGGGACCGCCTGCGCGTCTGGACGGACACGATCGACACCGACGGTGACGGCGACCTGCAGGAACACCGCGCCGCCGTGACGCGGGTCTTTCCCCGCCGGCAGCAAAACGGCAAAAAGAGTTTCGCCCAAGGAGACACCACGACCTTGGGCACCGTCGTGCATCCGCTCCCCTGGCTCGCGGCTTTCTACAACCAGTCGGATAGCTTTCGGCCGCAGTCGAATCAATCCATCAACGGTGCCCTCGTCGGTAACCGCAAGGGGGAGGGCCGGGACTACGGCCTCCGCTTCCGCCTTTGGGACAGCAAGGTCAACGTCTCGATTGCGCGCTACACTACCGATGACAGCAACGCCGCGACCGGCTACGACAGCAATTTCAACAGTTTCATCAACTCGATCTGGCGCGCCATCAGCCAGCCCAACCTGCAGGTTCCCGGCGGATCCGACACCCAAGACCTGAGCGGCAAGGGCACCGAGGTCGAGATTACCGCCAATCCCACACCAAATTGGCGTCTCGCCATCAACGCCGCACAAACGAATCAGGTCGCGTCATCCCTTTACCCGCGCAACGGCGCATACCTAGAGAGCAACCGCGCCGTGTGGATGCAAAACTCCACCCGTCCGCTCGGCAGCGAAATCGCCACCGGCATCCCGAACCCCGATCCGGTCACGGGCGGCCCGGCCACGGTGCTCACGGCGCTTCGCGAAGTGGACACAATCTATAGCGCCATCACCGCCGGCGCCGGTTCCACGCGGCGGCAGTTGCGCGAATACACGGGGAATTTTTTCACTGCCTATTCGTTCCGGGCCGGCGAGGGGTTCGTGCGTGGCCTCACCGTTGGCGGCGGGGCCAACTACCGCGGCAAGGGCGTCGTCGGTTTCGACACCACCAGGAACAACGCGATCATTTACGGCCCCGCCTATACGCTCGCCAACGCCATGCTCGCCTATGAGTGGCGCCTGAAGAAATCCCGCACCCTCAAAATCCAGCTCAACGTCGACAACCTCTTCGATGAATCCAAACCAGTCCTGACCGATGCGAGCCAGACCCAGGAATTCAGCTACGTCTTCCAAACCCCGCGCAGCTTCGCGATCACGACCACCGTGAGTTTCTAGTGCGCCCGGCTGAACCAGGGCAATCCGCGGCGAGCAGCAGGACGTCAGCCCTGCTTTCGCGATTCTCGTTGCGGCCTCCGTGGTAAGCGACGCTCCACCCGATCCCCGCGGCCTAGTCCCCAATCTCAGTGCATGCACCTGTTCTTGCCACCCTTTCATCCCTGTTCCTGCAAGGCGGGCTCGCGTTCGGTGCGGTCGCCACAGCGTCGGCAGGAGCAGTTCTACAAGGGCATCGTCCCCCCTCGGGCACCTGGGCCCTGCCGAGGACTCGAATTCCTGTGCCGGACCCGGGCGGAAATCGCACCCATCCCGCATCCGCCATGAAGCTCCTCGCCATCCTCTGCCTCCTCGGCGCTTCCGCCATGTCCGCGCCGCTGAACATCCTGCTCTTCACCGCGGACGACATGAACTTCGATTCCAGCGGCGTTTATGGCGGCCCCATCAAAGACCTCACGCCGCACATTGACCGACTCGCCGCGCAGGGGCTGCGCTTCGAGCGCGCCTACACCACGGTCGCGGTCTGCCAGCCGTCGCGCCAAACCATGTTCACCGGACGCTATCCGCACCGCACTGGCTCAATGGGTTTCTTTCCGCTGCAAACCGAGGTGCGGACGCTTCAGCAGCAGTTGCACGACGCGGGGTATCTCATCTCGGCGTTTGGGAAGACGCCGCACCACCAACCGGCGGAGAAATTCCATGCCCAAGAAGCGGACGACAAGATCGCGCGTCACCCGATGAAACTCGCGGCCGCCACGCGCCAGTTTCTCCGGACCGCGCGCGAGCAGCGCCGCCCGTTTTTCCACAACGTGAATTGCTACGACCCGCACCGCCCGTTCATCGGCATGCGGGGCGCGGACGATCTCGCGGGCGGCGAGGAGCCCAGCCGCCGCGTGACGGTGGAGGAAATCACGCGCGTGCCCGGCTTTCTCGAAGACCTGCCCGACGTCCGGCGCGAACTCGCCGGCTACTACACGAATGTGCGCCGGCTCGATGACGCGCTCGGCGCCGTGCTCGCCGTGCTGGCCGAGGAAGACCTCGCCGACAGCACGCTCGTCGTCTTTTGGGCTGGCGACCACGGCATGTCGTTTCCGTTCGGCAAATCGAATTGCTACGAGAATAGCTCGCGCGGCGCTCTCATTCTGCGCTGGCCCGGCGTGACGAAGCCCGGTGCCGTGGATCGCGCGCACCTCGTGGCCGCGCTCGACTTCACACCCACGCTGCTCGACGCCGCTGGGTTGCCGCCGATTCCCGGCGTAGACGGGCGCTCATTCCTGCCCGTGGTGAAGGGTGAAACGCTGCCCGGCTGGGACCGCGTTTTCACCTTCTACAATGCCGCCTTCGGCAACAATTGGCTCCCCATGCGCTGCGTCCGCACGCGTGACCGCGCCTACATTTGGAACGTCTGGAGTGATGGCCAGCGCAAGTATTCCACCGAAAACATGTCCGGCCTCACTTGGAAGGCGATGCTCGCCGCCGCCGCAACGAGCCCGGAAATCAAAGCCCGCACCGACTTCTATCTCCGCCGCGCTCCAGAAGAATACTACGACCTCCGTACCGACCCGAACGAGCGCACCAATCTCATCGACGACGCCACGCGACGCGAAGAAATCGAAGCCATGCGCGCCGACCTCCTCGCCCTCATGCGCCGCACCGGCGACCCGTTTAGCGAAGCCTACGCTGACCGGGAAAACAAAGCCCTCGTCGCCGCCACACTCAAGAAAGTGGCGAACGGCTACGCAAAAAAGCCCGCCGCCGCAAAGCAGTGAAGTGCTCTTGTGTTTTACCACTCATCATGAAAACCCCGTCGTTCCTTTTGGCAGCGTGTGCCTTGATGTTTCTCGCCTTCGTGCCTTGCGCGCAGGCGCAGACTACGCCCGGCGCCGTCTCCGGCCGCGTGCAGAGCGAAGTCACCGGCCAATACCTCCTCAACGTCCGCGTGACCGTCAAGGGCACCGATCTCATGGCGTTCACCGACAGCTACGGAATCTTCCGGCTCGCCGGGGTCCCCAGCGGCACGGTGATTCTGGAAACGTTTTATTCCGGACTCGATCCGCAGCAGATCGCACTGTCGCTCGCGCCGGGCCAAGCCGTCGTGCGCGACATCAGCCTCACCAGTCGGGCGACTGCTGAGGACAAATCCCGCGTCATGAAACTCGATCCGTTCGTGCTCACGGCTTCCAAACTCACTGAGGGCGAGGCGCTCGCGACCAACGAGCAGCGTTTCGCGCCGAATATCAAGAATGTCGTCTCCACCGACGCCTTCGGCGATGTACCTGAGGGCAACATCGCCGAATTCATGCGCTTCCTGCCGGGCGTGACCGTCGGCTACGAGGACGAGATGCCGACCGCGGTCTCGATCCGCGGCTTCGGCGGCGCCATGACCAACGTAATGACTGACGGCGCCACCATGGCCAATTCCGCACGCATCGGTTCGTCGCGCGAATTCGACTTCATCCAAGTCTCGATCAATAACGTCTCGCGCATCGAGGTCACCAAGGTGCCCACGCCCGCCAATCCCGCCAGCGGCCTCTCGGGCAACGTGAACATGGTCAGCAAAAACTCGTTCGAACGCAGCCGCGCCCAGCTCAACTACCGCCTGACCTTCTCGGGCCATGGCGACAATCTGAAGTCCTCCCCGCAGCCGTTCCCCTTCGACACCCGCGAGCGCCCGGTGAAGCTCGGCTTCGACTTCGATTACACTCTCCCGGTCACCAAGAACTTCGGCCTCGTGCTGACGGCGCTGCAGTCATTCACGATGACCAATCAGGATACCGCGAACACGACGTGGAACGCCACCGCCGCCGGCACCGGCGCCACTCCGTCGCGGCCGTATCTCCAGACCCACACGCTCCTCGAGGCGCCCAAGTGGCGCGACCGCAACTCGGCTGGCCTAAAGCTCGATTGGCGCGTCTCCCCCAACTCCGTGCTCACGCTCGGTATGCAGGCGAACTATTACCGCTACGTGAACGGCAACCTCCAGCGCACCACCAGCGTCGGCACCACTGCGGCGCCCGCGATCGCCGGCGGCGTGCCGCTCACCTTCGGCGAAAACTTTGCGCGCAGCGCGACAGGGCGCGGCACCGCCGGCTTCGGTTCGAATTTTCTCCACGACTACGCGAAGACCCTCAGCGCCAACACGCGCTACCGTTACCAAAGCGCCGAGTGGCTGATCGACGCCGGCGCTAACGCCTCGAAGTCCATCACCTGGCGGCGCACCATCATGAAGGGCCACTTCAACAGCTTCGGCAGCAGCCTGCT
>CAMCWW010000164.1:0-5953 GCA_945882935.1 Opitutus sp. GAS368
TAGCTCGCGCCAAACGTTGCCGTGCCCGTGCGGATCTCCTCCACGACGCGCCGATCCACCGCATCGCGTGCGCGCGACGCCCCCGCCTGCGGTCAGAAACGATAAGTGAATGACGCCTTGACGCTCGTGGGAGCCCCCGCGATCGCGAGATTTCGGTTGAGTGTCGCGGAAATATATTCCTCGTTCAGAGCGTTTTGAACATAGGCATCAACCTGCCAGCGGTCTCGTTTGTAGCCTATCCCGAGATCAAGCAGTTTGCGACTTCCTAGGAAGAAAGTCGGTTGGTTGTAGATAACGGTCGTAGAGGTGCTGGCCGCAGTGAAGCCTGAGGCGGTGTCGCCGGCGCGATCACCTAGAAATTCGAAACCGGCGGTCAGGTAAAGTCCACGTTGACTCCGAGTGGTGCTGAAGTCGTAGCGAACGAACAGGCCGGCCGAGTGGTCGGCCGTGCCGCGCTGCCGAATACCGTTTCGATCGCGATACTTGCTGTGGGAGTAACTGCCCAAGAGTGTCCATTGCTTGGCGATGGCAGAGCTAAACTCCAACTCCCAGCCCTTCGAAACAAAGTCCCCGACAATAGATCCGATGTTTTGGTTCGATGAGCCCAAACTGGCGGGATTCGGGAAGGAGAAATTGTTCACGCCGATGTCGAAGGCCGCGGCGCTGATGACGGTGCGGCCCTCATCTAGGGTGAGCTTGACCCCATATTCCTTCTGGTTGCCCTCCCGGAAGGTAAAGGAATTTAGCGGCGTGCTCGTCAGGGAGATCGGCGCGGCATTGTTACTGTCGGCATAGTAGAGCCCGAGATTGGGCAATACCTTCGCCATCACGCTCCAAGAGAGCAGCCCGGTGTCACCTCTACGGTTGGCAATGGTCGTCGCCGGCTGCAGGATTTCATTGACCACGTCGTTCTTGGCCATAACGCGGGTGTAAGACGCAGAGACAAACAGCCGATCTTTTAAGAAACGAAGCTGCTGCGAAAGGAACGCGTTGGCCGATGTTTCAGTGACCAGTTGTTGATTGTTCGTCGCGCCAACAACGGGTCTGCTGCCGTAAACGGGCTTATCGATATCAAGCGGTGCGATTGGGGATGGACTTTGCTGGGTGCGGGCGGTGCGGAGATCGGCCGTGAAACCGAAGACACTCGTGCTCCCGAAGTAGACGGCATCCTGCGTCAGCACATAAATGTTCTGCAAGTTGTAGCGACGGTCCGTTGGAAGCGCGAGCACGCCGGTTCTAATATAGGTTCGGCTCGGGGGCGGGAGTGGCGTTGAGGTGAAGGGTGCGACTTGGAGAAAGCTTACGCCCTTTACCCACTTGCCGGTCCGAGGGTCAGTATTTCCAAAAGTATTGGTATTCGTTCCGGTGACCAGCTGCTGGTTGCGGCCGCGACCATACACCCCATTGACGGCCAAGCGTCCGGAAAAACTGTCGGAGAATTTCATTTCTAAGTTGGTAAACACCTGATTACGAATCTCTAAACGGGATTGTTCTTTCTCCTGCATGGATCGGGTACGAGGCACACCGGCCAAGAGCACGGCGTCATTGTCCGAGCCGGAGCTCGGATCGACCGGAATGCCTAAGTAGGGCGTGCGTTCCCAGTCCATGTAGAGATACTTCACCGTCATTTCGGCTGCCTGAGAAATACGCCAGCGCCACATTGGCATCAGGACGAGGCTCTTGGTAAAGGTGTTGTCATGGTAGCTGGCTGAATCCTCGTAGGCGAAAAGCATTCGATAGGCGAACTTGCTGCCGTCGCCCAAGGGCCCGGTAGCGTCACCCTCTACCCGATTGGCGTCGTATTGCCCGAGCTGCAGTTTCACCGTGTCTGACCGTTGAAAAAGCGGGCTTTTGGTGACGAGATTGATGGTGCCTCCGCCCGGACCGCTTGGACTCAAGATCGAATTGGGACCCTTGACGACCTCGATGCGTTCAACAATCACGGGGTCGTTGTTAGCTTGAAGAGAAAAATTGAAATTATCGATGAAGCCGTTGTCGGTCTGGAAGCCACGCAACGTGATGCGGTCGATCGCTCCGGGCAGGGTTGATTCTGAGACGCCTGAGAGATACTTCACCGCGTCGAAGATTCGGCTCGTGCCTGCATCCTCGATAAACTCGCGAGGAATCACGCTGACGGATTGGGCGGTGTCGATGATTGCGGTGGCGATCCGACCTGAGCTCACCGACTGAGTCGGTTGGTAACGGGACGAGCGTGCCCCTGAGACTGAAAAGGGCGACAGCACCACAATTTCTTCCTGCGGCGGAGGGTTGGTCGCGGGTGCCGTTTGTGCAAACGTTTCGCCACCGATGAGAGCAGCGAAGACGGCGAGGAGAGAGCGGGATCTGGGTGACATGGTCTTTGGTTTAGATTGCGGAGCAAAAACGGATGCACGCTCGTCCATCTTGGCGGGTGGCGTGACTTCGGCGGTGCGTTTGCGGCTGACGACAAGGGCGCCGGTGGCGGCGTCCTGCGCGGCTTCAAGGGCCGAGCCGGCGAGCATCCGCTCGAGGGCGTCGCGCGGCGTGAATTCGCCACGGATCGAGTTCGTCGTCTCGCCGCGCACCTTGTCGGTGACGAAGACGATCGAACGGCCGGCGGTGGCGGCGAATTGCCTCAGCGTGATCGCGGCGTCGCCGCGAGGGAGGTCGTAGCTCCGCTTCGCATCGACCGTCGCCGCGCCGAGGGGCGCGACCGCCACCAGCACGCTGCACGAGGCGAGCACAACGGGGGCGGAGGAAAACGACGGGGTAAAACGGAGCAGGGCCACTAATCCTGTAACGCTCGCGCACAGGAATGTGTTTAGTCGCAGGGAAAACAATTTTCGCATTCGGGAAGGTTCGCCGCGAAATCGGCCGGCCGCGCACCGTTACGGCGCGAGTAGCCGGATGGTATCGCCCTGGCGCTCGGCACGGATGATGCCATCGCGCTCCAGCAGGCGAACGAAGGCCTCGACGTCGTCGAGGGCGAACATTCCGCCGATGCGGCGGGACCCCAGCGCGGGATCGGCGATCACGAGTTGCAGGACGTTGTGTCGGTTGAAACGCGCGGTCACCTCGGCGAGGGGGGTGTCGGAGAAGTCCGTGACGCGGCGCTGCCAGGCGAGCACGGCCCGCACGTCGGCGGGGGCGAGGGGCTCGATGACGGGCGCGGGGGCGGCGGCAGGCGCGAGGGGCAGCGCGAGGCGCTGGTTGGCGGCGATGAGAGTCGGGGCGGCGGAAAGCGCGTTGGGGTTAACGCGCTCCACCGCGACCTTGCCTTCCGTCACCGTGACCTCGACGGCCCCGGAGACGAAGCGGACGTTGAACGCCGTGCCGACGGCGCGCACGGTGACGCCGCCCGCGCTCACGACGAAGGGCCGCGCGGTGTCGTGGGCGACTTCGAAATGGGCTTCGCCCGACTCGAGCTCGACGCGACGTTCCGCCGCGGTGAACTGCACGCGGGCGGCGCTCGCGGTGTTGAGTTCGAGGGTCGAGCCATCGGCGAGGCGGGCGCGTTCGTAACCGGCGGTTGTCGTCGCATAGCGCGTCTCGGGACTGGGCGTCGATGGCAGCGCGCGAAAACCAATAAAAGCGCCGAGGAGCAGCGCCGCGGCCAGCCCGGTCCACGCGACGGGCCGCCACCAGCGGACATTCGGCCCCGGTGTGGGTGCCAGCCCGGGCGTGGCCCGGCCCGGGGACGGTGGCGCCGAAACGCGATTGAAATGGGCGTTTACCTCTGCGCGGCGCTCCTCGAGCCCGCCCAGTTGCGCGAGCACCTGCTCCAGTTCGGCGACGGAGGCGGCGTGGCGGGGATCGCGGCGGCGCCACGAATCGAAGGCGGCGGCGCGTCCGGGCGCAAAGCCCTCCTCACGTTCGGCCAGCCAAGCCATCGCCTCCGCCTCGATGGCGGTGGCGTCGCCGGGCTCATGGTTCTCGGTCGGTTTCATGGGGTGCCTTTCGTCTTGGCGGAGGGGTCGAGGAGGCCGCGGGCCCGGAAGAACTCCGCGCAGTCACGCACGCCCTTCATCAGGTGGACGCGCACGGTCGCGGCCGCGAGGCCGAGGTGCACGGCGATTTCCGAGGCGGAAAATCCATCCACGTAGCGGAGCAGCATCACCTCGCGGCAACGCTCGGGCAGCGTCGCGAGCGCGGCGAGCATCGCCTCGTGTTGCTGCGCAAGGTCGAGCACGTCGGCTGCTCCAGGCGCTGGTTCGAGCAAGGAAAATTCGGTGGTGGCGCCCATGCGATCGACGGGCGTGCGGCGCGTGCGGCGGACGTGGTCGATGGCGACGTTGCGTGCCGTGGTGAAGAGAAAGGCCCGCACGTGCCCCAACCGCTGCGGATCGGAGACGCGCAGCAGGCGCGCGTAGGTCTCCTGCACGAGGTCGTCGTGGTCGGGCAGGCTGGAAAACCGCCGCGAGAGGAACGCGCGTAGCGCCGGCTCGTGCGGTTGCACGCTTTCGGCGAACCAAATGGTCTGATCGGCGGGTGGCATGGGGCTTCGCGCGGACAGGGCGCTCGGCGTACGGTTGCATCTCCGATGACACCGCTTGCGTCGAGTGGAATTCGGGCGGTGTGGGCCTCGCAAAAACTTTTTTCAGATCATGCTAAACGGAAAAGGAGGTTGCGCGTTCTAGGAACAGGCGCAACCGACGGTCAGGAGGCCTCCTATGTTTTTCGATCTACGTGGAATCTCCTTGAGAGGTCCGTGTGCTGCGGGACAATCGGACAACTGCAACACCCATGGCACACGACCCGAACACCCCTACTGCAGTCCTGAGTTGCGGACCCCGTCGGAGCGCGTGTGCGGCTCAAGCTCGCGAGCGGGAACAGGAACGGATCAGGCGCCTGTCCGTGCAGGAGCGGATTGCGGCTGCGCTCACCATGGGTGCTCGTTTCGCGTGGCTCAAGCCGAGGCCGGCTAAATCCCCCGTATGAGTCACCCCGATGATCTTCTGCTGGCCGCCGAAAAAGTCCTCACCGTTTTGGCGCGACATCACATCGACGCGGTCGTGATCGGGGCGGTGGCGCTCGCGGCCCACCATTATGTGCGGCAGACCGAGGATCTCGATCTGGGTGTCAATGCCGACGTGCCGACACTGCGGGCCGTGGTCAGCTCGCTGCACGAGGCTGGGCTTGAGGCGGAATTGCGGGAACCCGACGGAGAGGATCCCCTCGGCGGCGTCATCGACGTCAGCGGCGGCTTTGGCCTGGTGCAGATCGTTAGTTTTTCCGGCCGTTTCCCGGCGGTGATCGAAGATGCCGTGCGGCTCGCGACGCTGGTCGTGCGTGAAGACAGTCCGCTCAAAATTGTGCCGATTCCGCACCTGATCGCGCTCAAACTCTATGCCGGTGGCCACAAGTCCAAGGCGGACATTATCGAATTGCTGGTCCGCAATCCCGATCTGGAATTTGACGAGGTGCGGAGCGTCTGCGCCCGTTATGGACTGGGCGGCCTTGAAGAACTGATCGCCGAGTCACGGTCTGTTTAGCATTCAACTTCTTCCGGCTCTGCCCCATTGGACGGCTTTGGTTGAGATGATTCATACAGGGAAAGAGCGCGTTAACCGCATCGGGGCGCGGGTGCAGGGGAGAGCGGGTGACGGAAAACGTGAGGCGCGTTCAACGCTCGACCCCAAACCCCAAACCCCAAACCCCAAACCCCCAGGGCCATATCCCTTGCGGCTGGTCAAACCGTCCAAACTGAAGTTGAAAACCCGGGAAAGGTCGTTCAGCTTTTGATCATGACCTCATTCGCAACCACTTTGGATGCAGTCGACCGGCTTACCTTGGAGGAACAAGAGGAACTCGCCGATACTCTGCGGCGCCGAATTGCCGAGAAGCGACGCGCTGAGCTCGTCGCTGCGGTGAAGGAGTCCCGGACCGAGTTCGCCCGTGGGGACTGCAAGCCGGTGAGCGTTGGAGCGATCATGCAACGTATTCGAGCGTGAAACGCGTGCTGCTGCCCAGCAGC
>CAMCWW010000165.1:0-5700 GCA_945882935.1 Opitutus sp. GAS368
GGCACGTAAAAAGGCAGGTGCGGTTTGGAGATGCCGAGCGCCATGAAAAACGGCTTCGCCGCCGGCTGGGCCAATGCGGCGGCCGCCCACTCGGCGGCATTCCAATCTTTGGAATCCTCTTTCGGTCCCTTGGTGGGGCCCCAACTGAATTCCGTGCCATCGGTATCGCCCGCTTTTAGGCCCTCGCGCTTTACCTCGGGTCGGGGAATGGGTTTGCCGTTAAGTAGATTTTGACGGCGAGAGGTGAGGCGCTCCGGGTCGGGCCGCGAACCGCTCCCGCCCGCGGAATCCTCCCATTGGTCGAAGGCCCAATGCCCCTCGTCGGCGGGATGTTTGTGGAAAATCTTTCCATTCGAAAGGGTGTGGTAACCGTGTTTCGAAAAATACTCCGGCAGCGTCAGGTGGGTTTTCACCAATTCCGATCCGCGCATGTTGTGGCTGTTGCCGTAAACTCCGCTCCGGTGTGGCATGAAGCCGGAGAGCAACGCCGAGCGCGACGGACCGCAGACCGGCCCGGCGCAGTTGGCCTGTTGGAACACGACGGAACCGTTTTTGGCGAAGCGGTCGAGGTTGGGCGTGGCCGATTTTTTCTGCGGAGCACCGCCAAAGGCACCGACCCAGTCGTTGAGGTCGTCGACAGCGATGAACAACACGTTGTAGGGTGCCCGGGTTTTTTCAGCGGCGTGAAGCGAGAGAACGGATAGTCCAAGGATGGCGAATGCGGTCGCGAGGAGAGCGAAAAAGTTTCGGGATGGGGTCATGGGGGGAGATCTAGATTTTAACGTTGGGCGGGTTGAGGAGAGGGGAATTTGGTGGATAGTTGCGCCTGTAGAGCATCCCGGACGAAGGGGGGTAAATCCCCGTGATCCAAAGCGCGTTTGGTGTTGCCGGCCCGGCTGCGACGCAAGCCGGGAGAAGCAGGCGGAGCGCGCCAACACGACGATTTCAAATTGATTTCATTGGAGGTCGGATGGCTGCGGGCAAAACGGAGCGTGACGGGTGGGGACGCCTCGGCACGGGCAAGAGGCTCGAAATCGCGTGATGGGAACGGGACCGACGCGCTTATGAACCGGGCTGCTTCCAGACGGGTCGGGCTCCGGCGCCGATGGCAGCGTCGAGCTCGGCCATTCGGCGGCGGAGGCGTTCGACCCGTTCCGGCTTCTCGGCGGCGAGATTGCGGGTCTCGCCGAGGTCACTCGCCAGGTTGAAGAGCATCACCTCGGGTTTGAGCGCAGCCTTGGCTTTGTTGGCTGCGGCGGGACGAGGCTCGAGGAACTTCCAGTCGCCTTCGCGGAGTCCTTCGAGTGCGCCATCGCGGGAGTAGTAGAGGAAATCGTTGCGCACGGATTTTACGGCGCCCGTGAGCAGGCCAGAGATATCCAGACCGTCGATGGGCCGGTTGGCGGGAAGAGGCGTGCCGGTGAGGGCGGCGATGGTGGGGAGCAGGTCGATGGTGGAGGCGAGCGACGCGCACACCGAATTGGCCGGAATCCGACCCGGGGCCCACATGATGCAAGGCACACGTTGGCCGCCCTCGAAGGTGCTCATCTTGCCGTCGCGGAGCGGGCCGGCCGAACCGCCGTGGTGCTTGAAGGTGAGCCACGGGCCGTTGTCGGTGGTGAAGATCACATAGGTGTTGGCGGCGAGGTTGAGGTCGCGCAGCCGGTCAAAGATGCGGCCGACTTCGGTGTCGAGGTGTTCAATGGTGTTGATGTAGGCGCGCGTCGGATCGGGGTCGCGAACGTCATCGGGCACATAGAGCGGGATGTGCGGCATCGAGTAGGGCAGATAGACGAAGAAGGGGCGCTTTTGGTTTTTCTCGATGAAATCGATGGCGCGGTCCGTGCAGCGACGGGTGATGGTGCGCTGATCGACGGGGAGTTCGACGATTTGCTCGTTCTCCATCAGCGGCGTTTTCCATTTAGTGAGGGCCGAGGCCGGTTCGAGCCAGAGTTCATCCATCCCGACGGGGCCGCCCTTCGGTTTTCCCTGGTTGTCCGGGTGGTTCATGTCGTTCGAGTAGGGAATGCCAAAATAGGCGTCGAAGCCGTGGGCGGTCGGCAACACCTCGGGGTGGTGACCGAGATGCCACTTGCCAAATGCCGCCGTTGCGTAGCCCTGCTGCTTCAGGTGGTCGGCGATGGTGTGCTCGGCGGGGTTCAGACCCGTGGTCGAGGTGGGAAAAAGCACACCTTTGTGCAGGCCCACGCGTTTGGGATAACTCCCGGTGAGCAACGCGGCGCGCGACGGCGTGCACACGGAGGAGGCGGACATGAAGCTGGTGAACTTGCGGCCCTCGCGAGCGAGGCGGTCGAGATGGGGCGTGCGAATGGTCGTGGAGCCAAAGCTGCCCAGATCGCCGTAGCCCTGATCATCGGTGAAAATGAGAACGATATTGGGCTTACCCTTCGGCGGCTGGACGGCGGCGTTCACGAGGGGAGTCACGGCCAGCGCGGCGAAGAGCAGCGGCGCGAGACGGCGTAGATAGGTTTGGGGTATCATGGGGGAGGATGCTGCAGCGGTGGAGTTGAATGAGGCTCGTTGATTGAAGGTAACTGTGGGAACGGCGCAGTCTAAGACGACTCGGTTCGATTTTTCGCCGACTTAGGATTCAGAGGCCGACGAACGGTTCACTGGCTACGACCGCTTCGATCAACGAACGCAGGCCGTGCTGCCGGCTAGGCAGATCGGCGACGATTTTTTCGACGATGGGTTGGTCCAAGGCGCCGATGCGCCGACCGCAGGCGTAGGTGAGCAGACGGTCGGTGAGCATATGGGCGAAGAGATCTTGGCGCTTCACGAGGATTTTTTTGAGGCCGGTGACATCGGAAAATTTTTCTCCGCTGGGCAATTCTCCGGCTGAGTCGATCGGGGTTTTGCCGTAGCTCGTCCGCCAGCCGCCGATGGGGTCAAAGTTCTCCAAGGCAAAGCCGAGGGGATCAATTTTCTGGTGACAACTGTAGCAGTTCGGCGACTCGCGATGTTTGCTGACGAGTTCGCGGATGGACTGGGCGCCGCGTACGTCGGGATCGATCGCGGGCACATCGTCGGGCGGAGGTGGGGGTGGAGTGCCGAGAATGTTCTCCAAGACGAAGACGCCGCGCACGACCGGCGAGGTCTCGATGCCGTTGGCGGTGACGGTGAGGACGGCACCCATGCCGAGGAGTCCGCCGCGCCGGGAGTCGGGGAAGGCAACTTTGCGGAACTCGTGCGCGCGGGCCGGATCACCGAGCTCGCCGAGTTCGTAGTGGGAGGCGAGCGGCTGGTTGATAAAGCCATAGTCGCAATCGAGGAAGTTTCCGATCGGGGCGTCGCGCTCGATCAGGTCGCGGAAGAAGAGCCGAGTCTCAGTTTTGAAGGCGGGCTCCAGACCCTTGGAGTAGTAGTGCTCGAAAAGCCGACGGTCGGGCGGCGTGGAGCCGAGGCTGCGAAGGTGCAGCCAGCTATCGAGAAAGCCCGACACAA
Source organism: Opitutus sp. GAS368 (assembly GCA_945882935.1). Taxonomy (GTDB): domain Bacteria; phylum Verrucomicrobiota; class Verrucomicrobiia; order Opitutales; family Opitutaceae; genus Tous-C4FEB. The sequence continues at coordinate 3,466 of CAMCWW010000165.1, forward strand.
ACGCGTCGGAACGAGGGCTAGCCAACAGGCGGCGCGTCTGCGCGGTGAGGATATCGGGCTTGGTCAGCTCGCCGCTGGCCGCGAGCTGGAGGAGCTCCGCATCGGGCGGTGCGGACCACAGAAAATAGGCGAGCCGCGAGGCGAGCGCGTGGCCGGTGAGGCGGGGACGCGCCTTCGAATCGCGGTCGGCGGCGGCGGTGTCCTGCGAAAGGTAGAGGAAGGAAGGTGAGCTGAGCGCGGCCTTGAGCGCATCCTTGAGACCTTCCTGCGGGGAACGGCCGGCGGCGATCCGCCGTTCGGCGACACCCACCAGACGGTCCACTTCATCGTTCGTGGCCGGCCGGCGATACGCGCGGTCGGCGAAGGCGTGTAGGACCTCGCGCATGGCCCCGGGTGCGAAGGCGGTGTCACCGAAGATAGCCTGCGGCGATGCCGGAGACTTGGGGTCGGCGAGGGGGCCGCGGACTTTGACCTCATGAACGCGAATATGCGGCACTTTTCCCTCCACGACGCTCAGGATGCGATTCTCGACGATGCCGAGGCCGTTCTTCGGGTCTCTCTTCGCATCGGTTTTTGGCCATTTGTCTTTGTGGTATTCGGCGATCCGGACCCACGAATTGCGGGCGCTTCTTGAGCCATTGGGGAAAACAAACCGGGGAGTGTGCCCGGCATCGAGCCAGACCCGCAGCGTGTGCCACACCGGGTCGCCATCGGTCAGGGCTACCTCGGCCAGCATGGGCTGAAGCGGTTGAGGGTGATAGAGCGGACCGGCCTTCGCGTCGCCGGGCACGAGGCCAAGGCGGAAGGGTTCGCGTGCGTCGGTCCCGAAAATTTTCGGGTCATACGGATGCTGCCGGTTCATGGCCTGGGCGAGCACGCGAACCTCATAGATTCCGTCAACCGGGACACCTTGCTGAAAGTCGCTGATGAAGCCGAAGCCACCTTCGTGACTCGGGGTGTCCATGCACTCGTAGAGACCGATAAACGCGTTATTTAGCCGGCTGTGCGGGCGACTCATCTCCTGCTGGGTTCTAAAGTTTTCGTGGAAGTGCCACGATTGTTCTTCGGGCTTTTTTTGCACGGCGAACGCTTTTTCGACCACAAGGTCCGCCGCTTCGAGATACTGGTCCAAGAGATAACCGGAGGTCTGCAGCACGTCGCCGAGGTTGTCCATGTGCTCCTCGCTTTGATCGCGGGGAAAGTTCGTCGTCGGATCGAAGGCGGCCATGTTGAGCCCGAACAGATCGCCGACGGTGTTCAGGTATTCGCGGCGGTTCAAGCGGCGCAGGACGGCGCTGCCGCCGGTGCCGGCCAGATTTTCGCGGCCCCGGGCGAGTTCGAGGATGACTTGATCGAGGAAAGTTTTCTGCTCCGCCACGGTGGGTTGTTTGGCTTTTTCCGGCGGCATGTCGCCGAGGTGGAGCTGGTCCATCATGTCCTTCAGATCGATCAAAGTGTCTTCGTTGGCCGCCGGCAGGAGCAACGCGTCGAAGCGACGATCACCTTTCTGTTTCTCCGGGCCGTGGCATTCGATGCAGTAGGTGGAGAGGAAATTTTTTACGACCGCGTCGCTGGACGCGGCGGCTACCGGGGCGGCCGTCGTCGCGAGAAGCACGACGGAGAAGAGGAGCGAGCAACGAAGCATAGGTCTTGAGCGGGAATCAGGAGGTCCGAAAACGCTCACGTGAGGCCGGTGAGGGGACCGGTGCTGGTGCCAAATTTGTTCACCTCGAGGCCGAAACGCTGGAGCATGGACAGATAGAGATTGCACAGGGGCTGCCGACCGAGGCCTTTTTCCGGATAGGCCTTGTGCTCGCCGTGCTTGAAGCCGCCGCCGGCAAAGATGACCGGGAGATTCCCGTTGGTGTGGGAGTTGGCGTTGCCCATGCCGCTGCCGAAAAGAACCATCGAATGATCCAAGAGGCTGCCGGGCCCGTCTTCGGTGCTCCGAAGTTTGGTGAGGAAGCGGGCGAACTGTTCGACTTGGTAACGCTCCATCTTGATGAGAGCGGCGATCGCTTCCGGACGTTGGCCGTGATGGGAAAAGGCATGATAGCCGCCGTTCAACCCGAAGGCATTGGCCTCGAAGTCGCCCCCGATCTCGAACGTCGCGATGCGGGTCGAGTCGGTCTGCAGCGCGAGCGCAATCAGGTCATACATGAGCGGGAGGTCGGAGACGAAGCCCTTGTTGTTGGGCTCCTTCATTTTTGGATCGGGCTTCGGGACGTGCGCCCA
>CAMCWW010000166.1:0-5605 GCA_945882935.1 Opitutus sp. GAS368
GCCTTGCTCTACACGACGGCGCGCAATCTCGCTCTCGATCAAATTCGCCGCAGGCAAGTCGTGCGCATCGATGCTCTAGCGGAATTGGCCGAGCTGTCCGTCCTAGAGGATAGCCCCTCCGCCGCCGATACCACCGCCCGTAATCAGGAACTCGATCTCTTGACCCAAGCCCTCCAGTCGCTGCCCGAACGCTGCCGCCAAGTGCTCACCTTGCGCAAAATCTACGGGCTCTCCCAGCGCGAGATCGCCACGCAGCTCGGCATTTCCGAGCACACGGTCGAGGCGCAGGTGGGCAACGGTATGCGCCGCTGCACCGAGTTCCTCGCCCGCCACGGCTTGCCCTGATCCCGATGACCGAGCCCGAGAACTTTCCGGCATCCGACGCCATCGAGACCACAGCCACCCACTGGCTCGCGCGGCGCGACCGCACGCTGACAGCCGCCGAGCAGGACGCTTACCTGCAATGGCTCCGCGAGGACCCGCGGCACGCCGCCGCCATCGCGCGGCAGGAGAAAGTTTGGGGTCTGCTCGACCAGCTCGGCGAATGGCGCCCGGACAACAGCCCGCGGCCCAATCCCGATCTGCTCGCTCCGCGGGCCCGCAGTAAAATTTATGGGTTGGCCGCGGCTGCGTTCGCGGCCGCCGCGGCCGTCGTGGTGGCTGTGGTCGTCTTGCATCAATCGCCGGCCGAGCCCGCTCCGCGCCGAGCGATCATCCACCCCGGGCCCGAGCGACAGACGCTGGCCGACGGCTCCGTGGTGGAGCTCAATGCCGGCGCCCGGATCGAGGTGCGGTTCGACGCCGCCGAGCGCCGGGTGCGCCTCCTGCACGGTGAAGCGCACTTCGCCGTCGCGAAGAATCCCGCGCGGCCGTTCGTCGTCGATGCGGGCGCGGTTGCAGTGCGGGCCGTTGGCACCGCGTTCAGCGTCTCGCTCCAAATTTCCGAGGTTTCCGTGCTCGTCACCGAGGGTAAGGTGGGCGTGACGGAGCATCGGTTCGCCTCCGACGCCCGACGCTCAACGCCTCACCTTTCGACGGGGACTTTTCTCACCGCCGGGCAGAGCACAGTGATCGACTTGGCGGCGGAGTCCGTCGCGCCCGTCGTGCACGACGTCACCCCCGCGCAAATCGCGCGCGCCCTTGCCTGGCAAGGACTGCGGTTGGAGTTCCAAGAGATGCCGCTCGGCGACGTGGTGGCCGAGTTCAACCGCTACAACCGCCGCAAGCTTTCGGTGCGTGACCGCGCCACGGCCGCAATCGTGGTCGGCGGCAATTTCCGCGCCGACAACGTCGACGGATTTGTGCGCCTGCTCGAGTCCAGCTTTGGCGTCACGGCGCGGGTCGAAGGCGACGAGATCGTGCTTGGGCTCGCCCGTTAACGCGGGTTGACCGCTCGCTTTCCACCTCAGCCGATTGACCAATTATCCATAGCGGAAACCGCAGGGCGGTTCGTCAAAGCAACTAAACACTTTCCACCATTATGATTCCAATGCGTTTGTACCTTTCGCCGCGCCATTTCTTTCGCGCCCAATTCCTATGGTTGGGGCTCGTCGTTTCAGCGCTGGTGCTAACGGCCGCGGAAGCGCCGAAGAAAGTCTTCAATCTCGAAGCCGGCGACGCGGCGGTGACGCTCAACGCGTTCTCCGCGCAATCCGGCGAGCAGATCGTCTTTCCGGTGGAGCAAGTGCGAGGTGTGCCGACCCGTAGCGTGCGCGGGGAGTTTTTTCCGGCGGCAGCGCTCGAGCAAATGCTGGCCGACTCCGGTTTGATCGCGATGCGGGATGCCAAGACCGGCGCTCTCGCCGTGCGCCGCGCGACACCTCCGCCCGTCCCAAAAGAGACGACGCGCGCTGAACCCACGCCGCCGACGCGGGCCGAGGACCAGCGGGCGCTGGCGATGACGAAGTTTGAAGTTACCGACAAACGAATCGACGGACTCATCAACAAAGGCCTGCTCGCGACGGACGAAAATGCCGCGCTCCACTACAGTGTGATCACCCGCCTCGATATCGAGCGGATGGGCGCCACCAACATCGAGGAAGTCTTCCGCAACACGCCCGAAATCACCGCCTACAGCACGCCCAATCAAGAGGCCTCGGTCGTGCAGATCGTCGGGCCGGGCAGTCTTGCCTCCAATCTGAGGATGCGTGGCTTCGATGCGCTCCAGACCACCGTCCTGATCAACGGGCGCCGCATCGCCCGCGCGTCGTTTCCCAATCTTGTCGGCAGCGCCAGCGGTGATCTTTCCCGCATCCCGGTCGGAGCCATCGAGCGGATTGAAATTTTGCCTTCGTCGGGTTCGGCGATGTATGGCGGCGGCGCCATCGGTGGCGTGGTCAATGTCATCCTGCGCAAAGACTATCGCGGCCGGGAGCTGGCGGTCTCGTTCGGCACCAGCACCGGAGGCGGCTCGACCGATTACAGCGCGAGTTACATGCACGGCTTTTCCCTCAATGGCGGCCGCACGACCGGGACGCTCTCGCTGACCTACCGGGACCGCGGGGCCCTCGCGTTTTCCCAGCGCACCGCCATGCTGGATCGGGCGTTGCGACGGTTAACGACGGAAGCCGCGATCGGCACGTTCACCCAGATGCCGGGCGTGATCCGTCTCAGTGCCGCCACCGGTGAGCTGGGCATTCCGGGTGCCGCCGGCGCGCGCTTCGCCACGCTCCCCACCGGGCTCACCAGTGCTCAAGCCAACGCCCTCACGCCAGCATCCTTTGCCGCCACTGCCGGTAAATTCACGCCCAGCTATGATCGTTTCCAAGACAACTTTATTTACACGCCGTCCAAGTCCGCCTCGGTCTCTTCAACCGTCGAACACGCTCTCATCCGCGACCGGGTGACGCTCTACTCGGAACTTTCGTTTACCCGCAACGACCAGAACATCCGCAACCCGAAATTTTTCGGCGCCGGCACCAGTTACGGGATGTCCGCCACGCATCCGTTCAACCCGTTCCGTACCGGCGTCACCCCGGGCTTTGTGGGCCGAGCGGTTATCCTGAACGTCCTGCCCGTTGATGCCCGCGAAAACACCACCGATATGCGTCGTGATGCCTACCGTGGCGTCCTCGGGCTGCGCGGTAAAATCGGCGAAAAATGGGAGTGGTCGCTTGACGGCACCTCCGAAGTCACGGTCATCCGGGGCGACACCCAGATCGGCGCCGACAATATCGTCTTGGCGTCCTATTTCTCCCCCACCACCAACCCCGCGACCTTTGCCCAGCGCTGGAGCCTCTACAACTTACTCGTCGATCATAACGTTTACCCGGTGCCCGAGAGCTTCAACAACGACTACCTTAACGTCATCGGTCGCCAGCGTTACTGGCAATACGCCTCCAATCTCATCGCCCGCGCCACCGGCGATCTCTACGACTGGCGCGCCGGCACGATCAAGGGCTCGCTCGGGGCCGAGGCCTACTGGTGGCAATACGAGGGAAAGCGCCCTTACGACGTCACGCCGGCTCTCGCCACGCTGATGGGTGGCCGGAACAATCTCGCGAACGATATCCTTTTCACCAAGCAGGGCCGCCGGACCGACTCCGTGTTTGGCGAGCTGATCGTGCCTCTGATTGGCAAGAAGTGGCGCCCGGTGCCGGTGGAATCGCTCGAACTTAACTTTAGCGGACGCTACGAGGAGACCAACGATTCCACGGCCGCCACGACCGGCGCCGTCGCGGTGAAACTCGCGCTCACCCGCGACGTCACCCTGCGCGCCTCGCGCACCGAGGGATTTTTTCCACCCGAGCAGAGCAGCATCAGCTTGGCCGATTATCGTTTCGCCACCAGTATCACCAATAACTTCACCTTCGTGGACCCGCGCCGCGGGCGCCTCGCCCAAGTCAACGTGCCGCTGACCAACTCCGCCGGCCCGAATCCCGGCCTCAAGTCGGAGACCTCCATTTCAGACAACTTTGGGCTGATCTTCACTCCGCGCTTTGCGAAGGGACTGCGCCTCTCCCTCGATTTTTGGAAGACCAGCAAGATTGACGCGATCCGCACCCCCACGCTCCAACAGTTGCTCGATAACGAAGCCTTCTACCCGGAACGGGTGGCCCGCGGCCCGAAACTCGCCACCGATCCCGCAGACTGGGCGGGTGTCGTCACCGGCGTCGATACGCGTGCGATCAACTTCTCCAGCATCGAGACCGACGGCATCGACGCGCAGGTCTCCTATGCGATACCCACCGACCATCTGGGGGAGTTTACCTTCCGCGCCCGACAGACGTTCACCAACCATTTCTACACGACGATCACGCCCGCCACCGCGCCCGTCGACTCGGTCGAGACCCGCGACGGCGCGCTCAAATGGAAGGGCAACGCTTCCATCTTCTGGAACCGCGACGAATGGACGTCCGGAATTTCCGCGCGCTACACGCACTCCTACAAAACCGAGACGACCGTTGCCTCCTTGCAATTCCCCGGCGGTACCGGCGTCGATGGCGACCGCATCGCGAGCGACCTCGTGTGGGATTATCAGGTCGGCTACAAAGTCGCTTACCGTGCCGACGCGCGCGGCTGGCGCGGCTGGGTCAGCGGCACGCAATGGACGGTCAATGTACTCAACGTCTTCGACCGCATGCCCCCGTGGTTCTCGACCGGCTTCTACAGCCGCTTCTCCGACCCGCGCATGCGCTACGTCTCGTTCCAGGTGAAGAAATCGTTCTGAGGCCGTCCCGATGAAAACCCTGTTTCCCGCGTTGGTCCTCGCCCTCGTGCCGCTCATGGCCACCGCGGCCGTCCCCGTCTCAGCCACGCTCGTGATGGACAACGACGCCCTGACGATCACGGGTGAACTTTCCGGCCGCGTGATGCCCCGCAGCGGCCTCACGCTTCCGCTCACGACCACCAGGCCCGCCGGGATCGTGAAAGAACCTGCCTACCGCGGCACGCCCCACTACGGCGTGATCAAACTCGGCGACGGCCCCCGCGCCGAGACGCGTTTCGTGGCGGATCGCACACCGGATGACCGCCGCTACGAAAACCGGGTCTACTTTGACCGGAATCATAACGGCGACTTAACCGACGACGGCGACGGCGAGTTGCAAAGCGTGGGAAAGAATATGCCCGGCGCCCGCGTCGGTCCGCATTTCGCCACCCTGCCGGCGTCGTGGGGGAGTGAAGGACAAGAGACCTCGGCGGGCGAATACGGGGTCATGTTTCTCATCGGCGCCGACAAGACCGCCGGCGAGGAGTCGGCGATGACGCGCACCGCCGCCGCCCGCACCGGCTACATCGAAATCGACGGCAAGCCGCGTCGCGTCGCGCTCGTCGAAACCTCGTCTGACGGGATTTTTGATATCGCTCTGGCCAAGGAATCAACCGCGGCCAACTTCTCGATCCGTGGCCTGAAGACGATGATGTTGCTCGTCGATGCCGACGGTGACGGCGAGTTCAGTGCCCGCGAGGTTTTCGATGCCCGGTTGCCGTTTCAGGTCGGCGCCACGACTTATTTGGCCAGTGCGACGCGCGATGGCGCCCGGCTGACCTTCACTCCGACGACCCAGATTGCCCAAGTCGTGAAAGTGCGTGAACGGGCGCCCGCGCCGAAGGATAATGGACTTTTGCCCGCCGGCACCGCCGCGCCCGACTTCACCACCACCCG
>CAMCWW010000167.1:0-5604 GCA_945882935.1 Opitutus sp. GAS368
TGCACGACGCCTCTTATTTTGAGGGGCGTTACTTCATTTATTTCGGAGTCACACCGGTGGTGGCGGCGTTTGCTCCCGTGCGGTTGCTGACCGGTCAATTTATTGACGAGCGGTTCGCGATCGTGGGTTTCGCTTGGGCCGGTTTTCTATTGGCGGTGACGGTGCTGCTGGATGTGCGGCGGCGGCATTTTGCGAGGGCGCCGAGCTGGGTGTTGCTGCTGGGAGGGTTGGCGTTGGGCTTGGCCACGATGGTGCCGCCTTTGCTACGGCGGCCGAGTATTTGGGAGGTGCCCATCGCGGCGGGCTACGCGGGTTTCATGCTTACGTTACTTTGCACGTGGCGGGCGATCCGGGCGAAGCGCGGGGGCTGGATCTGGCTGGGCGCGGCGAGTCTGGCGATGGGGCTGACGGTGGGCGCGCGGCCCACTTACCTTCCCGGTGCGGTGGTATTGCTGGCACCGCTTGCGCTGCGGTGGTGGGTGGGGCGACCCAACCGATGGCGGGGACTGGCGGCGGCGGCGCTGGGGCCGATCATCGCGGTGGGAGCCGGATTGGCGGCTTACAACTACGTGCGGTTCGGCAGTATCACGGAATTTGGGCAGACCTACCAAATGGCGGGAGACGACATCCGCGGCCTAAAATTATTTGGGCCCGGCTACATGGCCTACAATTTCCGGATTTATCTTTTGGCTGCGGCGGGGCTTTCGCCGTTTTTCCCGTTTATCACCGTGATCGATCCGCCGTCGGCGCCGTCGGGTCAGTTCGGCATCGAAGATCCCTACGGTTTGTTGCCGTGCTTGCCGTGGGTGGTGTTGGCGGCGGTGGCGTTGTGGACCCGGCCGGGGAAGGGCGCGGAACGTGAGTTGATCTTTTGGGTGGGCGGGACGCTCGCGGCGACGTTGGCGACGATGGCGGTGGTGTTTTGCTTCGGCGGGGCTTGCGGCCGCTACATGGTGGATTTTACCCCGGCACTGACGTTACTGGCGGGAGTCGGGGCGCTGGCGCTGGTGGAGCGGACGCAGGGTTTTTTGCGGCGGATATCCGGCGGTTTGGTCGTGGTGTTGGCGATCTGGTCGGCGGGTTTCCGATTGCTGGCGAGTTTTCAGCACAACGGGCTTTTGCAGGTGGAGCATCCCAAGGTTTATCGCGGTCTGGCTTTGGCTTTCAACCGACCGGGCCACCTTTGGGATCGGCTGGCGGAGACAAAGTATGGACCTGTCGAAATGACCGTGGTGTTTCCGAAGGGTAAGGCGGGAAAGATCGAGCCGCTGCTGGTGACCGGCGGGAATTTTCGTTCGGACTACGTCTATGTACAGTATCTCGCGGAGGACTCGGTGCAGTTTGCCTACGAGCACACAAGCTATGGCGGAGCCACTGGCGAACCGGTGAAAATCGTGCCCGGTGAAATCCAGACGTTGTTGATTGAAACGGGTTCGCTGTATCCTCCGGCGGACCATCCCTATTTTTCCCAAATGAAGCGGTCGCAAGCAATTCTGCGCCAGCGGCTCATCTCCGTGAAAATGGGCGGGATCGTTGTTTTGCAACGCAATGCCAACCTCTTCGATGCGGTGTCCCGTTACCCGGATATTGGGACATCGGCGGGCCGGCCCGGATTTCCCCAGCCGTTTTCGGGGAAGATACTCAATTGGCGCGTGAGGCCGGAGGTGGCGCCGGAGGTGACGGTCGACGAATATGGTCCGATCGAGATCAAGCTCACCCTGCCGCCCTTTCGCGGGGTGCGCAACGAACCGCTCGTGTGCTCGGGTGAGGCGGGTCGGGGCGACTTGGTCTATGTGAGATTCCTCGACGAACGCAGGGTGGCGTTTGGCTACGATCATTGGGGCTACGGTGGATTCGAAACGGAGCCCGTCGCGGTCGATCCCCAGTCCGAGCAGACGGTGACGGTTGACTATGGGGCTTTGCACCCGGCCGGCCGAACCGGTTCCGGTCGGATCACCGTCACACTCAACGGCAAGATCGTGGCCGACCGCCCGGCGGCGTTCCATCCCTGCGAACCGGCCACGGTTTTGGTGGGTTTCAACAGTATCGGCGCGTCCACCGCTACGCCGCAGTTCACGGGAAATTTGCTCGGATTCCGGCGAGTGGTAACGCCGTGAAACGGGGAAACCAACGTTGGTGGCGAGCGGCGGGCGGCGGCACCGGCCCCGGGGATTGGAGCTTGTCTCGTCGGATGCGCCGGCGTGGCCTTGCCGGATGAAGCTCACCTGTCCGACCAACGCTCCATGGTGAATGCGCCTCTACGTCCTCGATGGGCGAAGCGAGCGGAAACAGTGGTGCTCGCGCTGGTGATCGGCCTTGTTCTGTGGTTCTATCTCTGGACGGTTCGGCCGGAATCGCGCGTCGGCCTGATCGCGGGCCACAGCGACCACTACTTCAACCTGCTCACGCGCGGTTTCCTCAAAGGACAATTACCGCTGGACATGCCGGCCGACCCCGTGCTCGCGACGTTGAAGAACCCGTGGAGCGCGGTTGAGCGGGGTAACCATGGGTTGCACGACGCGACCTATTACCGGGGTGCTTACCACCTTTATTTCGGCGCGACGCCGGTGTTACTGCTTTTCCTGCCGTTTCGATTGCTCACCGGACTTTATGTAAGCGAAGACGCGGCGTCGTTGGTTTTCGCCGGGGTGGGGTTGATCCTGATGGCGGTGCTCGTGCGCGCGGTCCGTGCCAGATATTTCCCGACTGCGCCGGGCTGGATCATGGCTGGTTGTGCGGTGGCGCTGGGCCTCTGCACGCTGATGCCGTCGTTGTTGCGCCGGCCGGCTGTGTGGGAGGTCCCCATCACCTCGGCGCACGCTTGTGCGATGGCCGGAATATTGGCCATTTTTTGGTCACTGCACACGAGGCTCCGCCGGGTTTGGTGGCTGGCGCTCGCCAGCTTGGCTCTGGGGCTCGCCGTGGGAGCCAGGCCGACCTACTTGTTTGGCTGCGCCGCGCTGCTGGCGCCGCTATGGCTTTGGGGACACGGCAGGGGGTGGCGCGGGCCGGCTTGGCGGCAGGCGGTTCTGGCAGCGATCGTGCCGTTAGCGATTATCGGTTCAGGATTGGCGTTGTATAACTACGCGCGCTTCGACCACCCGCTGGAATTCGGACAGCGCTACCAGCTCAACGCGGATGGCGTAAATCCGGTAACGTTCAGTTTTCGATATATCGGCTTCAATGCGTGGATCTACGGTTTGTCGGCGGCGGGCTGGAGCCCCTATTTCCCATTTGTGTCGGTGATCGCGGCGCCGTCGGCGCCGACGGGATACGTGGGCATTGAAAATCCTTTCGGTCTGCTGCCCAACGTGCCCTTTGTTTTGCTGGGGTTGGGGCTTTGGTCGGTGATCACGCGGCGGGAATCGACACGTTTGCGGACTTGGGTGCTGGCAGTGCTCGTGCTCGCCGGGGCGACGTTTGGGATACTTCTGCTGTTCGCTGGCAACACGAACCGCTACATGGTGGATTTTTTGCCGGCGCTGACCGTATTGGCCTGCGTCGGCTGGCTTGCTCTGGCCACGCGGTCTTGGTGGCGGGGCTGGCGTAGCGTGGCGGGGACCGTTTTGACGGTCTCGGTGGCGCTCTACTCGGCGGTGTTCGGCGGGCTGGCCAGCTTGCGGCACAACGAGCTGCTGCGCGTCAACCACCCAGCGGTTTATGAGCCTCTGGCGCGCCGAGCCAATCTTCTGGGGCACTACTTTGACCGCCTTGCCGGAGTCGAATATGGGCCGATCGCGCTTAAGGTGGTTTTTCCAAAAAATGCGGTGGGCGAAGTCGAGCCGATCGTCGTGACGGGACGCGACTTCAGGTCCGATTACGTCTACGTTCACTATTTGAATCCCGACACCGTGCGCTTCTGTTTCGAGCATACGAGCTATGGAGGGTTTACGGGCACGCCGGTCCGGATCCGTCCTGGCGAAGAGCACTCTTTGTTGGTTGCGATGGGTTCCCTGTATCCCCCGGCAGCGCATCCACATTTTGACGGCATACCGGAAGGTCAGGCGCTGTTGAGACGGCGGTCCTTGAGTGTTTCTTTGGACGGCGTCGAAGTGTTGCGGCGGAAGACTGAGTTTTACGATGCGTTCTCCCGCGAACCCGACTTGGGCTCGTCCGGATCGAGGCCAGCTTTTCGTCGGCCGTTTTCCGGCCGTATTGTATCGGCCCGCCGGGCCCCTGAGGCCGCTCCCGCAGCGACCTCCCCTCCGTATGGTCCCTTGGGCATCGAGTTCAGGTTTCCGCCTTTTGGCGGAAAGCGGAGTGAGCCGCTGGTCTCATCGGGGGAGAGCGGGCGGGGCAATCTGCTTTACGTAAAATACGTGGACGAGCGCTCGGTTATTTTTGGCTACGATCATTGGGGGGTGGGTGGGTTCGAGACCGAGCCGATTACCGTGGAGCCCGGAGCCGAGCAAATGTTGGAGGTCGATTACGGGGCCCTCCACGCCGCGGCGCCAGCGCCGGCCAAACGTGTGATCTTGCGCCTCAACGGCACTGTGGTCGCGGACCGGCCCGGTGAATTTTACGCCTGCCCGCCGGAGCGGGTGAAGGTCGGCGTGAACGCAATCGGCGCCTCGACCGCGAGTGAGAGATTTTCCGGCACGATCGGCGGTTTTTGGCGGCTTAAGCCTTGATGCCCCGGCGGTGCCCGTCGCATACCGACGACCGCGATGAAACCGACTTCTTCCTCACTGCCACTTGGCAAACTGCTACGTTTCGGCAGCGTGGGCTTATCGGTGATGGGCGTCTTCATGACGCTGAATTGGCTCCTTGGTCGGTTGATGGGCGAGCAAGCGGCGTTTTTGTGCGCCTACCCGCCCGCGCTGCTGCTGCATTTTCTGCTCAATAAATTGTGGACGTTTGAGAACCGCGAGAAAGTAAGCGGGCGACAGGTTCGCGAATACGTCTTCATGGTCGGTCTGACGTTTGCCATCCAATGGGGCGTGTTCACTGCATTGCGGATCTGGACGGAGTGGCCGGGATGGGCCGCGGCGGGTCTGGCAAACGTGGCGCAAATGGCAGTGAGTTTCGCTCTCATGCAGGCGAGGGTTTTTGCCGTTAAGTCCAGTCGCGGCTGAGCTCGGCTGAGCTCGGCTGGTGTAAAAGTGTCAGCGGCTCAATTTATCATGTGATGAGTTTTGCAGTCGTGCCGCTCGGAAAGAAGTGTCCTCGTTCTTCATCTTTCCCGCCACCCTCACGACGTATGGATTTTGATCCCGCCCCTGCGAACCGACCCGCCGCCCTCGCCCGGCGGGAGTCTTTTCTTTGCCGGATAGCGCTCGTGATCGTCATGGCGTGGTATGCGTATTCCAACGTCCGTTCGAACTCGGAGTGGGTGAAACCCGGTCCCGGGGCGTATTACGAGCTGCTCACCGATGCGATCGTTTCGGGTCAGACGTATTTGAAAATCGCGCCGGATCCCCGGCTGAAGACGCTGCCCAATCCGTGGGGCGGCGGGCAAGGGATCCCGCGGGCGCACGACGCGACGTATTTCAACGACCGCTACTATATTTATTTTGGCGTGGCGCCGGTGATTTTGCTCTACGCGCCGTGGCGGTTGGCCACCGGCACCTACTTGGCGGACGGCGCGGGCACCGGCGTGTTTTG
>CAMCWW010000168.1:0-5451 GCA_945882935.1 Opitutus sp. GAS368
TTGAGGTAGGCCTCGGCGTAGCGGCGGCCGAATTCTCGGCAGGACTCGGAATCGAAGTGGGTCTTGTCGCCTTTGTCGGTCAGGCCCTCGGCGCTCACGAAGGCGGTGCGGGGAATCTTGGCGGGCAGCTCGCGGTGCGCGCGGTCGACCTCGGTTTTGAATTCGTTCCACGGGGCACCGGCGAAGCGCCCCAGTTGGCCGACGATAAACGGGACGGTGGGCGCGCGGAGTTCGGCGCGGAAGCGGGCGATCAGGGCCTGGAGTTTGGTGGCGTAGGCGGGAGAAAGTTCGCGGTTAGAATCAGACTCGCCCTGGTGCCAGAGGATGCCCTGGAGCGTGCCGGCGGGGAGCGCGAGTTGCGCGCGGCGGAGCGCGTCGTCCCACGGGTGGCTCTGAGTGGGCTGATAGTAGTAGCCGGGAGTCCACGCGTCGATGGGCGAGCCGCCGACGGCGCAGGGGATCAGGCCGATGGTGACGCCGGGGGTAGCGGCCGCGATGGCGTCGGCAAACGAGCGGCCGAGGCCGACGCCGGCGGCGGGTTTGTCGAAGTGCATCGGATCGACGGCGGGGACCCAGGCGCCGGATTTATCGAGCATGAGGACGCGAAGGCGGGGGACTTTATCGGAGTCGGCGGCGACACCGCGGCCGGCCATGTTGGACTGACCAACGAGGAGGAAGAGGTGGAAATTTTCTTTGGGCGGAAGAGCGGGCGACGCTGCTCGGGCGCTGGGGAAAAAAAAGAAAGAAAACAGGTAGCAAAATAGAGTGAAGATCAGAGAGATGCGCATTTGGATGGGGATGTAAGAGAAGAGAGACTGGGAGTTACGGCCCTGCAGTGAATTTGCGCCACGCGGTCACGCTGCGGGCGAGGGCTTCGCGGGGCTCGAGCTTGATGTTGTAGCCTTGGAAGCCGACCGGGCCGGTGTAGCCGATGGTGCGGAGCGTTCGCACGAAACCGGCGAGGTCGTAGGTGCCCGTGTCGAGTGGTTGGATGAGGCGGTCCCAGCCCATCGCCGTCGTGTCGCCGGTGTCGGCTCCGCTGATCGAGACGAACATCAGGCGCGGCAGGGCGGCGCGGAGGACGGGGACGGGATCGCGTTCGGCGCCTTCGACTTTGAGCCAGTGGCAGAGGTTGAACGTCACGCCGACATCGGGGCGGTTGAGTTGGTCGGCGATCCGTTGCGCGTCGTCGACGCGGGCGAGCCAGAACGCGGTGTGCGGGTAGAGCGCGACACGGACACTGTTGGCGTGGGCGACGTCGGCGATCGCGCGGAGCTGCGTGAGGACGTAGGCGTCGGCCTCGGTCGAGGAGACTGGGTAGAGCGTGCCGTCGGCGCGGGCGACTTTGTTGATGGCGAGCCAGAGGGCGACGTCTTGCCCGCGCATCGCGACGAGCCAGCGGCGCAGCGCGTCGTTAGGTGCGGGCTGGGCGGGGTTGAGGTCGAGGACGTGGTAGCCGTTGAAAAACTTTAGGCCGCGGGCTTTGATCGCGGGCAGCATGGTCTCGTCGGGCACGCGGCCGCCGAAGCCGTCGTAGCCGAGTTCCTTGAGCATCGCGGGGGCGACCTCGGGGCCGCCGCGGGCGATGTTGTCCATCGCGAAGAATGGGTTGGCGGCGAACGTGGACGAGGCGAGAGCGGCGAGGAGGAGTGCGAGGCGGATCATGCGAGGATGGCTTTGACGACTTCGCCGTGGACGTCGGTGAGACGGTATTGGCGGCCTTGGAATTTGAAAGTGAGGCGGGTGTGGTCGATGCCGAGGCAGTGCATGATCGTGGCCTGGAGGTCGTGGATGTGCACGGGGTTTTCGACGACGTTGAAACCGAAATCGTCGGTGGTGCCGTGGGTCATGCCGCCCTTGATGCCGCCGCCGGCCATCCAGATCGAGAAGGCTTTGCCGTGGTGGTCGCGGCCGTATTTTTCGCGGTTGGCGTCGCCTTGCGCGTAGGGTGTGCGGCCGAATTCGCCGCCCCAGATGACGAGGGTCTCGTCGAGGAGGCCGCGTTGCTTGAGGTCTTTCACGAGAGCGGCGCTGGCTTGATCGACGTCGGTCGCGAGGCGCGGGAGGTGGTCTTGGAGGCCGCCGTGGTGATCCCAGTCGCGGTGGTAAAGCTGGATGAAACGCACGCCGCGCTCGGCGAGGCGGCGGGCGAGGAGACAGTTGCGGGCGAAGGAGCCGGGCTCGTTGACGTCGGCGCCGTAGCTATCGAGGGTAGCGTTGGTCTCGCCGGAGAGTTCCATGAGCTCGGGGACGCTGCGCTGCATGCGGTAGGCCATTTCGAACTGGCCGATGCGCGTCTCGATCTCGGGGTCGCCGCTGGTGGCGAGCTGCTGGCGGTTCAAGTCGGCGATGCCGTCGAGCATGAGCCGGCGGCGCTCGCGGGTGAGGCCGGCGGGGTCGTTGAGGTAGAGGACGGGTTCGCCGCCGGCGCGGAATTGTACGCCTTGGTGCTGGCTCGGGAGGAAGCCGCTGCCCCAGAGACGCGCGAGCAGGCCCTGGCCAGAGCGGGCCTTGTTAACGGAGAGGAGGACGACGAAGGACGGGAGATTCTCGTTGAGACGGCCGAGGCCGTAATCGGTCCAGGCGCCCATGCTGGGGCGGCCGGGGAGTTGGCTGCCGCTCTGGAAAAACGTGATGGCCGGATCGTGGTTGATCGCCTCGGTGTGCATCGAGCGGATGACGCAGATCTCGTCGGCGATGTCGCGGATGCGGGGCAGGAGGTCGCTGATGACGATGCCGCTTTTGCCGCCGGGCTTGAAGGCCCACTTGCTGGGCTGGACGGCGAGGCGGGACTGCGAGGCGACCATGCCGGTGATGCGTTGGCCGCGGCGGACGGAGTCGGGGAGATCTTCGTTGAAGCGCTGGCGGAGGACGGGTTTGTCGTCGAGGAGATCGAGGTGAGAAGGACCGCCGGATTGGAAAAGACAGATGACGCGTTTGGCCTTCGGCGCGAAGTGAGGGAGGCCGGGGAGGGCGTTGGCGGAAGAGGGGGAGATGGAGAGAGAGGGGGCGGCGGAGGCGTCGCGGCCGAGGAGTTGGGCGAGGGCGGCGGTGCCGAGACCGAGGCCGGTCTTGGTGATGAAGTCGCGACGGGAGTGGAAAGATTGGTAGTTGTGGCAGGGCATGAACGGGAGGCGAGAGGCTGGGGGCGAGAGGCGAGAGGCGCGGCGGCTGGGGGTCAGTTCTTGGTAATGGTTTCGTCGAGGCTGAGGATCATGCTCGCGATGGCGGTGTGGGCGGCGAGTTCGGCGGGCGGGAGGAGCGGGTCCATCGGGGACGCGCCGATCTTGACGAAGGCGTAGGCGTCGGAGCCGTTCGCCGTGAACTCGGAGCGGAGTTGCGTAAGGGTCTTGGTGAGCACGGCGGTCTCGGTGGGCTTGGGGCGGCGGCCGGTGGCGAGGCGGAAGGCGAAGGCGACGCGGGCGGAATCGTCGGTGCCGCCTTCGCGCACCATGCGGGTGCCGAGCTGGCGGGCGGCTTCGAGGGTGCCGGGCTCATTCCACAGCGCGAGGGCTTGTAGCGGGGTGTTGGTGCGGGCGCGGCGGACGGAACAGAACTCGCGATCGGGCGCGTCGAACGTGGTCATCGCCGGATGCGGGATGGTGCGTTTCCAAAACGTGTAGAGGCTCCGGCGGTGGAGATCCGCGCCGGTGCTCACGCCCCATTTGGTGCTCGGGTAGGGCGCGTCGACCACGATGCCCTCGTAGAGTTTTTCCGGTTGATAGGGATAGACGCTCGGGCCGCCGATCTGAGGCGTGAGCAGGCCGGAGACGGCGAGGGCTTGGTCGCGGATGAGTTCGGCTGGGAGGCGGACGCGGGGGCCGCGGGCGAGGAGCCGGTTCTCTGGATCGCGCGCGGTGAGCGCGGGGGTGGTCGCGCTCGATTGGCGATAGGTGGCGGAGAGGACGATGGTTTTGAGGAGCGCTTTGGTGCTCCACCCGCCGTCGATAAAGTCGCGGGCGAGCGTATCGAGCAGCTCGGGATGGCTCGGCCATTCGCTTTGGTAACCGAAATCCTCGAGGGTTTTCACGAGACCGGTGCCGAACAGTTGTGCCCAAAAACGGTTCACGACCACGCGGGCGGTGAGCGGGTGATCGGGCTGCGTGAGCCAGCGGGCGAGGCCGAGGCGGTTGTGGGGCGCGCCGACGGGCCACGGGGTGGAGAGCAACGCCTCGGGCACGCCGGCGGTGACGGGTTCGCCGGGAGCGTTGTAGTTGCCGCGGTCCAACACGAAGGTGGGGCGGGGCTCGGGCAGCTCGTCCATGATCATGGCCGTGGGCAGGCTGCGGTGGAGGGCGAGGTGGCTTTCGTGCAACGCGGTGCGGCGCGCGGAAAGGGCGCGGGTCGGTTCGGCGTCGGCGAGCAGGGTGTCGCGCAACCAACCGAGCGTCACGGCATCGGCGGTGCCGGCGGCGGCGCGGACGGCGGCATAAGGCAGAGCCTCGGATTGAAAGCGGGCGCGGACGGCCGCGGCGTCTAGCGCGCGCGGGAAACTGCGGGCTTCGTCGAGCGCGCCGCGCCAGCGGGAGCCGGCCGGGGCGTTGTCGGCGCCGAGGAGAAACCCTGCCTGCTTGGGCTCACCCGGAAGTCCGTCGAAGAGGACGTGGACCGGTTGCTCCTGCGCGTCGATGAAGCAGCGCACGCCGGCGGCGTTCTTTCCGCCTGAATACGCCACGGCGACGTGGCGCCACTGACCGGGACGGATCGCGGCGCCGACCGTGCGGACGACGACCGCGTAGGCGGGGAAGCGTTCGCTCAGACGGAGTTCGATCTCGCCGTCAATGAGGCGCAGTTCGCGGCCGCGGCCGTAGCTGGCGTCGTCGGCGGAGCCGATGTAATTGATCGCGGAAAACAGGGCGACGTCGCGGGGATTGTCGGCGTCCGGGTTGAGCCAAAAAGCGAGGGTGAGGCCGGACTTCGCGCGGAAATCAAACGCGGTAGCCGCAAGTTTAGCCGCGGGCTGGGCCAGATCGGGCCGCCACGCAGAGCCGGCGATGCCCGCCGGATCGGTCTCGGTGGGGAGGAGCGCGACGCTGGGGTCCGCGGCAAGCTTGGCGCGCGCGGCGGCGAGCACCGGTTCAAGGCGGGTCGCGTCGGCGGGGCGCCATTGCCAAGCGGTGCGGGCGGGCGCGAGTTGGGCGTCGAGGGCGGCCAGCTCGCGGGTCTGCTCGGCGAGAGTGTCCTGTTGGGCGCGGGTCGGGGCCGGAATCATCGGGACCGCGTTGGCGACGCGGCCATCTTCCCCGCGTTCGGAGGTCTGGTTGAAAAAAGCGAACAGGCGGTAGTAATCGCGTTGGGTGATCGGATCGAATTTATGGTCGTGGCATTTCGCGCACTCCATGGTGAGGCCGAGCCACGCGGTGCTGAGGGTGCGGACGCGGTCGGCGACGTATTCGACGCGGTATTCTTCCTCGATGATGCCGCCCTCGGAACTGATGACATGGTTGCGGG
>CAMCWW010000169.1:0-5358 GCA_945882935.1 Opitutus sp. GAS368
CAAAACTTACCGAGCGCCTCACTCACCGTCGGATCCGGCGCGACGCAGCGAAACTCTTACCGCAGGATGTCGCCAGCGATCACAAGCTTGGCCAGTTCGATTTCGCACCGGATGAGTTTGATATCGCGCAAAGCCACACCCCCAAGAAACCGGCCTTCGGCGTCGGTTACAAAGCGACTGCGCACGCGCATGGACAAAAATCCGGGCGATCTCCGCACATTCGCCCCGCGGGCCAAGATCGGCGGTTTGCGTTTCCTAAACTCCGCCACTTGCCCGCAGCCAAAAACCAAACCCCCGGGAGCCTCACCTTGTTTCTTCCGGAACGCTTCACTGTAAAGCGATCGGCCCTCGTGGCCGTTGGCGGTGGAGCAGACGGCGAGCGGACCACGACTCTTCATCGCAATCGTGCCGAGGATGATTTCCCGAAGAGAGACGAGGCGGCAATGGCGCGTTATACTCCGAGGGAATAGTCGCCGCCGCTCCAAAATGATGACTTCGGATGCGGCGAACATTTCAGTCGGAGAATTCAAGTGCCGCCGGTAAAACCAGCGCGCGCATGGCTCGGACCGTGCGCGTCCCGGCCGCCGGCTCAATCGTAAGCGTGCAACGGCTCGGGCTCCATATCCGCCGTGAGACTGACGAGGCCGCGGAGCGACGAGAAATGCTGACTGAGGTCGAAATCGCCGCCGAGTCCGCCGATCAGCTTGTCGAACAAATCGCGCTTCGATGCCTTGAGCGCTTGGATACGCTCCTCGATCGTGCCGGCGGTCACCATCCGGTAAACGAAGACGGTGTTCGTCTGCCCGATGCGATGCACGCGGTCCACGGCCTGCGCCTCGACGGCGGGATTCCACCATGGGTCCAGCAGAAAAACATAATCCGCCGCGTGCAACGTGATGCCGGTCCCCGCCGCCTTCAGCGAAACCAGCATCGCCGCCGCCCCGGGCGCGGTCTGGAACTGCTGCACCGGTTTCGTGCGATCGATCGTCATGCCCGTCAGCTCGTAGCGCGGTAGATCGGGGAACTGGGTCGCGAGCGCCGTCCGCACCCGCTCGAGCAGCATTACGAACTGGGAGAAGATCACGACCTTGTGCCCGCTGCCCACGATCTCCGTGAGCTTTTCCATCAGCAGGTTGATCTTTCCGGAATCGCTCAGCGGCGCTTCCATCCACGGCAGCATGTCGGGATCGCAGCACGCCTGCCTCAGGCGCGTCAGCAACGCGAGAAAGCCAAACGACTTTTCCCGCATCGCCGACCCGATGTCGTCCCCGAGCCGGTCCAAACCCTCCGAACAGATCCGGGCGTATTCCGCCCGCTGCACGTCGGTGAGCGGGCAAATCAGATCGATCTCCACTTTCTGCGGCAGCTCTTTTGCGACTTCATTTTTCGTGCGGCGCAGAATGAACGGTGCCAGTTGCTTGCGCAGGCGGGCCAGTGTGCCCTCCCGGTCCGCGATCAGCGCCGACTCAAACGCGGACCGCGAACCGAGCAGTCCGGGCAGCAAGAACCGAAAGATACTCCAAAGATCGAGCTGCCTGTTTTCCAGCGGCGTGCCCGTGAGCACAATCCGGTGTTTGGCGCGCACAGCGAAACAGGTCTGCGTGATCTTCGCGTCGGGATTTTTGATGAACTGCCCCTCATCAAGGATGGCGTAGCCGAAATTCACCCCAGCCAGCAGCGCCCGGTGTTTTCTTAGCTGGGTGTAGCTCGCGATCCAGATGTTCACCGGCGCTTGATTCGTAAAATCGTGCCCGGTCTTCAACACGTCGACCGTGAGTGCCGGGAAGAATTTCGCGACCTCCTCACGCCACACCGGCACGACACTCGCGGGACACACGATCAGGTTCGCCAGACCCGCCGCCGGCCGGGCGGTCAGCAGCGCCAGCACTTGGAGCGTTTTTCCCAACCCCATTTCGTCCGCCAGTAAACCGTGGCAGTCCACGTCACACAGGTGGTGCATCCATTCCACGCCGCGCCGCTGATACGGCCGCAAGAGCCCGGGCAACTCCGGCGGCTGCGCCGGCGGGGCCAGCACCTGTTGACGCCACGCTTCCATTTCCGGCGACAGCGTGAGGCGCAGCTTCGTGTCGTTAAACAGCGAGAACACCAAATAGGGCGACAGCGGGCCGCCCTCAGTCGCGTGCGCACCGTGCGTGTCGGCGACGTTCTTTTGCCACGCGTTAAACGACTCCCATCGATCCGCCGGCATCGCCACGATGCCCACGTTGGGCAAAATCACCGGCTGGCCTTTGCGCTTCAGCAACGCGCTCACCTCGGCGTCAGTCAGAAGCCGCTCTCCGGCGCGGAAGATCCAACGCAGATTGAGCGCCGCGTGTCCGTCGGCCGAGGGCGTGCCATCGGCTCGCGCCGCCCGTTCCGCCACCGCTTCCACCTCGATCGCGCGGGTGCCCTTGAGCAAGTTCGCGGACTTGTCATCGAGCTCCAACGCAAACATCCGCCGCCACGCCGCGAGCGTCGTCTTCAGAAAATTTGGAATCTCCGTGAGCGACTCCAACAGGTAAGCCCCGTTCTCCTGACAATAGTGGAAGTGCGCTTTCCGCGCATAGGCCGCGAGGCCGATCAACTTGGCGCGCTCGCCCGAGGAGACGAGACCGTTGCCGTTGGTGTGGGCGTCGGGGCCGAGCGCCGGGTGCCGCGTCTTCTTGTCCGCCTCGACCCAAAACGCCTGAAAGGTCAGTCCCGCCGTCTTCGTTTTGAAAACCAACAGCAGCGGCCGCGACGTCGCACTCAGCCGCGCCGCCGGCACCACGTGGGGCCGCGCCGGCGGGTGTCCGTTTCCGGCGGCAAACGACCGGTTCATCATCCCGCTTGTCACGGGCGGCGAGACGCCGGGCCGGCTGCCAAACGCTGCCGGCACGGGCGCGGAAACCGGCGCCGGCAAATCTTCCGGCAAGGGCGAGATCTCGTCCGCCACGAGTTCTTCGATTTCGTGTAAGCCCGCGACCGCCAAGGCGTGCGCTAACTCCGTGTCCGTCGTCGATGAGCGCACCGAGAGGCCTCCGTTCGACCACTCGATCACCGCATACTCGTCTCTTTTGTCCACCCGCCGGTGAACGATCGCGTCGTGGAGCGTCAACTCCAACTCACGGACCTGACCGTCGCGATAAATCTGCCGACCCGCTTCCAATTGGCTGGAGCTAAATCGCTCCGACCAATCGTTCTCAAGTTTTCCAAACCAAAATTCGAGAGAGTGCGGTGTGTAGACGCGCTTCGGGCCGTGGGACTGCATTCGCGTAAAAACCCGAATCTTAAAAATTGGCCGACGAGCTGCAACCACGAATTCACACCGTGAACCAATTCGGACGTTTTCGCCTATTCGTAACGTAACCGCCATGAATCCGACACACTGGGCGGATAGTTATTCACAAAGTTTTAGCTCAACCCTCCGCGCCGACTACCGTCAAAAACGTGAAACTCGCCCTCATCACCGAAACCTTCCCGCCCGAAGTGAACGGCGTGGCGATGACGTTCGGGGTGATCGCCCGCGAGCTCGGCCGCCGGGGTCACAACGTCACCGTTTACCGGCCCCGCCGGGCTGATCTTCCGCCCGCCGGCGACCACCCGGAGTATCGCGTGGTGCCGATGCCGGGAATGGCCATTCCCGGTTATTCCCTTCTTCGCCTCGGTTTGCCCGCCGGCTCCACGCTGCGCCGCGCGTGGCGCGCCGACCGCCCCGATCTGGTCCACGTCGCCACCGAGGGTCCGCTTGGGGCCACCGCGATCTCAGCCGCCCACGCCCTCGGCCTTCCC
This sequence comes from Opitutus sp. GAS368, assembly GCA_945882935.1. Lineage (GTDB taxonomy): Bacteria > Verrucomicrobiota > Verrucomicrobiia > Opitutales > Opitutaceae > Tous-C4FEB. Next base: position 3,772 of record CAMCWW010000169.1, read on the forward strand.
GTTACGTCCAGTTTTCACACCAACTTCCACGCCTACACCCGCTCCTATGGATTCAGCGCACTCCACCGGCTCACGCTCGGATGGTTACGCCACGTCCACAACCGCACCCGCCGCACATTTGCCCCCACGCCAGAGCTGTGCGCCGAACTCACCCAGCTCGGCTTCCGCGACATGATGGTCCTCTCCCGCGGCGTCGACACCACGCAGTTCAACCCCGTGAAGCGCTCCGCCGCCTTGCGCGATTCGTGGGGTGCGGCGCCCGACGACCCCGTGGTCATCCACGTCGGCCGCATGGCCGCGGAAAAAAACTACAGCCTGCTCTTTCGGTGTTTTGACGCGATGCGCGCCGCCAATGCCCGCTGCAAATTTGTCCTCGCCGGAGACGGTCCACTCAGGACGAAACTCGCCCGCGAGCATCCGGAGTGCATCTTCGCCGGCTTTTTCTCCCGCGATGAAATCGGCCGCTACTACGCTTCGGCCGACGTTTACGTTCACGCGAGTTTGACCGAGACGTTTGGCAACGTCCTCACCGAGGCCATGGCCAGCGGTCTCGCCGTCGCCGGGTTCAACTACGCCGCTGCACTGAAATTTGTCCGCGACGGTGAGACCGGTCTCGCCGTGCCCTGTGATCAACCCGACGCTCTGGTCGCCGCATCCGTGCGCCTCACGACCGACGTTGCACTCCGTCGCCGGCTCGGCGTCGCAGCCCGGGCCATCGTCGAACCTCAATCATGGACCACCGTGATTGCGCGCTTCGAGTCCGACCTCGCCGACGTCGTCGCCGAGGCCGACGGCCACACCAAGCTCAACCCCGCCCGCCTCTAGTTCACCCAACCTAATTAATGCCCGCGCGCATCCTCATTCTTACCGCCGGCTACGGTGAAGGCCACAACGCCGCGGCGCGCGCCCTCGCCGCCGCCTGCGACACCACTCACGGCGCCGGCACCTCCCGGGTCGTCGATGTCTTCGCGCTGGCCCACCCCAGGTTGAACCCGTTTACGCGCCAAGCTTACATCGGCACCATCAATCACGCCCCGCGTCTCTGGAGCAGCCTCTATGCGTGGATCGACCGCTCCAATGTCGTCCTGCGTTTCCTTTGGCTCCTCGGTTGTGAGCAAAAGATTCTCGCGCAGATCATCGCCGAGGAAAAACCCGCCGTCCTTTGCAGCACCTATCCCGTTTACGCCTTTCTCCTCTCCCGTCTGGCCGCGGCGGGCCAAGCGATCCCGCCTCACTATAACGTCGTCACCGATTCGATCAGCATCAACTCGCTCTGGTGGCGCGCCGGAGCTGCCGGCTGGTTCGTGCCCAATGCCGATTCCGCCGAGGTCATGCGCCGCAGCGGGGTCGCCGCCGACTTACTTCATGTTACCGGTTTCCCCGTGCCCGCTTTTTTCGGCGAACAAGCCGGCCGGCTCACTCCGCCCGATCTCACCGCCCCCGGCCACGCCCCGCGCGTGCTCTATATTATCAACTCCGGCACCCATCACGCCACCGAGACCGCGCGACGGTTGCTCGAAGAAGTTTCATGGGAGGTCACCATCGCCGTCGGCCGCGATGAACCGCTCCGTCGGGCGCTCACGCTTC
>CAMCWW010000170.1:0-5284 GCA_945882935.1 Opitutus sp. GAS368
TGCGGTTAATTGCTGGTGCGTCGGCTTCGCAAACGATCCCGGCTTGATCTGATTTCGCACCAGCGAGCCTCGGCCCCGAATCGAGGCATCAGCCAGTTTGCGCTCGGCAGTTCGGATCCGGCTCACCTATTAACACCACTAACGTTCGCCGTTTAATCCTCCCGCCCCGACCATTTTGCTGGGTTTGGGGCCGGGAGAGCGGAGAAAACACCACGGCTCCTCTTGGTCCGCCTCCACAATTAAAAACAGTCCTGTCGGGCGGGCGACTGAGGTGCGCGGATAGCGATAGATATGCTTGGGGAAAATCGGCAGGGACGTCGGGCGCCACGGGCGGCGGGCGCGGTTTGGAGGCAAACCCCACGGCCGGTCTCACACTCTCCAGCTGTCGCGATACTGGTTGCGCGTAAGCCAGGCGGAGTCACCGCCGCTGGCAAAGCGGTTCTTGGCGGGATTCCACTTGGCGTTGGCGCCGTGGCGGTAGGCGAAGTTCATCACATGGCAAGCGATCACGCTGCTTGCGCCGACCTCGATGTCGCAGATGGGACGCTGGCGCGAGACGACGCAGTCAAGGAAGTCCTGCAGGTGGCTCTTGCTGTTGTAGAGCTTCACTTTGGCATCGGCGAGATACTCACGCTCGGTGAGCGTGACCTCGCGCTCCATCGAGGTTCCCTTGTCGACTTCGCGGTCCCAGAATTTGTGGACGGTCTTCGCGCCTATCACTAACTCAAACCTCCCGCGGTGGACGTGGCAGGTACCTTCCGTGCCGTAGAAGGACACGCCTCTGCCGCGGACGTGCGTGACGAGGGTGCCGTCGGCGTAGACGAGCTGCGCGCCGCGCTTGGCCGTCTCCCAATCCTTTGGTGCGCGAACCTCAACCGGGCCGCTGCCATCGACGCCCATCGCCCACTGCGCGATGTCGATGTGATGCGCGCCCCAGTCGGTGATCATGCCACCGCCGAATTCCCAGGTCTTGCGCCAGTCCGGGAAGTTGTCGTGGAGGCCGCGCGGGCAGAGGAAAGGGCTGTAGTTAACGAGCGGGCCCGGTCCGCACCACATTTTCCAATCGAGGCCGGGTTCCATCTCGGCCGCAGGCTCCGAGTAGGGTTTGGCCGGGTCGCCGAAGGAGACGTTGATGGCGCTTACGCGGCCAAGCACGCCGTTGCGGACGAGCTCACACGCGATGCGGAATTCCTTATCCGAGCGCTGCTGCGAGCCGACCTGGAAAACGCGGTTTGCCTTGCGGACCTCCTTGGTGAGTTCGACGGCCTCGCGGATGTTGTGGGTGACGGGCTTCTCGCAATACACGTCCTTGCCCGCACGCACCGCGGCGATCGCGATGTAGGCGTGCCAGTGATCGGGCGTGGCGATGAGGACGCAGTCGATGTCATTGCGGGCGATGACCTCGCGGAAGTCGTTGTAAGCGTCGCAGGCCTTGTAGGAGCCAGCTTCCTCCTTCTTGGCGTAGGCCTCGTTGACGCGCTTCTTGGCGGCCTCGCGTCGGGTGGTGTCTACGTCGCATACCGCGAGCACCTGCACGTCGTCGCGGCCGATGAGGGCGCCGAGGAGACCCTTCATCTGCTTGCCCATACCGATACAGCCGAGGGTGATGCGTTTACTAGGAGCGGTTTCGGCGGACCAGACCCGCGAGGGCAAGATGAGAGGGCCGGCGGCGAGCGTGGTGGACAGTTGGAGAAAACGACGGCGGGAGAGCGAGGCGAGCGACATGGGAGTGACGGTTTTTGGGTGGAAAGCGGGAATGGACGAGGGAAGCGAAATCACGCGGGCGACTTCCGACGGCGGCGCCGGGCCGGCTAGAGATCGAAGCCCACCGTAAATACATACAGCCGCGGCTCCACGCGGGCCCAGGCGATATATCGGCCGGTGGAGAGCACGCGGGAGGGCACGATCTTGTAAGGCTCGAGCAAATTCCGGACGTTGAGCTGCACGCGGTATTTGACGCCGCCAAAATACTTCGCGGTGCCGCGGTAGTTCAGGCCGAGGTCGGTGTAGAACTCGTCTTTGCCCTTCAGTTTCTTGTCCAGGTCGAAGCCGACGCTGCCGTTGGCGAGCGTCTTCAGGCCGTAGCCGAGATTAGGCGCCGCGCGGTAGCGGAACGCGAGGTTGGCGCCGAGCCCGCGGAGGCGACCCTCGGTGAACTTGTAGTCGGCAATGAAATTCCAGCGCAGATCCCGGCCCTGACTCCGACCGCGGCCATCGACGGCCTGGATGAAGGCGACGGAGTTGCCGACATCTTCGGCGTAGTAGCGATCGAACGTTTTCGCGCTAGGGTTGATGCCGTCGAACGGAGCGGTGCTCCAGGTCCATGTGTCGATGGTGCCGTTGCCGTTGACGTCGCGGGGGTTGGTTTTTCCGCCCTCGGGGACTTTGAGCGACTGCCACACCGGCAGGCGGGCGGCAATCCAATCGAACCACGCGCTGCCGATGTTGGCCTCCATCGATTCCTGTTTGGCGGCGTTGGCCTTGAAGCTCCAGTTGCGATTGGGTAGCCAGCTGAGGTCGAGTTCGTAGCCTTTGGCCTTGCTGTCGAACATGACCAAATAGTTCGCTTGTCCCTTTTCGCGGAAGCCGCCGGTGCCGGCGCCGATTACAGGCAGCTGCGGGTCGAGGGTGCGCATGGCGTTGTCGATGGTGAAAAGCTGGTCGCGCAACGGATCGTTGAAGCCTTGGTTATCGGCACGGGTGGGGCCGGCGGTGTTGGTAAAATAACTGGCGCGAGCAATGAGTTTGCCGTCGAAGAGGCCGAGTGAGAGGCCGGCGTCGTCGGCTAGCCCGGATGCGCCTGGGTATTCGCGGCCAAACGGATCGAACCGGCCGATGTTGGGCTGAAATGTATCTGAGCGATTATAGGTGAGCGAGGCCCAAGGGGTGAGGTGGAACACGGCCCCGTAGGTGCGGGTGAGGCCCGACTGGCTGGCGCCCCAGGCGCCGAAGCCCGCGACCTCGGCGCTCGGGTAAAGCCCGCTCCAATCGCGCACAAGATAGCGCGGGTCGATGGAGGCACTCTTGGCGGTGTCCTTGCGGTAGCCGAAGAGCAAGACGAGGCGGTCCTTCAGTAGGTAGTTCTGCCACGCAAGCATCTGCGTCTGCACGGAGGTGCGTGCGCCCTCGGTTCCGGTGGTGTTGCGGACTAGTTTCCAGCCCTCGCTGTTCTTATACGGAGAATCGAAAAGGTAGGCGCCCATGGATCGGCCGGCGGCATCGGTGAAGCGCCACGTGCCAAAAAGATCACCGAACGGATGGAAAGCGTGGTTGCCTGCGGGCCCGCCGAGATAGAAACGCGTCCGGACTGTGCGTGAGTTGTCGGAGGCCCAGTTCCGCGTGCCGGTGCCGGTGGGCGAGCCGAAGGAGCCGGTGGGGAAGGTGCTGCCGGGAACGGAGGGGTTTTGTTCGAGGATGCCGCGATTGATCTGCATACCTATGCTCTTGAATTCCGAGCCGGAGCCAAGCAGGGCGAAGCGGTTTCGCCCGAGCCATTTCAGGACCCGATTGGAGTCAAAACGACGGCCGAAATCGAGTTCGTAGGAAAGCGTGACGCGCCAGTCCTCGCGGTTTTCCGAGGTGAAGCCGCCTATAGCCTGCCTCTCGATGTAGTAGCGACCGGCGTTGGGATTGGGCGTGTTGCTGTTGGGGAGGAAGCGGTTTGCGTCGACGTAGACGAAATTGCCCCCGAAGCCGGAATCGGAGGAGATGACGTCGAGGTCCTCTTGGTTGTAGGCGAGCTCGAGGTGCAGATCGGGTGCGAGGCGTTGTTCAACGAAGACGTTGTAGAGATCGGAACGCTGCTTTTGTCCGCGGCTCATGCCAGCGAGATTGGTGTCGAACGAGGTCACGCGTTCGTCGCCCAAAGTGAAAGACAGACGGTCGAGCACGGAGTAGGGATTGAGCGCGCCGGGGATGCCCGTTGGCTGGCGGGCTAGGACCGTGTTTTGATGGTTGCTAAAGGTGCCCTCGAGGCTGCTGCCAGCGTTGAATAGCCAGACGAGGGCGTTGCTGAGACCGCCGAAGATCGGGTTGTTGGCGATGTTGCCGACGTTGAAATTGCCGGGGTTGCTCGCGCCGGTCACGCGGTTGTCGAAGAGCGGCCGGTCGGACGTATAGGGACTACCAGGCGCGGAGCTAGCGGCCTCCCAAAGCGAGATATTGTCGATGGGGGTGATCCGCGCGGCTCGATTGTTGAAGCGCTCCACCTTCTCTCCGTGCACGGAAATCGTGGTGTGCTTAAACGGCTGCGCGGTGATCGCCCCGTAATACCGGTCCTGCCGGTCGAGGTTGGGCTTGGAGAAGGTCTGGGATTCCTCGGAGAGAACTGCAGCGCGCAGGGCGAGTTTTCCCTTGAGGATCGGCTGGTTGAAATTGAGCGAGGCGCGGCGAGACTCCTCGGAGCTGTGCTGGAGCTCGGTGGACAGGCTGCGGCGCTGGAGATTGGCGCGCTGTAGACTGACGTCAACGATGCCGGACGGGCTGCCGAGGCCAAAGAGGATGGCGTTGGGGCCACGGGCGATGGTGATCCGGTCGAGGTTGTAGTTGTCGGTCGGCATGCCGGCCTCGAAGAAATTGCGCGAGAGGGTAGCGCCGATGAGGCCGCGGACGCGATTGACCGTCCGAAGCTGGGCTACGCCGACTGAATGGAAGCCTTCGTCAACGAATTCGTCGCGGCCCTCAACGTTGGTGGAGTAGATGAGCGCCTGCTCGAAGCTGTTCACGCCGAGGTCGCGCATGAAATCCATGGTCATAACCTCCAGAGGCTGGGCGAGGTCCTTGAAGTCGGTTTTCATGCGCGAACCGCCGAGCGTCTGGGTTGCGACCCAGCCGGTCTCCTTGGATGCGTCGATGACGAACGGCGAGAGCTCGATGACGGGATTCTCTCTGCCAGTTTCGTTGCTGCGGGCGGGACCGTCCTTGGTTTCAACGAGCGGTACCGCCCTTGGGGCGTTTGGGTCGTCGCCCCTCCGGACCACCACGCCGCCGGTCTTGGCATCCTCAAACGCGGTCAAATCGGTGCCGGCCAGCAGGCGGTCCAGTGCCTCCCGCACCGTGAACTGGCCCTTCACCGCCTGGGTCTGGATCGCACCCACCGGGGAAAAGACAATTTCGCGGCCCGCCTGCTGGGCGAACTTTTTCAAGGTGTCCCGGGCTTCGCCGGCGGGAACATCAAAGGCGATGCGGGCTTCGGCCGCCAGCAATGCAGCAGCGAGGGAGAAGCAAAAGGCGATTGCCGCCCAACGAAAGAACTTAGGCCAGGAGGAGGTATTCATAGGGATTG
>CAMCWW010000171.1:0-5065 GCA_945882935.1 Opitutus sp. GAS368
ACGTGCGCCCCGACGAGGATCGCCTCGCGCTCTTCCGCTACATTTTCCTGAACCCCGATCGCGCCGGCCTCTGTCCCACGGGCGACCGCTGGCCGTGGTATTACTGCTGCGATGCAGATTGGTCGTGGTTCAAAGGAGAGCTCAATACCGAGCCTCCCTACCCGGAGTGGCTGCTCTGAGGTAGTCGCTTGCGAGCGATTTCCGATTTCCGCACCCCCTCGCTCGCAAGCGAGCTCCTACCTTTCGATCTCAATTCCGCACCTCCTCCGCCTGCGTCCGCACCTCCGAGGTAGGGCTCCGAGGTAGGAGCTCGCTTGCGAGCGATTTCCGATTTCCGGTTTCCGCCCCTCCCCTCGCTCGCAAGCGCGCTCCTCCCTCCCGGAACCTGCGTTTTCCTGTTTCCAAACCATCGCGCGCAAGCACACTCCGCGCCTCCATGATCGAAGTCAGCCACCTCACCCGCGTCTTCCGCACCTACAAAAAACTCCCGGGCTTCTGGGGCGGCGTGAAGGGTCTGTTCAATCGCACATTCGAAGAAACCGCCGCCGCCAAAGACATCTCGTTCACCATCGCAGAAGGGGAATTCGTCGGCTTCCTCGGACCCAACGGCGCCGGCAAGACCACCACCCTCAAAATGCTCTCGGGCCTCATCTACCCGACGAGCGGCACCGCCCGCGTCGCCGGTTACGATCCCACTAAACGCGAAAACGCCTACCGCCGCCTCTTCGCCCTCGTCCTCGGTCAAAAAAATCAGCTTTGGTGGGACCTCCCCGCGATCGAATCGTTTACCCTGCTTCGCGCCATCTACGGCATCCCCGCCGACCAGTTTAAGACTACGCTCGACGAACTCGTCGATCTCCTGGAAGTCCGCCCGAAGCTCAACGTCATGGTGCGCGAACTCTCCCTCGGCGAGCGCATGAAAATGGAACTCATCTCCGCGCTGCTGCACCGCCCGCGCGTGCTGTTCCTCGACGAGCCCACCATCGGTCTCGACGTGATTTCCCAGAGAAACGTGCGCCAGTTCCTTCGCGAATATAACCGCAAGCACCGCGTCACCATTTTGCTCACGAGCCACTACATGGCCGACATCAAGGAACTCTGCGAACGCGTGATCGTGATCCACAAAGGGGCCAAGATCTACGACGGCGCCCTCGACCGGCTCGAGGCCGGCTCCGGCACCCGGAAAAAAATCCTCACCTTTTTGCCCGGCGACTCAGCCTTCCCTGAGACGTGGACTTCGAAACACGGCGAGACCAAGCGCGACGCCGACACGGGAAAGTTTACGGTCTGCACCCCGAGCGACACGATTGTAGCCGTCTCCCAAGAAATTCTTCGTACCGGCCCGGTCGCCGATATCACCATCGAAGACGTCCCGCTCGAAGACATCATCGCCGAGCTCTTCGCCACCGGCACCGCCCGGTAATTGCGCCGGCACTTGTCCCGGTAGGAGCCCGCTTGCGGGCGATCAATCGCCCGCTCGCATCCCAGCCCCACGGATAATACCAACGGCGGTTGATTTTTAGGCTGCGGGTTCCGAGGTGGCTTGGGCCTCTGGCCGGCCTCTGGCCCGTGGGTTTGAGGATGAAACTCAACCGCTAGGGGTCTCTCCCCATCGCACGAGCCTTTCTCATCTTTGTAACAAGGGCCCGACCTCGCGTCGGGCCACTCCGTGTTTCGGACGCCAAAGAGGAAACGGCCTCACGCAAGGTGAGGCCCTACAATTTTGCATCTTGGTAGGGCCCGACCTCGCGTCGGGCCGTTCAGGGTGTCGGGCGCCAAAGACGAAACGGCCTCACGCAAGGTGAGGCCCTACCCTGAGAAAAAATCAGTGGCACGGGCCGTTCAGGGTGTCGGGCGCCAAAGACGAAACGGCCTCCGGGGTAGGAGCCCGCTCGCGGGCGATATGACGAGGGTAAACGTCGCAGCCTCAAATCGCCCGCAAGCGGGCTCCTACGCCCGGCATCCTGAGTGAACCTCATGATCAAAATCGTTCGCTGCTCCCATCGGTTTGGGATCCGGGTCCATTCGGCGGTGAGTTTCTCCACGAACCAAAGGGTTTGAGACTCGCAGCATTTGCGGTGCGCAGCGTAGTTTTGCCCCGGTCAAGAAATCGAACCGGCAATCATTTACCGATAACGTCCCCGCGCCTACCTCCCATGTCTTTCATCATCCCAGCGCTCTTCGCTGCCGTGCTCGGCGCCGTCATCACCTGGTTTTTCTGGCACGGGCGCGCCGCCACGCTCATCGAGCGCGCCCGCGCCCTCAATGAAGAGAACCTCCGACTCACCAACGAGGTCGCCACCCTTCGCACCGAGCTCCAGCAGCTCGCCACCCTCAACACCCAGCGCGCCACCGAACTCACCGCCGAACGCTCCGCTCACGAACGTCTCGTGGCCGAGTTCAAAGCGCTTTCAGCCGACGCCCTTCGCGCCAACCGCGCCGATTTCCTCGAGCAGGCCCAGCAAACCTTTGCTCAGCTCCAAACCCAGTCGGCCGGTGACCTCGAAAAACGCCAGATCGCCATCGACGCCCTCGTCAAACCCCTCCGCGAATCCCTTGAAAAAGTGGACGGCAAGATCGCCGAAATCGAAAAGGCGCGCGCCAACGCTTACGGCGCACTCGGCGAGCAACTCAAGACCCTCGGCACCGCCCAGCTTCAACTCCAGGCCGAGGCCAGCAAGCTCTCGACCGCCTTGCGCTCAACCTCGTTCGCAGGAAGCTGGGGCGAACTCCAGCTGCGCCGAGTCGTTGAAATGGCCGACATGCTCCCCTACTGCGATTTCTCCGAGCAGGAAACGTCCGCGGCCGGCGGCTTCCGCGCCGATCTCGTCGTCCGCCTCCCCGGCGGCCAACGCATCGTCGTCGATGCCAAGGCTCCGCTCGAGTCCTACCGCGCCGCCGTGGATGCCACCGACGAAGCCACCCGCGCCGCCCGCCTCGCCGATCACGCCCAAAAAGTCCGCGGCCACATCGACGCCCTCGGCGCCAAAAATTACTGGGAGCAGTTTCAACCCGCCCCGGAGTTCGTCGTCCTCTTTCTCCCCGGCGACCACTTTCTCACCGCCGCGCTGACCGCCGATTCCAGTCTCATGGACCGCGCTCTCACCCGCCGCGTCCTGCTCGCGACGCCCACCACCCTGATCGCGTTGCTCAAAGCCGCCGCCTACGGTTGGCGCCAGGAATCGGTTTCCAAGAACGCCGACGAAATCAGCGCCCTCGGTCGCCAACTCTACGATCGCATCACGACCTTCGCCGACCATTTGGAAAAAGTCGGCCGCGGCCTTGATGCGGCCGTCAAAGGCTACAATACCGCCATCGGCTCTTTCGAAGGCGCCCTCCTGCCCGGCGCGCGCAAATTTGCCGAACTCGGCGCCAAGGGCACCAAAGAACTCACCGCGCCCTCCGCCATCGAGACCGCCGCCCGCGACCTCACCAAACGCGCATGATTCTCCCGGACACCGATACGGCCGCGCCCGACGCGCCCTCGATTCGCGGCACGTGGCAGATGATCCGCGCCGAACTCGCCGGCGAGCCCGCCCACGCCCTCGTGGTCGAGCATACCACCCTTGAGATCACCGGCGACCGCTACTTCGTCCGCTACGACCGCGAGGTCGCCGACCGTGGGCGCATCTCCTTTATTCCCGGCGAACCGCATTCGACCCTCACCCTGCGGGGCACGGAGGGCCCCAACGCAGGCCGCTCCATTCCGGCCATCTATCAAGTCCGTGGTGATCTTCTCCGCATCTGCTACGGCCTCGACGGCGAACCTCCGACCGCCTTCTCCAGCCCGCCCGGATTCCCCCGGTATCTCGCCACCTACCGCCGAAAAAAGTAGAGCCAAAGCTGAGGTGGTCTCCGACCCGCCCTCCACGTCCCGCGCCTCATCCCCGCGCGCGCCACCCGTGATGCATCTCTCCGTTCTCTACCTTTATCCGGTCAAGTCCCTAGCCGGTATCTCCGTCCCCTCCGCGTCGCTCGACGCTTACGGCCTGGTCGGTGACCGTCGTTTCTTGGTTGTCGACGATACCGGCCGCTTCCTCACCCAACGCACCCTCCCGCGCATGGCGCTGATCCAAACTGCCCTCGACGCCACCCACCTCACGCTCTCCGTCTCTCCCTCTCTCCTGCCCTCCTTCTCCGCCCCGTCCACCCTCCGCGTCCCCCGCGCCTCCGATCCCACCGCGCCACTCCGCAGCGTCAGCGTTTGGCAGAGCGAAAACCTCCAGGCCGAAGACTGCGGCGACGAGGCCGCCGACTTCCTTTCCTCCTTCCTCGCCACGCCTTGCCGCCTCGTCCGCCAAGGCCCCGCGTTTAACCGTCCGATCTTTAAATCCACCGCCCACGCCGGCGACGTCGTCTCATTCGCCGACGGTTACCCGCTCCTCGTGGTCAACGAATCCTCGCTGGCCGACCTCAACGATCGCCTCATCGCCCGCGGGTCCGAAGCGCTCTCAATGGACCGCTTCCGGCCCAACCTTGTGATCGCCGACGCTCCCGCCTTCGCCGAGGACACTTGGCCACGCATCAAAATCAACGACGCCGTCCTGCGCGCCGGCGGCCCCTGCGCCCGCTGCAGCATGACCACCGTCGACCAAGCCACCGGCGCTTTTGAAGGCCCGGAGCCCCTCCGCACCCTCGCCACTTATCGCCGCGATGCGACCGAACCGACCCACGTCAACTTCGGTCAAAATCTCATTCCCGAAACCAAATCCGCCACTCTCCGCGTGGGCGATACCGTCACCTTCCCATGAAGTCATTCGCCCCGGTTGTAGCCTTCCTTGTCTTCATGCTCGCCCCGTCCGTCCGCGCCGTTTCTGCCGACGACCTCGCCCGCTGGCAACACCACGCGCAGAACGTCACCGTCATTCGCGACTCTTGGGGCATCGCCCACGTCTACGGAAAGACCGATGCCAACGCCGTCTTCGGCCTCCTCTACGCCCAAGCCGAGGACGACTTCAACCGCGTCGAGCTCAACTACGTCAACGCCCTCGGCCGCCTCGCCGAAATCGAGGGCGAGAAGGAGCTCTACCGCGATCTGCGCATGAAGCTCTTCATCGACCCCGTC
>CAMCWW010000172.1:0-4917 GCA_945882935.1 Opitutus sp. GAS368
GGCTTCGCCTTCAATGGCGGCCGCACCACGCTCGTGATGAATTACGACTTCTTCGACCGGCAGGAAATCCGCAGCTCGCAACGCGATTTTTCCCGCAGCGCCGATTTTCGCACCCGCGCCCCCGCCCCGTGGAACGGTTCCACCGCCGACAACACCGTCGATCTTCGCTCCGACCGCGGCTTCTTCGGCCGCTATCAACGCGGCACCGTCACCGCCGCCAACACCGTCACCGGCTCCCGCCCCGCCATTTTTGATGCCAACCAGATCGCGGCCAACGGCACCTTCTACTTCGTCCCCGCCAGCCCCACCGCTTCGACCCGCGTGCTGCAGGCGGCCGAGCCCAACCGCGCCCTCACCTCGCCCGTCGGAAACTATTATCTCAACGTAAACGATTTCCGTTACCTGCTCCCCGCCAGCCGCCGCCACAACCTCTACACCTCGCTCGACCATCGCTTCAACGACCGCCTCCAGCTCTTCTCCGACTTCACCTTCTACCGCGCCGATTCCCATAACCAGCGTGAGGCCTCCCGCATCGATTCGACGGCGGACAACAATATCTTCGTCTCCGCCGACAACCCCTACAACCCCTTCGGCTCGCGCTTCTGGAGCCCCACCGGCGCACCCAACTCTGACGGCACCGTCCGCCTTACCGGCGCGGCTTCGCCGGTCGTCCTCACCCGCGTGACGCTGCCCGAATTCCGCCCCCGCCAAATCGACGTGCGCTCGGAAAACTACCGCGCCCTCGCCGGCCTGCGGGGCACGTTCTTCGACACCTGGAATTGGGAAACCGCCGCGGTCTACTCTCGCGCCGAAACCGTCGACCTCGAATCCAACGCCATCAAGGAAAGCCAGCTCCGCGACGCCGCCCAGCGCACCGACGCCACCGCCCTCAATCCGTTCATGACCACCTTCGCCGTCACCAACGGCGTGCTCACCACCAACGGCCAACCTTTCGTCAACCCCGAGTCCGTCATCGCCCCGCTGCGCGGCACGTTTTATCGCCGCGGCGAGACCACCCTCGGCAGTTGGGATTTCCGCGTCAACGGGACCCTCTTCGACCGCCTTCCCGCCGGCCCGCTCGGCCTCGCCGCCGGCACCGAATATCGCCGCGAGACCTACATCGATTTCCGTGACGCCGAGTCCGGTCGCGTCTCCGCCGCCGACACCCAACGCCTCGGTCTCCAAACCCGCCTAATCGGCGACAATAATTACATTCAGGTCAGCCCCTCCGACAACACCGACGCCAAGCGCAACCTCTCCGCGGTTTTTGCCGAGGTCGCCGTGCCGCTTTATCGGGACCGGGCCGGCGCCTTGCTTCAATCTGCCGAATTCTCCAGCGCCGTCCGCTTCGAACGTTATTCGGACTTCGGCAACACCACCAAACCCAAGTTCGGCCTCTCGGCGCGGCTCATCGATTGGGTCATGCTCCGCGGTTCTTACAATGAAGCTTTCCGCGCCCCCAACCTCGCCGTCCTCTTCGGCGGCAACGTCCAACGCAGCATCACCGGCATCAACGACGCTTATCGTTTCTCCGTCACCAACGCCTCGGACGACGGCACCACTGGCCGCCGCATCTCGCTCCGCGCCGGTAACAAGGCGCTCAAGCCCGAGGAGGCCAAAACCACGACGTTCGGCCTCGTCATCGAACCGCCCGCCCTCAAAGGCTTCTCGATCGGCTTCGACGTGTGGCAGATCCGTCAGACCGACGCCATCACTCGCCTCGACGCCGCCGACATCATCGCGCAGGACACCGCCCTGCTCCTCGCCGCCAACCGGACACAGGTCGGCAGCCCGATCGGCAACATCAACCTGACCACCGCCGGCAGCCCCAACCTCATCCGCAACGCCGTAACCGCCGCCGACACCGCCGCGTTCGCCGCCTACAACGCCACCCGTCCCCGCGATCAACAACGCGCCGCCGTCGGCTCCGTCCAGTCGATCTCCGAGTCCTACTTAAACGCCGCCCGCCGCAACCTCGCCGGCTTCGACTTCCTCGTCGGCTACCGCACGCCCAAGACTTCCCTCGGCACCCTGCGCGCCACCGTCGAAGCCGCTTATCTCCGCCAGTTCGAGGAACAACTCGCCGCGAACGGCCCGGTCACCGACTACGTCTGGCGCGACGGCAACACCCGCTGGAAAGGCTCCGCCAGCTTGCAATGGAAGCTCTCCGATTGGACCGCCACCTGGGTCTCCGACTACACCGGCCGCACGCAAGATAGCTTCATCCGCACCACGGTCGCCGCCAGCCCTGACATTTCGTCGAGCGGTTTCCTCATCGTGAAAGACTCGTGGTTGAGCAAATTCAGCCTCGCCCGCGAATTCACCGGCAAGAACTGGCTCGGCGGCACCACCGTGCGCGTCGGCGTGAACAACGTCTTCAACGCCGAACCGCCCTTCGCTCTCGGCGCCAGCTCCGATACCGACGGCTACCTCCGCGGCTTCGGCGACCCACGCGGCCGCGCCTATTACCTCGAAGTGAGCCGGAAGTTTTAAACCTCCGCGCTCCCGTCGCATGGCCTCGCCCGATCCAGCGCCGCCCTTCGTCCTGCATCCACCGGTCGGCGACGAGGCTCCGGTCTTATTCGATTCCCCACACAGCGGCTTCGAATGGCCGGCGGATTTCCAACCGGCCGCGTCGCGGGACGCGATCCTCACGACGTGCGACCTCTTCGTCGACGAACTCTGGGGCGACATCCCGGCCGCCGGCGGCACGTTGCTCGCCGCCACCTTTCCCCGCGCCTATATCGATACCAACCGCGCCGAGCAGGATCTCGACCCCGCCGTCCTCGCCACGCCTTGGCCGCACCCGCTCGCGCCGAGCGACTACAGTCGCCGCGGCATGGGCCTCATCCGCCGTCTCGCGCTGCCCGGCGTGCCCATGGAGACTGCCCCGCTTTCCGTCGCCGCCGTTGAACATCGTCTGGCCGTCTATTATCGGCCCTACCGCGGCGCGCTCGTTGCCGCGCTCGACGGGTTGCATCGACGCCATGGCCTCGTCTACCATCTCAACTGCCACTCGATGAAATCGCGCGGCACCGCGATGAATATCGATGCCGACCAACTCCGCCCCGACATCGTCGTGAGCGACCGCCTCGGCACCACCGCCGCGCCGCTCGCGACCCAGTGGCTCGCCGCCCGTTTCCGCGCGGCCGGTTTCAGCGTCAAGCTCAACGATCCTTACCGCGGCGGCGATCTCATCGCCGCCACCGGCGCTCCGACCCGGGGCCGGCACAGCATCCAGATCGAACTCAACCGGGCGCTCTACCTCGACGAATCCACCTACGCCCGACGGCCCGACTTCGCGGCCGTGCGCGCCCGGCTCGGAACCGTCGCCAGCGATTTCTGCGCGTTCACCCGGTCTCTCACCGGGCCGGCCCACGCCACGGCACCCGTCGCATGACTGCTCCCGCGCCGGCGCCTTGGTTGCAGCGCCTGCTCAACCGCATCGAGCGCATCGGCAACGCCCTCCCGCATCCGGCCTCGCTCTTCGTTATTTTGAGCGTGCTCGTGGTCCTTGCCTCGTGGGTCTGCCACCAATTCGGCCTCTCCGTCGCCAATCCCCTCACGCAGAAAGTCGTCACCGTCACCAACCTGCTCTCCGTCGAGGGACTGCAACGCCTGATTCTCGGCCTGTTGCCCAACTTCATCAACTTCGCCGCCCTCGGCTCCGTCTTGGTCTGTCTGCTCGGTCTCTCCATCGCCGAACACAGCGGCCTTCTCGGTGCCGTGCTCCGAATGATCGTGCACGCCACGCCGCCCCGGCTGTTGACGTTGATCATCGTCTTCGCCGGCACGATGTCGCACACCGCCGGCGACATCGGCTACGTGCTCCTCCTGCCGATGAGCGCCGCGCTCTTTCTCACCGTCGGCCGCCACCCGCTCGCCGGCATTGCCGCCGCATTTGCCGGCGTCTCCGGCGGTTTCGCCGCCAACCTGCTGCTTTCGCCCACGGATGTGATCATCGCCGGCCTCACCCAAGAGGCCGCCCGCCTGATCAATCCCGCCTACGTGGTCACGCCGATGGCCAACTATTTTTTCCTCGGGACCTCTGTTTTTCTCATCACCGCCGTCGCCACCGTCGTCACCGAGCGCATCGTCGAGCCCCGCCTCGGGCGGTACACCAGCACGGTCTCGCCCGAACCCCTCGTCTCGCTCTCGCCCGCCGAACACCGGGGTCTGCTTTGGGCTGCCGTCGCCCTGCTCACGCTTGTGGCGGTGGTGGTCGCTGGTTTGCTGCCGAGCGGCGGTTTCCTCCAAGACCCCGCCAAGCCCGGCTTTGTCGGTTCCTACTTCGTGCGGGGGCTCGTGTTTTTTATCTTCCTCGTCGGCCTCGTCCCCGGCCTCGCCTACGGTTTCGCCGCAGGCACGATCCGCTCCGATCGCGACATTTATCAGGGCATGCAGAAAAACATGGAGGTCATCGCCGGCTACCTCGTCGTCATTTTCTTCATCGCCCAATTCGTGAATCTCTTCAACTGGACCAACCTCGGCGTGATCCTCGCAGTCAACGGCGCCGACTTGCTCCGCGGTTTCCACCTCGGCCCGATCCCGCTCCTGCTCGGCCTCGTGCTGCTCACCTCCAGCATCGATCTCATGATCGGCTCCGCCGCCGGCAAATGGGCCCTGCTCGCCCCGATCTTCGTTCCGATGTTCATGCTGCTCGGCTACTCGCCCGAACTCACCCAAGCCGCCTACCGCATCGGCGACAGCTGCACCAACATTATCACACCGCTCATGTCGAATTTCGCGTTGGTCCTGATGTTCGTGCAACGCTACGAACCGCGCGCCGGCATCGGCACGATGACCGCGACGATGCTGCCCTACTCGGTCTGTTTTCTCATCGCCTGGTCGCTGCTCTTGGTGATGTGGGTCCTGCTCGGCTGGCCCGTCGGCCCCGGTGCCCCGCTGTTTTTGCCG
>CAMCWW010000173.1:0-4900 GCA_945882935.1 Opitutus sp. GAS368
ATGAGGCCGTGGCGGAACTGAAGCCGTAAAACGACCGGTCGAGCCCGGACGCTCGCCCGCGCTGGCGGCTCCACCGGTTCACTCAGGTTGCCGTGTGTAGGAGCCCGCTTGCGGGCGATTTTACGCTTCAATCACGGGCCGATTTGAGGATTTCGATCGCGGGCCTACATATGAGGCTTCGACGTTCCCCTCTCTGCAAATCGCCCGCGAGCGGGCTCCTACCCCAGGAGCTTCCAAGCCGCCGCAGATCTCAACGGCACTCAGGTTGCCGTGTGTAGAAGCCCTCTTGCGGGCGATTTGAGGCTTCGACGTTCCCCTCTCTGCAAATCGCCCGCGAGCGGGCTCCTACCCCAGGAGCTTCCAAGCCGCCGCAGACCTCAACGGCACTCAGGTTGCCGTGTGTAGGAGCCCGCTTGCGGGCGATTTTACGCTTCGATCGCGTGCGATTTGAGGCTTTCGATCACGGGCCGATTTGAGGCTTCGACGTTCCCCTCTCTGCAAATCGCCCGCGAGCGGGCTCCCTACCTCAGAAGCTTATAAGCCGCCGCAGATCTCAACGGCACCGGTTTTCTGCCTGTAAAGCCTCAGCGCTTCGCATCGAGATGCGAAGCGAGAGCCCAATCAATTCGACGCAAAAAAAAGCGGTGCCGTTTAAGGCACCGCTTTTTGTGACCACGGAAGTGAGCCTTCCGCAAATCGAACCAAGCAAATTACTTGATCTCGTAGACCTCGAAGATCACTTCGCCCGCGCCACCTTTGCCGGTGATTTGGGTGGTGTAGCTGCCGGGCGCCAACGTCCGGATAAGCACGGCGTCACGGCTGCCTGCCGTGAGCGCGAACGAGCCGGCGTTCCGGGTCAGGTCAACAATCTGTTGGCCACTCCAGTCATCGTTCAACGCGATTTCGTTGGTGCCTTGGAAGAGCTTGAGCACGGGATCGGCGAGGAACCCGGGGATTCCGAAGCCGGCGAGACCAGGGCCAACCGCGCGGATCAGCACGGTCTTGGACTGGGTACCGTCGAGTGTAAATCCGCCGAAGAAGATACCGTTCGCGGCCAGCGTCAGCCGGTTCGAAAGCGCATAGAGCTTGGTCGTCGATCCGCTCACCACGGGCTGATCGGGATTTGCGGCATCGGCATCGGTCAGGTAGCCGAGAGCGGAGATCGCGCTCCAGCCCTTGGCCCAATTGGCGGACGAGAAAGCGCCGATGTAATTCGTGACGCTGAAGAAACCATCCGCCGGGGGCGTGCGCGCTCCGCTGAGAGCAGGGCTGCCGGTGGCCGGACGTGGGTCGAGTCCCTTGTTGCGCGTGCGGCTGATGCCGGTCAGCAACGGATCGGTGTTGATCTGATTGGCCTGAGCGGCCGCCGTGATGTGAGCGACGGTATAATTCGTCGCTGGCGCGGCGCCGCCGGAGGTGGCGTTGGGCGCGGTAAACATTTGGGTGGTGGTCGTGCCGGCGCCGAAGGTGCCGAAGATGCTGTTGCCGATTGCGAGATCACCGGCGGCGAGACGCTTGGCGCTGTCCTGCGCTTGAGCGCTTTCGGTCTCCAGGCGGACCGCATAATTGCGGTAATCGTGGAGAATCATGTTGTAGATCTTGCCGCCCGTATTGTCGCGGAAGATGAGGCCGTTGCTCGCGGTGTTGGTTGAGGTGGCACCGGAGCCGATCAGGGTGAGGTTGTAGAGCTCTGGCATGGCGTAGGGCTGGCCGTCTTCGGGCGAGGTACCGCCGTCCATTTCCATGGCTTGATTGCCTTTGTCGGAAGCGCCGACGCCGAACCAAAATTGACCCTTACCGCGGAAGCCTTCGTCCCAGTCAAAGTTGTCGTCGTCGTTGTAAGAGCTGATCAGATACTTCGAATTCACCGTGCCGCCAAACCACTCGTAGCCGTCATCGTTGCCGGCGTAGACGTCGACATACTCGATCGTCGTGCCGCGACCGACGCCACCCATGGTGAGGCCGTTGAGCTCGACATTTGCCGCCACGATCGCGCCGCTGTGGCGGATTTGCACGTAGCGGAATACGCCGGAGTTGTCGTCATCATCCGTGCCGCCGTAGGTGCCGAGTGGCTCCGTCGTCGGGATGCCTTCGACGTTGCCTTGACCGCTGGCGGTGTTGAGACGCGAACGACCGAGGATTACGACGCCGCCCCAAAGACCGCGTTCGGCTTGGGTGAGGTTGCCCGTGAGCAAATCGGACTCGGCAGTGAAAATGATCGGGGTCGTCGCCGTGCCTTGAGCGTTAATTTTTGCTCCGCGCGCAATCACGAGTGCGGTCGCGTCAACCGGGTTGGCCTTCGGACGGCCCTTGATTACGGTGCCGGGCTCGATGGTGAGCGTGGCGCCGTTGGTGACGTAGATTTTGGTCTCGAGCAGGTAGGTATTGGTGCGGGTCCACGTGGTGTTGGCCGTGACATTGGCGGTGACGACCACGGTGTTCTGAGCGAGCAGCGCGGCCGGAGCAGCGAGCAACGCGAGGATGGAACTGAGCAAGGAGCGTTTCATGCGGATGGATTTTTGTTCTTCGATACGGGTTGAACTGACTAAAGTGATGGGAAATTCAGACGGGCTCAGAAGCCGTAGCCCAGACTGAGCGAGAAACTGCGGCCGCGTTCGCGCTCGAAGCGGACGTAGTCGGCGCTGCGGAAGGTCTGGGTGGCCTTCTCCGCCGGGTTCAGCAGGTTTTTCGCAGCGAAGCCCACTTTCCAACGGTCCCCAAATTTCTGCGAAAGAATGAAGTCGAGCTGCGCCGCAGGCTGCTCGTAAATGTCGGGTGTGCCCGGTGGGCTCACCAGCGCGAGGCGCTCGCCAAAGAGGTTATAGTAGAGACTCGCCGAAGTGCGCGTGCGCGGATTGGAGTAGCTGAGATCGCCGTTCACCAAGTGATTCGACTGACCAGCGAGCGGGCGGGTGTCCGGGGCGCCGGGATCGAAAAGTCGGGCAACGCGGAGTTCGCCGGGTGAAACATCCACCGTCGATTCGACCATCGTAAGATTCAGCCCGAAGGTAAAATACTCCAGCGGAGCCCAAAGCCCACCGAGCTTCTGACGCAGCTCGAACTCAGCCCCGACGACGCGGCCCTTCTCGGGATTCTGAAATTGAAGTTCGCCTTGATTGATGATGACTCCCGTCGGCGCAAAGATCGCTTTCTCGATCGGGTTCTTCATCTCCTTTAGAAAGGCGCTGACGGCGACGATGCGCCCCGGTCCGGTGAACCACTCCCAACGTAAATCGTAGTTGTCGATGAGCGTGCGCTTGAGGTCGGGGTTACCGATGAAAACGAAGTCGCCGACAAACTCGAAGGTCTCGTAGGGCGCCAGTTCGCGGAAATTTGGACGCGCCAACGTGCGGCCGAAGGCGGCGCGCAGGTTCATCTTTGGTCGGAGTTCGTAGACGAGATTGAGCGAAGGCAGCGTGTCCCGCAGGTCGAGGACGCCCTTGCGCCGCGTCGGGTCTTGGCTCGTCACCAGCATGTCCGTCGTCTCGATCCGGGCGCCGCCGATGGCGCGGAGTCGATTGGTGAGCGGCACCTCAGTCATGAGGTAGTAACCATCGACACCCATCGTCGCGTCATAGTTGTTGCGCGGCGCAGAGGTGTCTTGGAGATAAAGCGTGTCGTTGGTGAACCGGCCGGTGGCTGGAGTGACGTTACCGACGAATTGGGGCAGAAAAAAGGTCTGGTCACTGCCGTCGAAACGACGACCGAGTGCCCGATACAGGTATTGCCGCTCGCGAAACACGCGCTCGACTTGCGCAATGGCGAAACCGCTTTTGAACTTATACTCGTTCCCGTTGGCAGTGACGAATGGCAGGGTGAAATCGGCGGTGAAATCTTTCCGGCTTTCCTCGAGTTCGCGGTAATAACGCGCGGGGTTTACGAGCCCCGACGACTCCCATTCGAAAAACGTCTGCCCTCCGAGCACTCGACTGGAGTTATTGAAGAAACGGGTGTCGGGTTCGTCTTGGGTGTTGGTGCCGGCAGCGGCGGACCACTCGATTTTAAAATCGCGCCACGCCGGAAACACATGGCGACCGGTGAGCTGACCCGAGCGCAGCGAGCGCTCGGTGAATTTAAGCGTGCGCGTGGTATAGGTCTGGTCGTTGTCGAGCCCGCCGCCGGCGATGTAGAGCCCACTTTGGAGCCGAGCTACATCTTCACTCGTGGAATTAAAAAGGCCGTTGAGGGAAATCTCGTGCGCCTTGCTCGGTTGCCAAGAGATTTTTCCGGTTGCGCCGGCCGCGATCTCTTCCGCGCTCCGGGCGTCGTCCAAAGACACCGTCGTGGAAAGCTGCGGACTGGTGGTGCCTTGGCGCTCGTTGCGGCCAATGCGACCGCCGCTGTAGCTCGTGAAATCACTGCTGTAGGTCAGCGCCGCGATCACGCCGATTTTTTGCCCACCCACTTCAAAGCGGTCGCCGTAGGTGACCGAGGCTTTGCGGTTCCAAGGGGCCTCGGTCTTCGTCGGAGCCATGACCGGCGAAAACAGACGTGAAAGCCGGCCGATTTCCGTGTCGGTCGCCGTGCTGCGGGCCGGGATGGTCTTGCCCTGCAACTCGCCGGGAATTTGGCGCGAACCGTCGTCGCGCCCAAGCCAGTCCGTGCCCCCTGCATAGGTGAGGAACGATTTGCCGGTCGTCTGCGAATTGAAGGAGGTGCCGAACGAAACCGCGAGCGTGCGGGCATCAGGCATGGTCTTCGTGCGGATATCGACATTGCCGCCGGAGAAATTTCCGGGACGGTCCGGCGTAAATGTCTTTGAGGTCACGATCGCGTCGATCAGCTCGGCGGGGAAGAGATCCATCTGCACTGCGCGGCGGTCTGGATCGGCGCTTGGCACTTCGGCGCCATTAAGCGAGGTCGAGCTGTAACGCTCACCGAGCCCGCGAATGTAAACGTA
>CAMCWW010000174.1:0-4728 GCA_945882935.1 Opitutus sp. GAS368
TGACGACGGCCCACTTGTTGGCGATGGCTTCGGCTTGGGCGGCGGCGAGGACGGCACGGGCATGGACGAGCGTGATCGGCGCGCCGTAGGGGAGAGCGGTGGTCGGGACAGCCGGTGCGGCGGTCGTGGTGGTTTGGGCGACGAGGGCGGCCGGGAGCAGGGCGAGGAGGGTGAGGAAGAATTTCATGGGATGGAAAAGAGACGGGACGGTGGACGGGGCGGCAAGCGGGGTTATTTTTTGGTGGCGGGTGCGGGCGGCGGTGGGGTCCAGACGAGGACTTGTTTGTCGGCGAGGAGTTTTTCGCGGAGGTGAGCGCGGTCGATGGTTTGGACGGAGGTTTTTTGTGCGAGCGCGTGGGAGGCGGCGGTGGCGGCGCTTTGGCCGAGGACCATAAAGACGGGCTCCATGCGGATCGAGCCGTAGGCGATATGCGTCGCGGAGAGCGCGACGGGCACGAGGAGATTTTCGCACTCGGCGGCGCGCGGGATGATCGAACCGTAGGCGATGGGGTAGGGCGAACGAACGCGGACCTGGACGTCGCCTTCGTTTACGACATGGCCGGCGGCGTTCACATAGCGCTGCACATTGTGGGAATCCATGCTGTAGGCGCCGAGGCCGACGGCATCAGGGGCGATGTCGCGGCCGGTGCAGTTGTGCTCGGTCATGACGTAGGCGCCGGTCAGGCGGCGGGCTTCGCGGACGTAAAGCTGGGTGGGCCAGCCGCCGTTGTCGGTAAACTCGTCACGGGACAGGCCCCAGCGGGAGGCCTCGGCGCGGATTTTTTCGGGGACGCGCGGGTGGTTGGCGAGGGTCCAGAGGAGGCCTTGGGTGTAGGCAAGGTGGGCGGCGCGGATACGGTCGCGGGTGGCGTAGTCGGCGTCGGGGTAGGCGTAATTTTCGCCGATGAAATCGGTGGAGAAGCCGGTGTTGTTGTTGGTGTCGGTCTTGCGGTTCGGCATGTCGGCGGGGTGGAGCGGGAGGATTTTCAGGCCGGCCTCGAAGTTGCGGAGCAGGAGCTCGTAGTTGCGCGCATCGTAGCCGGCGGGTTGGGGGAACGGGATGCGGTTGGCGGGGGCGTCGGTGAAGCAGAGGCGGAAATTGTAGGCTTGGACCTTGGTGTCGGCGGCGCCTTCGACTCCTGGGCCGGTGGCGGCGATGCCGGGCAGGAGGCCGCTGGCGGGATCGCCGGGGACGACGTAAGGCGAGACGCCGGGAAAGAACTGGTGGGCCTTGGCCTGCTGGGTTTGGACGCCGTTGAGGGTTTCGCCGAATTCGGCGTTTGCCTCGCGGCCGACGCGGTAGGCGACGCCGGTCTTGGCCATGAGGTCGCCCTCGTAGGTGGCGTCGATGAACATTTTCGCGCGGATGACGCGGCCGGATTCGAGGCGGATCGCGGTGAGGCGGGCGCCGGTTTTCTCGACGGCGCGGACGAGATCGAGGCGCTCGCGGCGGAGGATGTTGAGGCGGTTCTCGCGGACAAAATCCTCAAAGATTTTTTCCGCGACGTGCGGTTCGAAGGTCCACATGGCGGGTTCGCCGGGGTCGGTGGCGGACTGGCCGATGCTGCGATAAGAGCCGATCGGCTGGCGCGTCCAAGCTTCGGGGCGGGCGTAGTGTTGGGCGACGCGCTCGTAGAAATTGCGGGCGAGACCGCCGATGGCGCGTTTGTTGCCGATGTCGGTCTGGCCGAGGCCGCCGCTGCTGAGGCCGCCGAGGCGGGAGTCGGGGCTGACGAGCACAACGGTGTGGCCGAGGCGGGCGGCCTGGACGGCGGCGATGACACCGCCGGCGGTGCCGCCGTAGACGCAGATGTCAGTTTCGATGGGGGCTGGGGTGGCCGCATGCGCGAGGCTGACGGCGGTTGAGCATAGAAAGATCCGGAGGAGAGAGCAGAGGGGCATAGCGAAAGGCGAAACCGGATTGCGAACGGCGTCAATCGGCAGGTAGGGCGCGGTAGGGCGCGGTAGGGCGCGGTAGGGCGCGAATCGAGGGTGCGGTAAGGGCGTATACGAATTCGCAAATGAATTTGCTCCCGCGAGGTGAGGCGTTTTGCTCGCAGGCTGCGCACCCGCCCGGGTGGCGAAATGGTAGACGCATGGGACTTAAAATCCCCTGGCCGTAAGGCCGTGCCGGTTCGAGTCCGGCCCCGGGCACCAAAGGAATTGTGGCGGCTTGCTTTGGCGGGAACGACGGTTTGTTTGGTCGCACCCTATGAAACGATCCCAATATACCCTGCTGTCACGTCGCACCTTTATCGGCCGCTTTGCCCTCGGGGCGGCGGCGATTTCATTTCCCAGTCTGAGCCTACGCGGCGCGACGGCGCGTCCGAAGAAACTCGGGCTCGCGCTCATCGGCCTCGGCAATTACGCGAACGGTGAGTTGGGGCCGGCGTTGAAAGAGACCGAATTTGTGCGTCTGGCCGGCGTGGTCACTGGCACGCGCACGAAGGGCGAGAAATGGGCGGCGGACTACGGCTTCTCCGAGAAGAATATCTACGATTACGCCACGATGGACCGGCTCGCGGACAACCCCGAGATCGACCTCGTCTACGTGGTCACGCCGCCGGGGTTGCACGCGGAGCATTCGATCCGCGCGTTGAAGGCGGGCAAACACGTCATTTGCGAGAAGCCGATGGCCAACACGGTGGTCGAGTGCGACGCGATGCTGGCCGCGAGCCGCGCGGCGAAGCGGGCGTTGGCGATCGGCTACCGGCTCCACTACGATCCTTACCACATGGAGCTGATGCGGCTCGCGCGGGAGAACGAGTTCGGCCCGTTCATGAAAATGAACAGCCTGCGCGCTTTCAAAATCGGTCTGCGCAACGGCGTGAAACCGTGGCGGGTGAACGCGGCTTTGGCCGGCGGCGGGGCGTTGATGGACGTGGGAATCTACGCCAACCATGCGGCTTGGATGGCGACCGGAGCGGTGCCGGTGAGCGTAACGGCGCAGGAAGAACCGAAGGTGCGGCCGGAGTTTTTCAACGAAGTAGAGGAGACGTTGAACTATAAACTTGAGTTCGCCAACGGTGCGACGTGCGACGTGATGTCCAGCTACGAGCGCAGCGGGAACACCTTCCGGGCTGAGGCTGAGCGCGGTTGGTTTGAGCTGAACCCGGCGTTCGGCTACCGGGGAATCAAGGGCGCGACGAGCAAAGGTCCGTTGAGCTATCCGCCGCTGCGCCAGCAGGCGAGGCACATGGATGCGATCGCCAAGAGCCTAATCGACGGCACGCCGTTGCCGACCCCGGGCGAACTCGGGCGGACGGACATGACCGTCATCGAGGCGATCTATAGCGCGGCCAAGAGCGGCAAGCGCGAGCGGGTAAAGGCGTGAGGCCAAGCGGCGGTGGCTCGCCGCTTGGAATCCCCCGGGAAAAATTCGAAGCTGCGACGGGCGTCTTGCGCTCAGCGCGGGGAGTGCTCCCATGGCGACATGCTTACTCGTCCATTTCCCCTCGGCGCGACCATGCTTGCGGCGGCTTTGCTGGTCACCGGTTGCGGCAAAACTGAATCCAAGTCCGGTGCCGCCGCGACGTCCGCCGCGCCGGCCGGCCCGCGCACCGTTTTGAATTTTGGTAACGGCACCGAGCCGCAGGATCTTGATCCGCAGATCGTCACGGGCGTGCCGGAGAACAAGATCGTCAACGCGCTCTTTGAAGGTCTCGTCGCGGAAGGACCCAGCGGCGCCGACACGATTGGCGGCGTGGCCGAGCGTTGGGATATTTCCGAAAACGGCCGCACCTACACGTTTCATCTGCGCGCCGACGCGAAGTGGTCCAACGGCGACCCGGTGACGGCGCAGGATTTCGTGGCCTCGTTTAAACGAATCCTGACGCCGGCGCTCGCGTCGGAGTATGCTTACAAACTGCACCCGGCGGTGGGGGCCGAGGATTACAACAAGGGTAAGCTCACCGATTTTTCCAAAGTGGGTTTCAAGGCCGTCGACGCGCGCACGTTGGTCGTGACGTTGAACAACCGCACCCCGTTTCTGATCGAGGCAATGAAGCACTACTCGTGGTTCCCGGTGCACATTCCCACCGTGGAAAAATTCGGCGGACTCGCCCGCAAAGGCACCGCTTGGACGCGCCCGGAGAACATCGTGGGCAACGGCCCGTTCGTGCTGAAGGAGTGGCGGCCGAACCAGCGGATCGTCGTCACGCGCTCGCCCACCTACTGGGACCGCGCGACCGTGAAGTTGGATACGATCAACTTCATGCCGACGGAGAGCATCGACACGGAGGAGCGCATGTTTCGCACGGGCCAAGTCGACAAGACCAACGAACTGCCGAACACCAAGATCGACACCTATAAACGGGAGTTTCCGGACAGCTATCGGCAGGAGCCTTACTACGGGGTGTATTTTTACCGGCTCAACGTCACGAAGCCGCCGCTCAACGACAAACGCGTGCGTCGGGCGCTGGCGCTGGCGCTGGACCGCGAGTCCATCGTGCGCAACGTGACCCGCGGCGGGCAGACGCCGGCTTACAATTTCACTCCGCCCTCGCCGAAGTTTAAGTCGGAGGCGCGCATCGCCGGCGACCTCGCCGAGGCGAAACGCCTGTTGGCTGAGGCGGGGTTTCCGGAAGGACGCGGGTTCCCGCAGGTCAGTATCCTCTACAATACCTCGGAAAATCACCGCGCGATCGCCGAAGCGATCCAGCAGATGTGGCGCACGCGGCTCGGGGTGGACATCGGACTCACGAACCAGGAGTGGAAGGTTTACCTAGA
>CAMCWW010000175.1:0-4712 GCA_945882935.1 Opitutus sp. GAS368
GGCAAGGATCTCACCGGTTGGAAGGCCAACGACGAAACCCCCAATGTGTTCAAGGTCGAGGCCGGCGTGCTCAAGGTCGACGGCGGCGGACGCGCCCACCTTTTTTATGGGGCGGACGGTGCGGCGTCGTTCAAGAATTTCGAGTTCAAGGCCAAGGTGAAAACCACGCCGGGTTCCAATGCCGGGATCTATTTTCACACGGCGTTTGAGCCCAAGGGCTGGCCGAGCAAGGGCTACGAGTGCCAAGTGAACGCCACGCATAAAGACGTCAAAAAAACGGGCGGCCTTTATGCGGTGCAGGACGTGTTGAACGTGGCTCCGAACACCGACGACGTGTGGTTCGACTATTACATCAAGGTCGAGGGCAAGCGGATCATCATCCAGATCGACGGAAAGACGACGGTCGACTGGACCGAACCCGCCGACTGGGATCCATCGAAGACGCTGAAGAACATGAACGGTCGTAAGCTCAGCTCCGGCACCATCGCTATCCAAGGTCACGACCCAAAGAGCATCACGTATTTCAAGGATCTCATGATCCGCGCGCTGCCCTGAGGGCCGCGCTTCTGCTTTAAGATCTCGGCCGGTGCGATTTTCGCACCGGCTTTTTTGTGGGTTCGGCTCAGCCGGAACGATGCAGTAAGGGAACCGCGAATGATCACGAATGAACGCAAATTACAGAGGAACGCAGACGTAATCTTCCGCTTAGATTTTGGTTCACAATTTGGTGAGTTCTTAAGTTCAGAGCGGTGGTCACGGAATCAATTCGCGGCCATGGGCGTTCATTCGCGGTTCAATCGCCTGAATCCGGCTCAAAAGAGCTCGCCGAATTGGGCGAACCACGCGTCAACGAAGCCCCGGAAAACCAGAAAATAGAGTACGGCGGCGATGGCCAGCATCGGGCCGAACGGCACCTGCACGCCGAAGCCGAGCGCGGCGGGTTCGCCCTCGGGCGTTTCAGATTTCAGCGCGGCCGGGGCCGAGGACCGGCCGGCGACTTTTTGCCAGATGAGCGCGATGAGGAACCACAGCGTGCCGACGACCGCGCCGCCGAACACCGACGTCACCGCCCCCTGCCAGCCGGTGAACGCCCCGATGGCGCCGACGAATTTCACGTCGCCGAAGCCCATCGCCTCTTTCTTGAAAACGAATTCCGCCAGCAGCGCGATCCAGAGCACGAGCCCCGAGCCGACCAGCAGACCCTGAAGCGAGACGGTGGCGGAGCGCAGACTGGCGAGGGCGAAGAATTCGTTTTGTTGGCCGTGAAGCGCCGGCACCAGCAACGAGAGCAGCACCCCAAAAACGCCGAGCCCAAGGGTGAACACATCGGGGATGATCATGTGATCGAGATCGATGAACGTGGCGCAGACCAAACACGCGACAAACACCCAGCCCACGGCCGCGACCGCGGGAGGAAACGTCAGCCAGCACGCGAGAAAGAGCCCGGCGGTGAGCAGTTCGACCAAAGGATAGCGAAACGAGAACGGCCGGCCGCAGCAGCGGGCCCGGCCGCGCAGGAGCAGCCAGGAAAGCACGGGGATGTTGTCGCGCCAGGCGATCGGCCGGCCGCAGCCGCAATGCGAGCCGGGGGTGACGATGGATTTCTCCGCCGGCACGCGGTAAATGACCACGTTGAGAAAACTCCCGACCATGGCCCCGAAGACCGCGACGGCCGCGGGGAAAAACCACGGCAGTTGGGCGGAAAGTTCGGTGTAGGCGGAAAGGTTCATCGACGGTAGCCGGCCTGGTCCGACGGTGCGGGGAAGAGGCTGGTCAGTAGTTGGCGCCCCACTTTTTGCGCGTGAGGGATTTCACGAAATCCGGGTAAGCGGTGACGTGATAGATCTCGGTGGTCTTGCCCGCCGTGTCGGTGAGCACGAAGTGGTAGATGCGCATCGAAGTCGTGATCGTGTAGACCCACGCGAGGTGTTCATCTCCGGCGCGCTGGGGCTCGGAGGTGCCCTGCCAGCTGCCGGCTTCAAGTTTCGGCGCGGCGTCGTTCACGAGGGGAACGGCAGCGGCTTCCTCGGTGACATCCGAGACCTGCACGCGCGTGAGGGCCGCGCCGGCCGGGGCGGAGAATGAGAATTGATAGCGGATCTCCTGGCCGTCTTCGGAGGGCAGATAGACGGCGGTTTTGACCTCGTAGCCGTTGGCGCGGCCGGGTTCGGCGCCCTTGGAGCCGAAGGTGAAGGGGACCACTTTTCCACCGGTGATCGTGATTTTGCTGATGATCTGCGGGGAGACACAGCTCGTGAGCAGCAGCGGGAGGCAGAGCAACGGGAGGGCGAAGAGGGCGGAAGATAAGGGAGAGCGACGCACGGGCGAAGCGTCGGGGCCGGCGCGAAAGGAGGCAAGCATCGGGTCGCGCGGAGCGTCGGACAGACGTTTTTTTGGCCCCCAAACGCGGCGATCAGGAAACCGCGGCCCGGCTCGAGTGGGCGCGGGTGGTGGCGCCGTCGACCCATTTGCCCTCGACGAGCATGATTTTGGGGCATTTGGGCAACCCGCGCTCGTGGCGTTGGAGTTGACCGATCACGAGGTCGATCGCGGCCGCGCTCACCTGTTCGTTGTTCTGCCGGATGCCGGAGTAGGGCGTGTCCGACTCGTCGTCGACGTCCAGATCGGCGAAACCGCAGGTCTCCGGCACCTTCGCGCCGGCGGCGGGCAGCCACTCGCGCACGACGGTCTTCACGCCCCGGTGGGCTACGACGACATCGGGACGCTCGGCGCGAAACCACGTCCGAAAGGCCGCTTCGTTGAGATCGGGGGTGAAGAGCGGAGGGATCCGGCGGTCTTCGGCCCAGTGGCGCTAGGCGGCGAGAAACGCGGCCGACCAGTGCTGCATCGTGCGTCGGTCGCTGTCCTCGGTCAGCACCAAGCCGGGCCGGCGATACCCGAGCGCTTCGAGGTGCGCGAGGGCGATGAACATCTCCTGGTATTGGTGTTGGCAGGAGCGGTGGAGCGGCGTGCGCAGGCTGTAGCCGGTCGCGGCGCAGGCGAACGGGCCGAAGTCGAAGTCGATGTTCTCGACCCACTGCGGCGTGCCGAGCACGAGCAAGCCTTCGATGCCCCGGGCGAGCAAAATGTCGCGTTTTCGGGCTGCGGTCATGCCGGGCTCGGCCAACCAGCACTCTTCCAGTTCGTAGCCAAACTGGGCCGCGCGCTCGGTGGCGGCGGTGTGGATGCGCCGCAGGGAGGGGTTTTCCCGCCAAGGTTTGGCCGTGGGGAAAAGGTGGAGGACGCCGATGATTCCGGTGGCCCGCGCTTGGGGGCGTTGGCGCAGATAGGCCATGAGACGGCTGACGTTGGGGTCGACGCGGTAGCCGAGCTGGTCGGCGAGCCGCTTGATGCGCGTGCGGGTGGCCGGGGGAATGCTGGGGTGATCGCGGAGGGCGAGGGAAACGGCCGCTCCGGAAAGTCCCGCCTTGGCGGCGATGAGTTTCACGGTGGGGCGTGGCTTCGGGCCGGGGTTCACTTAACGGGTAAGTTCCGACGCGGTTGCGCGGGCGGCAAATCTAAAACCTGTTTGACCCCAACCCACCCCGAGCGCCCCACGTTCGGAGATATCTCGTTTAGGAAATTCCCAACATGAACCCTGCCAAACTCCTCCTTGTCCTCACCCTCACGGGCTCGATCGGCTACGCTCAGGCACCCTCGGCGCCCGCCCGACCCGTTGCAGTGGTCGAAACGCCAAAAGAAGAGGTGCTCACCCTCTCTGAGTTCCGCGTCGATAGCTCGAAAGACACGGGCTATCTCGCCACCAATTCCGCCGCCGGCACGCGGTTGAACACGCCGATCAAGCAGCTGCCGATGCAGCTCGAAGTGATCACCCGTGATTTCATCGAGGACATCGGAGCCGTCGATTTTAAGGAGGCCCTCTTGTATAGCGCCGGCGTCGTTCAAGATACCGTTCAGGGCAGCAACAACTTCCTTTTCAGTCCCTCGGGCACCGGCCAGAGCGGTTCGCTGACGGAGGACGGCACGGCGATCAGCATCCGCGGTTACAACACCCGCTTCCTGCTTCGCAATGGCTTCCGCCTCGATACGGTGGCCGATACGGTGAACGTCGGTCGCC
This sequence comes from Opitutus sp. GAS368, assembly GCA_945882935.1. Lineage (GTDB taxonomy): Bacteria > Verrucomicrobiota > Verrucomicrobiia > Opitutales > Opitutaceae > Tous-C4FEB. The sequence continues at coordinate 4,079 of CAMCWW010000175.1, forward strand.
AAGAACTCGTCCGTGGTCCGCAGGCGCTGCTCTATGGCGTGTCGGCGCTGGCGGGCATCGTGAATGTCGACCCGCGCTATCCACGGAGCACGCCTTCGACCACGCTCCGCTTTACCCTGGGCAGCTATGATTTTTACCGTGCGGAGGGTTTCACCACCGGGCCTTTGCTGCGCTCCAAAGATTTCTCCGTGAATTACGGCGTGGGTCTGGTGTTCAATCGCCAGGGCTCGCCCAACGATTTTGGCATCCGTGACCGCGTGTTGGTCACTCCCTCGTTCGACATCGTCTTCCGGAGGAACACCAAGCTCTTCGTCGACTTGGAACTCGGGCGTTTCAACCAAAGCGGCACGGGCGTGGGCGACTTTGACGAGCCGAACATCGGCAACGTCCGTAACGAAAACGGCCTGCTCCAGGCGTCCAATATCAACGCGACCCGCGACACCGTCCGCGTCGCTCGCGACCGTTTTGGCAAGTCACGTTTCTTCCGTTGGACCGGCGACGACTCTTATTCCAAGGCCGACTACTTCAACGGCACGGCGCAGCTCTCGCAACGATTCGGCGACCGGCTCGAGATTCTCGCCGGCACCAATTTCAACCGCACGGAGACCGACTTCCGCAACATCGGCGCGAGTGT
>CAMCWW010000176.1:0-4626 GCA_945882935.1 Opitutus sp. GAS368
ATCCTAACCACTCAGCGCGGTGGGTCTTGTGCGACGTGCCTGCACGCCAACGGGCGAGGGAGTGGCTGCAGCGGGTGGCGCGGGTGGGCGGCACGATAGTCACCGGGACGCCGTTGGGGCTAGACTGAGAATGGAGGTTCGAGCCCTCCTCACAAATTTAAGCTGGTGTGAAAGGGTAAACCGGGCACCTATCGGTGCTGATGAGCCGCGCCAATACCTTCAAGTTAGACCCGAATCGGGGTCTACCGAAAAAAGTATTGTCGAGGACATCTCCGAGAAACATCTGGAACAACGGATAACAACACAGAAAAACTTGGTTAAATCTCTGGTAATTATTGGATACCAAAATATCCCATTCACGCCAGTAAAGTCCACCATTTTAACAGTTTAACTGATTTCGCCACTGTATGGTCGGGGTGATCTTTGGGCTAAAGAGTCGCAAGAAAATCGGGCTGAATCCGAGGTGCTTTGGCCTTAGGCCGAGGAGAATCGATAAACAGTTGTGCTACGGTACGTCTGGCCGGGGTGCAGAAGCGTGCTGGGGAAACTCGGTTGATTGACGGAGTCGGGAAAATGCTGGGTCTCGAGGCACAAACCACCGCGGTGGGCATAGGTCGCCCCTAATTTTCCAGTGAGGCTCCCGGTGAGAAAGTTTCCGGTGTAGAACTGGATGCCGGGTTCGGTAGTCAAAACCTCGAGGACGCGACCGGAGGCGGGTTCATAGGCGGTGGCGGCGAGTGCGAGCTGGCCGTCGGTGGAGTCGAGCGCCCAGTTATGATCGTAGCCGGCGCCGAGGCGGAGCTGCTCGTGAGCGGCGCCAATCCGGGCGCCGATCCGGTGGGACGAAGTAAAGTCGAACGGGGTCCCCGCGACGGGGGCACGATCGCCGGTGGGAATTAGGCCGGGGTGGACCGGAGTGAAGCGGGAGGCGCGAAGCGTGATTTCGTGGTCGAGCACGTCGCCTTGGCCGGCGCCGGCGAGATTGAAGTAAGAGTGGTTGGTGAGATTGACGGGCGTGCTTTGGTCCGCCGTGGCCTTGTAATCGATACGCAGCCCTTGATCGGGGGTGAGCGCATAGGTGACTTCGGCGGAAAGTTCGCCGGGGTAACCCTCTTCGCCGTCTGCGCTCGTGTAGCGGAGACGAAGTGCAGGTTGACCGGCGACGGTGGCGGGCTCGGCAGACCAGAGGACTTTGTCGAAACCGACGTTGCCGCCATGAAGATGGCAGGGAATTCCGTCGGGGGTGTTGTTCGTGGCGAGGCGGTAGGTCTTCGCCCCGAGACTGAATTTACCGCCGGCGATGCGGTTGCCGACGCGGCCAATGATCGCGCCAAAATAGGGGGACTCGGCCGGGTAACGTTCGACCGAATCAAAGCCGAGAACTACATCGGCCAAACGGCCGGTGCGGTCGGGGGCGAAGAGGCGGACAACGGTGCCGCCAAAGTCGGAGATTTCGGCCTGAAAACCGGAGGCACTCGTGAGCGAAAAAAGACGGGCGGTGCGGCCGTCGGAGAGTTTGCCAAATGAACGGGTGGTCACGAGGGAGAGCGATTACGGCGGGGCCAAGCGCGGCAGGGTCAGAGTTTGATCGTGTGTGGCCAGCCCGGGAATTGTTGGGCTCCGGGCTGGGTGACGTCGACGAAGCGGGGCCAGCACTCGAAGGTCACTTCGCGGGTGGATTTCTTGAAGCGAATCAGACCCCAGCCGTCGGCCCAGCCGGGTTTGCCGATATGGGCCGTGCGCGTGGCAGGGGTGGCGTATTGGGCGGTGTCGGGGTTGGCGTAGGCGAACATCGTGATCTTATTGTTGAAGCCGTCGAGGGTGTCGCCGGTCCATGGCAGCGGTGAGTTGGGCACGGGGTTGGCGCCGGGCTTTTCGTCGGCGGGCCACCACCATCGGCCGTAGTAGCTGTTATCGATCGCCGGTACGACGAACGCCCACGGGCCGTCGCGGTGTTGGTCGATGCCGTGTTGGACTAAGGTGGCGATATGTTGGTCGCCGGCGATGTGCACGGCGTTGGCGCGTTTGATGAGGCGAAGGGCGGCGAGCCGACCGGATTGCGGCCAACCGTTGGAATCAAGATCGGCATGAAGGCGGCCCTTCGGGTTGCCGTGAAGATGGGCGCCCCCGCAAAAGCCGGTTTGCGAAAGCACGGCGCGGAGACTGATGCCGTCGGTGCGTTGACCCCAGTCGGAGAGAAACTTGAGCTGGCGTTCGCCGAGGAGTTGGAGCCCGGGAGTGTCGATGACGGCCGGATCGTAAGCGGGATCAAGGATGTGATCGGGGCGCGGGCCTTTCATCGGATGACGGCCGAGCGGACCGGTCTTGAATTTACGGTCTTCAATGATGGCGCAGTCGACCCCGCCGAGATTGAGGCTGGTGTAGTAAACGCCGATGCCTTGTTCGACCGGAGTGGGATCGTAAGGGTCGGGCAGGTTGCCGGTCTGCTGGCGCTCGACCATCTTGACATATTCGTGGTGGAAAAAATAACCGCCGCTGTCTCCGGTGGGCACGGACGCGACTTTTCCGTTCTCGCCCCAGAGATTGCCTTGGCCGATGTCGTGATCGTCGGGGATGGAAATGCAGGGCCGGCTCCGGAAGATTTCTTTGAAGGCGAGGCCGAACTTCAGCCAAGCCGCGGTGTGCTCTTTGTGATCGTAGCTTTGATCGCCGGAGAAAAAGACGAGGTCCGGATCCTGGTGATTTATGTTGCGGGTGTATTCGGGGCGGAGGCCGCGGTCGCGGTTTGAGTTGCAAGACAAGGCGACGATTTTAATTTCGTCTTTGGCCGTTGGGTTCTTGCGGATCAGGCCTTCGAAGACGGCCCCTGCGCCGTGACGAAGGCGGTATTTGTGATCGCGGGAGTCGTCCCACCGCTCGATGCGGAAGACGGTGGACCACCCGAGGTCGTTGACGGGCTGGCGCGCCAACTCGGTCCATCGGCCGTCGTGTTCGATCTCAAGCCGGACTTCCCGGGTTTCGGCGGGATAGAGCGGATAAAGCTGCGCACTGAGTTTGAGAATACGACCGGAGAGCGTGTAGAGGCCGAAGGCGACGGCTTGGTCGCGGGCAACCTTGAGATCAATGATGGGACTCTTCGGACGATTCCACCAGTCGTTCACGCAAAGACTGTCTTCGCCTTTGAGGTAGGGGGCTTTGACCGGAGGTGCGCCGAGGGCGTCCGACTGAGCGAGTAAGTGCTCGGGATTCGAGAAGAGCAGGGCGCAAGCGAAGAGCACGACGCGGGAGTAAATTTTCATGGGAATCAAGGTGATCGAAACCAAGCGATCTGGTCGGAAACGCAAGTGCGGGCATGGCGCGGCGATCTCGTCGCGGACACGTGGGCTGCCGGCCTTAAGGCGCGGCGGGTTTGGGGGACGGACCCGGGAGATTGATGAAGCCGCCAAAGGGGTTGTTCACCCATACCGGCGAGGCGAGGCCGCGATTCCAGTCGGCAGCGGCAGTCTCGAGGCGCGAGGCAACATCCGGGTGGCGGGACGCCAGATCGGTTTTTTCGCCGGGATCTGCGTCGAGATCGTAGAGCTGCGGGAGATTCCCGTAGGTGCGGAACCATTTCCATTTGCCCTCGCGCACGGCGAAGGCCGCACCGTGGTCCATCCGCCAAAAGAGCCGTGCGTGCGGAGCGGCTTTGTTTTCCCCGGCGAGAAAAGGAATCAGGTTTACGCCGTCGAGCGGTGGGAGCGCGGGGGCGGGTTTCGCGCCGGCGGCGGCGAGGGCAGTCGGCAGCACGTCGAGCGCGATCACCGGCGCATCGTAACTGCGGCCGGCGGGCAAGCGATCAGGCCAGGACACAAGAAAGGGGACCCGAATACCGCCCTCGAAGACATCGCCTTTTTGACCGCGAAGGACGCCGTTGTTGGAGGCGTTGGCGTTGCGCTTCGTCACCGGACCGCCGTTGTCGGAAAAGAAAAACACGAGGGTGCGCGAGCGTTGTCCCGTGGCGTCCAGGGCGGCGAGGGTGCGGCCCACGGCTTCGTCTACGGTCGCGACCATCGCGGCATAGGTGCGGCGGCGCTCGTCGGCGATGTGCGCAAATTTATTCAACACGTCGGCGCGCGCCTGCAGGGGCGTGTGCGGAGCGTTGAAGGAGAGATAGAGAAACCAAGGTTGGGTCCCGCGGGCATGACGGGTGATGCTGGCGGCGGCTTCTTCGCCGAGTTTGGTGGTGAGCTCGGGCGGCTCTGGTTCCTCGGTGGAATTGCGGAGCATCGGCGAGGCGTGCTCGGCGTTGGCGTGGGTCTCCATTTTTTTGCCTGCGCCAACTTCGACGTCGACGTGAGAGCCGGGAAGAAAGCGGTGGCCGCCGCCCAAGAAGCCGTAGAATTCATCGAAGCCGCGACGGTTGGGATGAAATTGCGGGTGCGCGCCCAGGTGCCATTTTCCGATCGCGGCGGTGGCGTAGCCGGCGCCGCGCAGGGCGTCGGCAATGGTTTTCTCAGAGAGCGGCAGGCCGTCAATTTGGCTCGCCGGATCCCAGCGCGGGTTGAACTCATGGCCGAAGCGTTGCTGGTAACGTCCGGTGATAAACCCCGCCCGCGACGGACTGCACACGGGATAGCTGACGTAGCCGCTCGTGCAGCGCACGCCGCTCGCGGCGAGCCGATC
>CAMCWW010000177.1:0-4619 GCA_945882935.1 Opitutus sp. GAS368
GCAGGCAAGCCCGTCTTGATGACCGCCGCCGCAATGTTCGGCGTCTCAATGCGCGCAATGATCCCATCTCCTTTCCAACCCGCCAACCACGCCGGCGGATCATCGCCCCGCCCTTGCTCCATCAGGTGAAACGACCACGGCTGGTGCTCGCGGATGTAGTGCACCACGCCCTGCAGGAGCCCGCGCGCATAGGCGTTCGAAGTCTCGATCAACAACGCCACTTCTCGGCGACGGGCGGGGCGAAGCACGGACATGGCCGCCACCGTTGCCGTTCTTCGCAAAAAATCAATCCACAGTCGCGTTGCGCCGCCCCCGCCCGGCCCACCGGTGAAAAAACTCATTTTTTTTGCGCCAACTCTCATGGCGCCGCCGCTCGGAGCTGCTATGATCAAGCCAAGTTACCGCCCCGTTCCCCGGCATCCATTCCCATGCAACTCCGCCTTCGCCTCGGTTTTTTCGTCACGCTCGCCGCCTGCGCGCTCCCCGCCTGCTTCGCCGCCAACCTGACTCTGCGCCAAGACCCCGTCTCCAAATCCATCTCCGTTTTCCGCGAGGGCGAGCAGGAGCCCATCCTCACTCAAAACGCCGGTGCCGAATTTCGCCCCTACCTTCACCCGATCGTTTCGCCCGACGGCAAAAGCGTCCTAACCGAATTCAGCCCCGGTCATCACAAGCATCAGACCGGTCTCTACTGGGGTTTGGCAAAAATCAACGACCGCAGTTTCTTTCACAATCCCGGCGCCGGCTACTGGCGCCGGCTCGCCAGCACCCCGATCGTTGCCGCCGGGGCCGAGGTCAAGTGGTCCACCACCTACCATCTCCTCGACACCGCCGGCCAGCCATTGATGACCGAGACCCAGCTCTGGACGATGCACGATAAAGTCGAGAGCTACGTCCTCGAACTCGAGTGGACCGGCGAGGCCGTCGTCGATCTCACCATGGCGAAGACCGGCTACGGCGGCCTCTTCCTCCGCATGCCGTGGCGCGCCGGCATGGAAGGCGCCGCCATCAACAACGCCCGCCAAAGCAACGCCCGCGCCGAGGCCCAACGCGCCGTCTGGGTCGATGTCGGCCTCAAGGTCGAGGGCCGCGACGACCTCGCCCACATCGCCATTCTCAACCACCCGAAGAACGACGGCTACCCGTCCTACTGGCGCGTCGACCAACAACTCGGCGTCGGCCCCAGCCGCTCTATGGCCGGCGAGTGGAAAATCCCTCGCGGCCAAAAATCAGTTTTCCGTCATCAGTTCATCGTCTACACCGGCGGATTCAACGATCTGAAAGTTGACGAGGCGTGGAAGGATTTCAGCGGCGAAGCCATGGACGGCGCGATGTGGGGTCTCGCTCGCAACGAGGGCAAACAGGCGGTTTTCCTCACTGGCGAACAGGCCGTCGCCAAGATGACCGCCGCCCCCGGCTTCGAGGTGAAACTCACCGCCGCCGAGCCCATGATCACCCAGCCCATCGCCTTTTGCTGGGACGACCGCGGGCGCCTCTGGGTCGCCGAAAACCGCGACTACGAATCCCGTCGCACCGGCTTCTCCGGTTCCGGCGACAGCCGCATCGTCATCCTTGAGGACACCGACGGCGACGGGAAGATGGATTCTCGAAAAGTCTTCCTCGATAAAATCCCCTTCCCCGCCGCCATCGCCGTCGGCCTGGGCGGCCTCTGGCTCGGCGCCCCGCCCAATCTCCTCTTCGTCCCCGACCGCAACCGCGACGACCAGGCCGACGACGCCATCGAGGTCCGCCTCACCGGCTGGGGCATCCAAGACCGCCACGAAACCCTCAACAGTCTCAACTGGGGCCCCGACGGCTGGCTCTATGGTTGTCAGGGTTTCGCCACCACTTCCCGCGTCGGGAAACCCCTCGACCGCGGCAAAGTCTACCGGCCCGGAGACGCGTTCCCAACCGAGGTCGCCGTCAAAGATCCGCAGTTCATCGACGGCGGCGTCTGGCGCTATCACCCGACCAAAGACCGCTTCGAAGTCGTCGCCCACGGCTTCAGTAATCCTTGGGGCCTCGATTTCGACGACCACGGCCAGATGTTCATCACCGCCTGCGTCATTCCCCACCTCTGGCATGTGATCCCCGGCGGCTTCTACCACCGCCAGGGCGGCAAACACATCAGCCCTTACATTTACGACGACATCAAAACCATCGCCAACCACCGCCACCGCTCCGCGCACGGCGGCGCCCGCATCTACCTCGCCGACGAATTCCCCGCGAAATACCGCGAGCGCATTTTCATGGCCAACCTCCACGAGCACGCCTTGCTCACCGATTTCCTCGAAGCCAAAGGCTCCGGCTTCATCGGCCGCCACGGCGACGACGCCCTCCTCGCCAACGACCCGCAATGGGTCGGCTTCAGTGTCGAGCTCGGCCCCGACGGCGCCGTCTACATCCTCGATTGGCACGATGCCGACATCTGCGGCGCCTCCGTCCTCACCAAAGAAACCGGCCGCATCTTCCGTTTCGCGCCCAAGGGTCTCCCTGCCAAGACCGGCCTCAACCTCGCCGCGCTCAGCGACGCCGAGCTCATCGAGCTCCAACTCCACCGCAACGACTGGTATGTCCGCCGCGCCCGCGTCCTACTGCAACAACGCGCCGCCGAGGGCCACCTCTCCGCCGATGTCCCCGCGAAACTCTGGACGATGTTCGAGCAACAGTCCGACGATGGCCGCAAGCTCCGCGCGCTCTGGGCCCTCCACGTCACCAAAAATCTTCCGACCGAGCGTCTCGTCGCGCTCCTCGATGATCCCGCGCCCTACATCCGTGGCTGGGCCATCCAACTCCTCGCTGAAGATTTCGCCCCCGGTGCCGCCGCCCTCGCCAAATTTGCCGCGCTCGCCCAGACCGACCCGTCGCCCGTGGTCCGCCTTTACCTCGCGTCGGTCCTGAATCGTCTCCCGCTCGCCGACCGTTGGCCCATCGCCGCCGGCCTCGTTCAACACGGCGAAGACACCGCCGACCACAATCTCCCCAAGATGATTTGGTTCGCCGTCGAGCCCCTCGTGCTGGCCGACCCAGCAAAGGCCCTCGCCCTCGCCTCGCAGAGTAACCTGCCGCTCGTGAGCCAGTTCATCGCCCGCCGCGCCACCGCCGGCAAACAGCTCGACGTAATCGCCGCCGCGCTCGCCTCCAACCCTCCGCGTCGCACTGCCCTCCTCGAAGGTCTCCGCGACGGCCTCGCCGACCTCGGGCAGCGCGCCACCACCGCGCCCGCCCGCTGGCCCGCCATCGAATCCGCCCTCCTCGCCGAGGCCGACCCCGCGCTCCGCGACCTCGCGCTCCAGATCGGCCAACTCTTCGGCAGCGCCCAAGCCACCGCCGCCCAGCTCGTCGCTCTCGCCGACCCATCCGCCCCGACCGAGCGCCGGCGCGAGATTTTGCTCGGTTTCTCGCGCGACCGTTACGCGCCCGCTCTGCCCGCCGTGCTCGGCCTCCTCGACGAACCCGCGCTCCGCCGCGACGCGATTCGCGCCCTCGCTTCCTTCGACGACGCCCAAGTTCCCGCCGCCCTCCTTCAGCGTTACCCGTCCCTCGCAGGCCCGGACAAAACGGAAACCATCCTCACCCTCGCGGCCCGCCCCGCCGGCGCCCGCCCACTCTTCGCCGCCCTGAAAGCCGAAAAAATTCCCAAGTCCGATATCTCCGCGTTCGCCGCCCGCCAACTCCACCGCGTCGTCGGCCCCGCCTTCGTCGACTTCTGGGGCCCGCTCACGCAACCCGCCGCCGACAAAGATGCCGACATCGCCAAATTCAAACGTCAGCTCACCGACAAAGCCCTGGCCAACGCCAACCTCCCCAACGGTCGCGCTGTCTTCGAGCGCACCTGCGCCGCCTGCCACATGCTCTACGACCAGGGCGGCCTCATCGGCCCCGATCTCACCGGCTCCAACCGCGCCAACCTCGACTACATCCTCGGCGAGATCATCAATCCGAGCGACGTGATCCAGGAGGGCTACCAACTGGTCACATTGACCACCCGCGACGGCCGCACCCTGGCGGGCAACCTCGCCGGCGAGGATGACCGGCAGGTCACGCTGCGACTCATTGGCCAGGAATCGGTCGTCGCCAAAGCGGACATTCTCTCCCGCGAAAAATCAAACGTGTCGATGATGCCCGAGGGCCTGTTGAAGACCCTTTCGAGTGACGAAGTGAGCGACCTGATCGCGTATCTGCGGACCTCCCAACAGGTGCCGTTGCCGAAACCCTGATCGGCCCAGCGCTGCCCGCCCGGCTCCGCACTCCGACTGCGATCAAACCGCCGTGGCCGCCGGGTAGTCCGTGTACCCGTGGGCGTCGTTCGTGTAGAACGTGCGCCCGTCCGGCTCCACCAGCGCGACGCCGTTTTTCACCCGTTCGACCAGATCTGGATTGCTGACGTAGTGATGGCCGAACGCCACCGCGGCGAGGGTGCCGGCCGCCACCGCTTGGGCGGCTTCCGCGGGCGTGTAGCCCATGTTGCCAATCAGGGCACCCTTGAACACGGAGCGTGCCGGGGTGACGACATCGCCTTGCTGCACTCCAAAGAAATCACCGCGCATCAGATGGAGAAACGCGATTCCACGGCGGTCGAGCTGTCCGGCCACATAGGTGATCAGGCCGACCGGGTC
>CAMCWW010000178.1:0-4602 GCA_945882935.1 Opitutus sp. GAS368
TTCTACACCCCAGGAGCCGAACCGTCCTCATGATCGGTGAATTTGCCAGCGAGTTTTGACCGATGGCAGGTTCCGCGCCGGCCTTGCCTCGCCGGCATTCTCCGGAAATGTTACCGACGGAATCTTCGAACCCGTGGGAAAAACAAAACTAACGAAAAAGCCCCGCGGGCGCGCGACCGTCCGGGGCATCGCGGCGGCGGCGGGCGTCTCGATCGGTTCGGTATCCTCGGTGCTCAACAACCGCCACGTCGAGCGCCGGATCGCGCCGGAAACGGTCGAAAAGATCCGCGCGGCGGCGGCCGGTCTCGGCTATCTGCCCAACATCAGCGCCAAGCGGCTCCGCAGCGGGGGCAAAAACAACGTCGTGCTCGCGCTGGTCACGAGTTTCGAGGCGCCGATTCCGCTCGTGAACCATTTCATCATCGCGCTGCGGGCGGCGATGGCGGCCGGCAAGTTTCCCCAAGCCGAGGGCGCATTTTCGGTGATGATCGAGATGTTTCCCGCCGGTCGGCTGCACGAGTTGCCGGGCCTGCTCTCGGGCGACCATTTCAACGCCGCGATTCTGCTCAACACCACGGCCGAGGACGACGCGTTCCTCAACCGCTCGCCGCTCCCGTATCCGGTGGTGTTGGTGAACCGTCTGATTGCCGGCTACGCGGCGGTCGTCGAGGCCCCCGAGACCGGCAGCCGCGCCGCCGAGATTTTGATCCGCGCGAAACGCCGCCGGTTGGCCGTGATCCATGGCAGTCCGCTCACCCAAACGACCCGCGCCCGCGTCAACGGCTTCATGCACCGGGGGGCCGAGCTGCTCGGACAACCGGCGCATGAAATCAAGTCGGGCACTCTCTCCGAGTTGGCGGGCTACGACGCCATGCGGGCGTTTCTCAAGCGCGGCCCGGAGATCGACGGACTTTATGCGGTGTCCGATGCGCTCGCGCTCGGCGCTTACCGCGCGCTGAAGGAGCACGGGCTGAAAATTCCGTCGGACGTCGCCGTCGTGGGCGTGGGCGACTATGAGATCTCGCCCTTCTTCGATCCGCCGCTGACGAGCGTCGGCGTCTCCCACCAGGCGTTGGCCGAAGAAGCGAGCCGGTTGCTGTTGCAGCAGCTCGGGGGTGTAGGCGCCGCGCGGCCGACGGTCACGGTGCCGCTGACGGAGACCTTGCGGGCGTCGTCCGGCCATCGCGCGGGTTGAAGGTTCAAGTTGGAATTTCCCGGCCGGTTTTCTCAAAAGAGAAAATTTTCTTGATTTGCAAAAACGATTTTGCATCTGATGCTCGTTCCGTCCTTCACCCCGCCGGTTTTGCCGGCTCAATCCAAACCCCCCGATCTATGAAACCCATTGCCCTACTTCGTCTCGTCTTAGCTCCGCTGTCTGCCGGCGCTTTAATCACCGGCCTGTCTGCTCAAACGACTCCGGTCGTCGACACCACCGAAACCATCAAGCTGACCCCCTTCGCCGTCACGGCGGAGAAATCCTCCGGCTACAAAGTCTCCTCCGCCTCGGCCGCGACGCGCACCAACACGGCCATCATCGATATTCCCCAGACGGTGGACATCGTGACCAAGGAGTTTTGGGACGACATCGGTGCGACGACCTTCGACCAGTCGTTCAAATACGTGGCCAATGTTTATGTGCGCAACCGCAACGCCGGCTCGGGCGACGGCATCAGTCTGCGTGGCTTTGAGATTTTTGGCGGTTCGATGTCCGTAGATGGCGTGCGGATGGGTAACAACAAGCGCGACTTGGTCGGCTACGAGCGGCTCGAAGTGGTGAAGGGTCCGCCTTCCGCCGTGCAAGGCCGCGCCGGCGGCACCGGTCTGCTCAATTATATTCTCAAGAAACCTGAAATCGGCCTCAACTCGGTCGGCGTCAAATACGCACTCAGCTTCGACGAATACGATGCCGTGACCAACCGGGCCGAGTTTGACGCCAACTACTCGCTCAAGGGCTCGACCAAACTCGCGGCCCGGGTCGCCGGCTCGTTGCAGGATGGCGACGACTACATTCAATTCCAAAAGACTAAGAACTATGCGCTCTACCCGTCGTTCAAATGGGAGATCTCGCCGAAGACCGATCTTGTTTTGGCCGCCGAGTTGCTCGATTTCAACACGCCGTCACGCGAAGAAGGCCATGGCTTTGCCGTATATCCCGAAAAAATGCGCCGCCTGATCCCGCGGTTTAACGACCCTGCCGATCCGATCACCGCCCTCGGTTTGCCTTACAACTTCAACATCTCCGGGCCGGGCAACGAAGAGAAGACCAAGGTCTCCAATGCCACGCTCTTCCTGACCCATCAGATCAACGACTGGCTCTATTTCCGCCAAGTCGGCCACATGCGGTATTTCAGCAACAATACCTTCGCCTTCACCGGCGAAGACAACACCCGCACCACCGTCAATTCCCAGAAAACCGGCAGCGTCGGCTGGCGGCGCGGTTCGACCGCCCAAGGCGACCTCGTCGCAAAATATAGCCTGCGTGACTGGCTCACCGGCACGACGATGGTGGGCTATTCCTACGACGATGGTGCCAACGAGAACTCCAACTTCTCCGGCATCCCGAGCGCCCCGTTTAACACCCTCAGCATGGTTGCAATCAAAGCCTCCGGTTACAGTGCCTCCTACTATAACGGTCGCGTCGTGCCGACGCTCGCCCGCACCGCCTACACGGAAAATGACTCCTACAGTTACGGTCAGTTCATCCAGCAGGACGTGGGCCTGTTCAAGAACCGGCTCTTGCTCACCGGTGGTCTTCGCTCCGACCACGAAGTCACCGAGACGCGCAACAAGCTCACCGGCCTGCGCGCCAGCGGCGCCAACACTACGCTCAATTCCTACCGCTACGGCGCGACCTACAAGTTCCGCCCCGATCTCGCGCTTTACGCCGTGAAGAGTGTCCAAAACGATGCGCCCAGCACGGTCTCCCGCTACAACGGCCTGATCGCCGGCGACCCGCGGTTGAGCGAGTTCTTCACCGTGGCACCTCTGACCGAGCTCAACGAGGTCGGCATCAAGGGCGAGGCCTTGCAGGGTCGGTTGTCGTTCACGGTCACTTATTGGGAAATGATCCGCGTGGGCAGCACGGTTAACATTTTGGCCAACGGCATTTCGCAGGGCCAGAACGTGACCTTCGGCACCGTGTCCGAGATTCCGGGCGCCCAGTCGAAGGGTTATGAAATCACAGCTTACGGCAGCATCAACGATCGCCTGAGTTTGATCGCCAATTTCACCGATATGGAAGTCAGCCAAGGCTTCACCGGCCAACAAAACACCGCGGGCTGGACCGCCGCCTCGAATCCCGGTCGGATCCCCCTGCGCTTCGCGCCCGAGTGGAATCTGAACGTCTTCGGCAAATACAGTTTCCGCGACCAACAGAGCCAAGGCTGGGAAGTGAAAGCCGGCGTCGCCGCCGTTGGGCCACTCTATACCCAATTGACCGGCTTCGGGCTCACGCTGCTTCCGGACAACCAATACAGCTACGACGCCGGTGCCGCTTACCGCTGGAAGAACTACAACTTCGACCTGATGGTGACCAATCTCACCAACGTCCCGTTCTTTATCACCCGCGACCAAGCGCCGCGCACCTACCGCTTCAGTGTCTCCGCGAAATTCTGAGGACGGAGTGAAACCTATGCGCCTCCCAGGGCGCTGACCACCTGCCGGCGGGACCGGTTGCCCGACCTGACCGGTGCGGCGGGCAAAATCGGCTGATCAACAGTTCAAACTTACGCGCGCTTCTAGCCGAACGACTCAAATTCTCCCTTTGAAAACATTCCTCCTCGCCGCTCTGGTCTTCGCTGCACCTTTCCTCCGCGCGGCCGAGGAAACATTACCCCGCCTTCAGCACCACAACCCCGGTTTGCTCGCCGATCTCGGCGTCGGTCTTTGGGCGTGGCCGCTGCCCATGGACTACAACGGCGACGGGTTGATGGACCTCGTCGTCGTCTGCACCGACAAACCTTACAACGGCACCTGGTTTTTTGAGAATAGCGGGCAGGTTGATGCGCAGCTCAAGCTCCCGATCTTCAAGCCCGCTGTCTTTATCGGCAAATCCGCGCCTTCGGTCGGCATTTCCTACGCCACGGGCAAACCCGTCGTCACCGCGACGGCCAGCGTCAAGACCGACGCCGCCTACGACTACCGCGGTAACACCTACCCGGATTTTCTCACGACCCAGTTTGCCAAACCCAAGCCGCTCGGTGTGCCGGAGAAAATTCTCACCGAGCCCGGCAACATCCGCCAAAACCAGTGGCAGCTCGTGGACTTTGACGGCGACGGCGCGCTCGACGTCTCGGTCGGCATCGATTTCTGGGGCGACTTCGGCGCACTCAACGGCGGCGTGGGCGCGTTCAACGCCAAGGGCGAGTGGACCCGCGGTAAACTGCGCGGCTACGTTTACATCATCCGCAACACCGGCACGACCGAGAAACCGGCCTACGCAGCTCCGGTGCGCCTGCAAGCCGGCGGCAAAGACGTCGATCCCTTCGGCATGCCCTCGCCGTGCTGGGGCGACTTCGACGGCGACGGCGACCTCGATCTTATCACCGGCGAATTCCTCGACGGGTTTACGTTTTTCGAAAACACCGGTATGCGCACGAAACC
>CAMCWW010000179.1:0-4587 GCA_945882935.1 Opitutus sp. GAS368
TCGACGCGCACGAGCAGATCGGCGTCTTCGCTGCGAAGACGTTCGAGGATGCTGGGGTGGACGAGGACGCGGAGGGAATACTCTTTGCCGTCGCTCCGCAGCTGGAGCCGGCGCGCGATGGAGGAGAGGCGGCGTTGGAGCTCGACGGACATCGTCGTCGCGCTCTTCACGATACCGCGGCCACGGCAATACGGGCAGTCGGTGTAGAGATTGGCCGACAGACTCTCCTGCTGGCGCTGGCGGGTCATCTGCATGATGCCGAGCTGCGAGATAGGCAGAATGTGGTTCTTGGCTTTGTCGGTGGACATCAGCTCGACCATCTTTTCGTAAACGGAGTTCCGGTGACGCCGTTCCTTCATGTCGATGAAATCCATGATGATCAAACCGCCGAGATTTCGGAGGCGGATCTGGCGGGCGATCTCGGCGGCGGCCTCAAGATTCACGGCGTAGATGACGTTTTTCTCGTCGCCGCCGCGGTTCTTGTGGGAGCCGGTGTTCACGTCGACGGCGATGAGGGCCTCGGTCTCGTCGATGATGATTTCGCCGCCGGAGGGGAGGGGAACCTTGCGTTGGCCGGTCTGCTCGATTTGCCGCTCGATGTTGAAGCGCTCAAAGATCGGGATGCTGTCCTTGTAGAGCGCGATCTTGCTGGCGGAGCGTTTTGAAATGAGGGCCACGAGCTTTTGGGTGCGTGCGTGGTCCTCCTTGCTGTCGATGAGGACGCGGTCGACTTCCTCGGTGAGAAAATCGCGGACGGTGCGCTCGACGACGTCGGGCTCTTGGTAGAGGCAGCAAGGTGCCTTGTCGTTGAGCATCTTGCGCTGGATCTCTTCCCACGTCTTGAGGAGCAGGTGGAGATCGCGGACGAAGTAGCGGGATTTTTTGCCCTCGCCGGCGGTGCGGACGATGAGGCCCACACCTTCGGGAATGGTGAGTTCGTTGATGAGGGCCTTGAGGCGTTTGCGCTCGGCGGGGTCCTCGATTTTGCGGGAGATGCCGCAGCCGTCGGAGAACGGCGTGAGGATAAGGTAGCGGCCGGGGATGGAGAGATTGGTGGTGGTGCGGGGGCCCTTGGTGCCGATGGGGCCCTTGGTGACCTGGATCACGATCTCGCTGCCGGGAGGATACATCGCGGGGATGTCCTTGACGGTGGGCTCGGCAGGGCGGTGGGCGGCGTTTTTCTTTTTGTTAACGCGGACGACCTCGATGTTGGAATCGGTCGTGGCGGGAAGCATGTCCCAGTAATGGAGGAACGCGTTCTTTGAGTAGCCGATGTCGACGAAGGCGGCCTTGAGGCCGGGATCGAGGTTCTTGACGCGGCCCTTGTAGATGCCGCCGACCATGCGGTCGTCGGACTCGCGCTCGATTTCGAATTTCTCGAGGCGGCCGTCGATAAGGAGGGCGACGCGCTTTTCGAGCGGCTCGGAATTAATGATGAGCTCGCGGTAGATGCTCTTTTCCTTCTGAAAAACCGCGAGGATTTTTTGGAGGAGCGGGCGGTCTTTGGCGCGTTCGGCGGCCCCGGCTTTGAGGTCGGTGGGACTTACGCCGGTGACTTCCTCGACGGGAGGCGGATTGGCCAGTTCGGCGTCATACTTTTGGGCGATGTCCGTGGAAGGGGCATCGGGTTTTGGGAATTGCGATTGATCGCTCATGGTGGGTGCTATGCGGGTTTTGCCCGGGGCACCGATGTGGGAAGGTCGCGGCGCAGGAAATTCCGGCAGAGCGGTCGATATCGCGGAAAGGAAGACGCGTGGAGTTCACGTGAAATCCTTTCGGAAGCGATAGACGCTCTGGACCAGTCCTTGCAGCAAGCAGCAACTGAGCACGAAGGAGCCACCGTAGCTGATAAAGGGAAGCGGTATGCCCGTGATGGGCACGAGCCCGATGGTCATCGCGACGTTTACAAACACATGCACGGTGAACAGCACGGTGACGCCGAGGGCGATCAAGGTGCCGAACCGATCTCTCGCGAGACCGGCGATGCGAATGCCGTTAAACAAAACGAGACCAAACAGGCCGAGAACCGTGATGCTTCCCACGAAACCGAGTTCTTCGGAAATTACAGAAAAGATAAAGTCGTTGTGCGCGATGGAGCGCGGGAGGTAGCCGAGCTGGGCTTGGGTGCCCTGTTGCCAGCCCTTACCGGTCAACCCGCCGGAGCCGACGGTGATCAGGGACTGGTTGAGATTGTAGGTAATGCCGGTGCCCTTGGGATCGACGGTCTCGGGGGCGACGAAGGCCAAAATGCGGTTGCGCTGATAGTCATGGAGCGGGACCCAGGACGTGGCCTCGTATTTGCCACGGTTTTGCTTCTCGTCGTAGGAGTAGCCGTTGGCATCCATGAACCGCGCGTATCGGTAGCCGTCCCATGCGACAACGCCGATCAACAAAACGAACGCGCCGAGCGCCGCTGCGTAAAAACGCGCGGACAGTTTCGAAACGTAAAGCATGGAAAACACCATCGGGGGCAGGACGATTGCCGATTTGAGATCGGGCTGGAGTAAGACCAAGAGCATGGGGAATCCTACCGCAAGGGCCAATTTGCCCAGCACCCCCAGGGACTGCTGAATCGTGCCGACCTCATTGCGAATCAACGTGCTGGCGGTGATGAGGAGCACGGCGACCTTGGCGGTTTCCGAGGGCTGGAAGGAGAAAAAGCCTAGGTTGATCCAGCGCTGGGAGCCGAAAACTTCGCTGCCGACGCCGGGGATCAATACCAGCAGGAGCGGCACCATCGCGAGGGCGTAAAT
The DNA here is from genome assembly GCA_945882935.1 of Opitutus sp. GAS368. GTDB lineage: Bacteria > Verrucomicrobiota > Verrucomicrobiia > Opitutales > Opitutaceae > Tous-C4FEB. Next base: position 2,754 of record CAMCWW010000179.1, read on the forward strand.
CCGGTGCGCAATGCCGAGCCAAAACCGGTAGTCGATGAGGGAAACGCCGACGTAGAGACCTGCGCCGACGAACAGGAAAACGAGCTGCTTGATCCAATCCGAACCGCGGACTGAAAGTTGGGCCGAATAGATAAAGGCGAGGCCGAAGAGACTGAGCCCAATCAAAGCGAAAGGCGTCACCGCATCCCAACGCGCGCGCGTCGTGGTCTTTAAGACCCCGAGGTAGTCGAGCGGCGAGATGAGGTTCATGGGCGCGGCGGAGGTGTCGTGAGTGAGATCGTCCCGAAAACTGGGAGAGGGTGGAACATTGCGGGTTCCGGCCTCGGCGGCAAGACTACGGAGGGTCGCGGAGCGATTTCCTGTGCGTCTTTCGGGGTCGGTTGCTTTTGACGGGGTGCCGTTGGCGAGGCCCAGCGCGGCTAAGTCGTGCCCGAAGCCCAGGCCGAATACCGGGTTCTCCCTGACCGTCTCCTCGGCGACGGCCTGCCACCACCCGAGGCGGAACCGGTTTTTGACGCCGGGATCGCCGCGGTCGCGGGCCCCGTAGGAACCCGTTGCCCGGTAGTCGAAGATTGAAACGACGTTTTCGTAAGCCGAATGGGCGGCAGACTCGCGGATATCCCGGTCGCCGACCGCGGTGGCGACCCATGCGGGGCGGATCTGGCGCGACGCTTGGAACCGGCTGACCCACGGACGCCCGGACCGTTGGGCTTATGGGTTGGTGCAGCCGGGGGCGATGGATGGCGAGGCGGCGGCGAGGGCCCGGATGCAGGCGGTGCAGGCGGGGACGTTGTCGGCATTCTAAAAGCCGTTGCCGGAGCGGCGAGGGAAACGCCGCGGGGAAAGGCTTGAGCTGGGCGCAAAGGGCCGCATAGCGTGCGCGGACTTTGACATCAGCAAGTGCCGCCGACTTCGCTTTCTTGGTCTCCGGGAGTGACTCACATAACTGGTCGCTCTCGTTGGCAATTTTCGTGGGCGTGATCCTCGGGTTTTTCGGCGTGTGGGCGTTGCGGCGCCATACGTGGCGGGTGGCGCAGGAACAGGCGACGGAGTTGATCGAAGTGGCGCGCCGCGAGGCGGCGGTGGCAGCGGAGGAGATCAAACAAAAGGCCGATTTCGAAGTGCAGGAAAAGCGGGCCGAACTGAACCGCGAGTTCGACCGGCGGGAGATCGAATCGGATGTGCGGCTGAGGGAGATCCGGGCGCACGAGGAATCGTTGGCGTTGCTCGACTATCAGATGGAACAACGGCAGGAGCGGATCAACCGCGAGACCGTTGCGGTCAAGCAAGCCCGCGATGCGATCCGGGCCCTCTCGAAGAGCGTGCGCAAGCGGCTCGAGGGTGTTTCACAAATGGACGCCGAGGACATCCGGCGAGCCTTGCGCGAGGAGGTCACGCTGGAGTGTCAGGATGAGCTGCGGGCAATGCGGCGGCAGATTTTGGAGAAGTCGGAGCAGGAACTGCAAACCGATGCGCGGCGGATTCTCATCGCCTCGATGCAACGTATCGCGAGCAAGCCGAACAATGATCTGACGGCGACGCTGGTGCCGCTGCCGAGCGAAGAAATGAAAGGCCGGATCATCGGCCGCGAGGGGCGTAACATCAAAGCGTTTGAAGCCGCGACGGGTGTGACGCTCATGATCGACGAGTCGCCCCAGCTGGTGCTGTTGTCGTCGTTTGACCCGGTGCGGCGCGAGATCGCCCGGACCGCGTTGGATGCCTTGGTGAAAGACGGCCGGATCCATCCGGCGAGTATCGAGGAGTTTGTGCAACGGGCGCGGGAAGACATCGAGCTGGTCACGACGCAGGCGGGCGAAGAGGCGGTGACGAAGCT
>CAMCWW010000180.1:0-4459 GCA_945882935.1 Opitutus sp. GAS368
TCGGCGGTGGAACCGTTCCACGGGGCGGGGGCGCGGGTGCGAAAATCGGCGCTGCGGGAAAAATCGCGTTGCGAGCTGCGGATTTCCTGCCGGTCGAAGAAGTCGTAATTCATCACGAGCGTGGTGCGGCCGCCATTGAAGGCGAAGCCGCCGGAGAGCGAGGCGTTCAACTCGGAGCCGCCGCCCTGCTCGGTGGTGAGGAAACGGGTGGCGAGGCCGAGGCCGTCGTAGTTGCGTTTGAGGATGACATTGACGACGCCGGCGGTGGCGTCGGTGCCGTAGATGGCAGAGGCGCCGTCGCGGAGGACCTCAATGCGCTCGATGGCGGCGGCCGGCAGGGTGTTGATGTTGGTCGCCATGCTGGGGACGCCGAGGGAGCCTTCGGGCATGGAGATCGGGTGCGGGGCGAGGCGGCGGCCGTTGAGCAGCACGAGCGTGTTGCCTGAACCGAGACCGCGGAGGCTGACGGTGGCGATGTCGCCGCGGGCGTCTGCGCCGGAGGCCTGGCTCTCGGAAATCGGAACACGGCCGGCTTGGGGGATGGAGGCGAAGAGCTCGGCGGGGGTGGCGACGCCGCGGGCTTTAAGGTCGGCCTCGTTGACGATGGTGACGGGCAGGGCTTTCTCCTGCTCCAGGCGTTTTAGGAACGTGCCGGTGACGTTGAAGGTTTCGAGTTTGACCGTGGCGGCGGCGGGAGCCGCGGCGGGCGCGGTGGGTGATTGGGCGGAAAGGGCGGCAGGAAGCAGCCCGCAGGTGACGAGGGTGAGGAGCGTGGCTGGGCGGATCGATGTCATGGTGAATTGGGTATGGGGGAGGGATTCGTAGAAAGGTTCACGGTGGCGAAACCGTCGCCGAGCTGGAGGATGGTGCCGTAGTCCTTCGAAAGCGTGGCGAACTCGGTGAGGACCCGGCGGGCGTCGGCGCCGGTGGCGGCGCGGGGCGCACCGCGGGTGGCGTTGAAGCGGGGTCCGGTTTGGCCCATTTCGTTGAGGAGCACGGGGCGGATACGCAGGGCGGTGAGTTGACCGTCGCGGAACACCAGATCGGCGAGGACGGACTGCCAGACCTCGGGCTTATAATGTCCGGGGGCGGTGATGGTGTGAAAAATGAAGCTGCCGAGTCCGTAGAAGATCGGGCGCCCGCGGTAGATCTCCAAGCCGTGGAGTTGGGGCACGCCGTGGGAAACAAAGACGGTGCCGCCGGCGTCGAGACAGGCGCGGGCGAAGGCCTTTTTCCAATCGGGGGTGAGTCGGCGGTCTTCCTCCCAGTAGTGGTCGTGTTGGTAAACGATGACGTGCGGGGCGAATTCGCGGGCCAGCTTGATGGCGGCGATCACCCGCGCGACGTCGTCTTCGAAGAGACGTTTCTCGGCGTCGAGACGCACCTCATTGACGCCGGGGCGCATCGCCTGCGCGTCGCCGCCGGTGTGGACCTTGCCCGAGGCGAACGCTACGAGGGCGACCCGACCGGCCGGGGTGTTGAGAAAAGCGGGAGCGGAAGCCTCGCCCAAATTGCGACCCGAGCCGGCGTGGACCAAGCCGCGCTGGTCGAGGGTTTCGAGGGTCGAAAGGATGCCGGCGGTCCCGAGATCCCACGAGTGGTTGTTGCCCGTCGCAAAAAGGTTGAAACCGAATTCTTTCAGCCCGTCGACCACGGCGGGACCGGTGGCGTGGAAAAACACGGTGTTGCGCGTGTTGGTGCCGCCGAAACTGCCCTTGATCGCGGTTTCAAGGTTGGTGAACACGATGTGCGGGGCGTCCACTTGCAGTAGTGCACGGATGCCCGGGATCTGCTCCGGTAGCTCGGCGTAAAGGTCGTGTTTGACAAGGGCCTGACCGGCGAGAAGCAGCCGGAATTCGGCGAGCTCGGCGGGCGCGGGCTGGGCCGGCAAAGCAAACGGCCACAACAAAACGGCGGTCACCAAAACTCGGTGCGAAACTACGGACTTGGCGGGGGAAGTGGGCATGAGGTGTGTCGAAGCGCATTGGGCGAGGCCGCAGGCGCAAAACCAATGGCTTAAAATTTCATTGATACCTGCAATGAGCGTTGCAGCCGCTTGGGCTCGGTGCAAAGAGACGGTGGTGGCGCGGCAAACCCTCATCACCTTCGTCGGACTGCGCGATCCCTACGCGCATGATCCGCATGAAGACGGCCGGCACAAAGGCCCGATCTTGACCCTGCTCGATGAGCGCAGCTTTGACCGGGTGATTTTGCTAGGGCGGCCACATCGGGCTGACCACAGCGAGCGGACGCGGCAGGCACTAAAAGAGCTGCATCCGAAGCTGGGCGTGCAAGTGATCGGGCTGGAGCTAGCCGACGCCGCGCATCATCCGGAGATTTTGGCGAAGCTGCGCGTGGTGTTGGCGCGAATCCGGCGGGACGGGCCCGACGACGAGTGGTCGGTGTCGTTGATCTCGGGCACGCCGGAGATGCACGCGTGTTGGGTGCTCTTGGCCGTGGCCGGGGAGCTTGGGGCGAAGTTGCTGAATTTCCGGCGCACGGTGCACAACGGCATCGCCGGGCCCCGGTTTGTGCGCGAACTGGATTGGGGCGAACCGCTGGCGGCGCTCCGGCCCGAGACGCTGGCGTTGCTCTCGACGCGGCGAGACCGTTGGGACGACGTGGACCAGCAGGGTGCGGCGCACACGACGCCACGGCATTACTTCTCGCGGGCGATCCTGGAGCTGGCGGTGAACCTCAGTCGGCACCTCGCGCCGCTGTTGGTGAAAGGCGAACCGGGCACGCAGAAACACTTGTTCGCGTCGCTCGTGCATCAGTTCAGCAATCGCGCGAGCGGGCCCCTGCTCATTTTCAATTGCGCGACGGTGCCGGCCGATCTGTTTGAAACGGTATTGTTGGGCGAGGAAGGTGACGGCGGAGACGGCAAGCTGCGGCAGGCGGACGGAGGCACCTTGGTGTTGATCAAGGCGCAGCAATTGCCCGCGCCGCTGTTGGCGCGACTCCTGAAGGCCGTGGACGACGGCCACTATTTTCGGGCGCGGGGGCGAACCCCGGTGAAGGTAAACGTCCGGCTCATTTTGACGACCGAGCGCGATTTCGAGGAAGAAGTGCGGCTCGGTCATCTGCCGGTTGAGATCTGGCGGCGGCTGCGGACGGCGCTGATCACGCTGCCGCCGTTGCGGGAGCGACCCGGCGATGTCTTGCGACTGGCGAAAGATGAATTGGAGCGTTTGAACCGCACCTTGCCCCGCCCCAAGCGATTCTCTCCGGCGGCGCTGGCTAAGCTAGAGAGCCATCGTTGGCCGAGTAATGTGAGCGAGCTGCGCAGAGTGGTAGAGCACGCGGTGCTCACAGCGGAGGAACCGGAGATCCAGCCCGAAGATCTGGACTTTGAGTTGGCGGTGAACCTGGCCAATGTTTTCACCGCCGCGGTACCGCGGCTGCGCGAGGGATTTTCAATGATGGACTATCTGCGGGCCATGAAACTGGAACTCGTGCGCGGAGCTTTGCGCAAGACGGGTGGAAACCAGAGTAAGGCGGCGCGGCTGCTCGGACTCACTCCACAGGCGGTGAGTCAGATCTTGCGGCAGACGGAAGCCCGCGAATAGGTGTGGCCGGTCGTCGGATCAAAATCAGGCGACGGGCAGCGAGGACTTGGAGGGATCGCTGGCGGGCTTGTAGAAAAGGGCGGTGGCGCCGACGGAACCGACGCAGGTGCAATGGCCGGCGGCCTCGATCTCGGTCGTGAGCGCGGCGCGGGCGGTGCGGTCGGACTCGCCGACGAAGCGGAGCTTGATGAGATCGTGGGCGCGGAGGGTGCGACTCAGCTCGGTGATGAACGTGGGCGTGAGGCCGTCTTTGCCGACCTTGAGGTTGGCGTCGAGTTTTTGGCCTAGGCCGCGCAGTTTGGATTTTTGCGCGCCGGTAAGGGGAAGGTTTTTCATGTGGGAGAGACGCATGACAGGCGCGCGGGCGGAGGGGAACAGGTTTTTCTGGCGTTGTATTCGGCCAGCCGGCTGGCTCGGCGGAGCCCGATACCCGCGCAATGGGAGCGCGAGCGAGCTCGCGTCCTACGGGTGGGCGGGGGCGGAGGTCGGTTGTAGGAGCGGCTTTATGCCGCGAAAGTGAGGTCGCCTTGAGGTCGCGGCGTAAAGCCACTCCGACAGGGAGGTGATCAGGCCGGGTTGAAAAAATCGAGCGGGAGCTCGCGCCACGTGCCCGGCTTGAGGTCGCCCAGGTCGAGGTCCCCGAAGCGGGAGCGGTGGAGGGCGACGACTTCGTAGCCGACGCTGGCGAACATGCGGCGAACCTGGTGGTAGCGCCCCTCGGTGAGGGTGAGCTCGGCTTCGCGCGGGGAGATCAGGTTGAGGCCGGCGGGGGCGCAGGGCGTTTTTTCGTCGGGCAGAACGAGCGTGCCCGCGGCGAAGAGCGCGGCGATCTCGGCGAGGCGGGCGGGCGGAATGGCCGCGGCGAGAGTGGCGCGGTAGATTTTCGGGAC
>CAMCWW010000181.1:0-4455 GCA_945882935.1 Opitutus sp. GAS368
GTTCATGCTTCTCATCGGCCTTGACCTCGCTTGGGGTGAGAAAAACTCCGACGGCGTCTGTTTTATCCGCTACGACGCAGCCCGACGCCGAGCGCGCTTGCTCGGCTATGATTATCCGCAGGGCGACCTCGCTCTGATCGCCGCGATCACCGGGCACCTTCGTCCGGATGAACCGGCGTTTGCCGCGATCGATGCGCCGATCGTTTGCCCGAATCTCACCGGCACGCGCCCCGTGGATCGGCTCACCCACACGCTCTTCCATCGCGAACACGCTGCCTGTCACCCGGCCAACCTCACCAAGTGCCCGCGCCCCCCGCGCGTCCTCGCCCGCCTCGCCGCCGACCTCGGTTTCGCCCCCGGCTGGAGCCTTCCACCAATCGAAAATCGAAAATCAAAAACTGAAACTCCCGCGCCCCGAATCGCCGCCGAAGTTTACCCGCACCCCGCGATGGTCCGGCTCTTCCGGCTGCCGCGCATCATCAAATACAAGAAAGGCCCCGTCGCCGCCCGCCGGCTTGAGTTTCGCCGGCTGCAAGGCCTGCTCACGGCACTCCTCGCTCGCGAGTTTCCCTTTCTTCTCCTCGATCCGGACACCAACGCGCTCCTCGCCACCCCATGGACGAAGCCGGTCGAAGACCGGACCGACGCCCTCTTCTGCGCTTTGATCGCCCTCTGGCACGTCCACCACGCCGGCACCCGCAGCGAAGTGCTCGGCGATCTCGCAACCGGCTTTATCCTCCTCCCGGCCGCGCTTTCACCGAGGTAGGCCGGGTTCCCCGAACCCCGCCAATTTTCTCCGATGTAGGAGCGGCTTCACGCCGCGATTCCGATGCCGCCCTCGCAACCTGAAACCACTTCGCCCGCCCGCGCTCCATCTCTCTCCGCTCCGCCTCTCTCATTTCGTGTATTTCGTGTGTTTCGTGGTGAAAATCCCGGCCGGTTTCGTCTCGCGCAATCCACTCCCGACTCCCGCCTTGCCTCACCACCCGTTCCGCGCACGCTTCGTTTCGCCATGGAAACCGCCGCGACCACTTGGACCGAGGAAGAGCTGATGGCTCTGCCCAAGGACGGCTACAAACGTGAACTCATCGAAGGAGAAATCATCATGAGCCCTGCCGGTTACCGCCACGAACGCATCGTCGCCGCGCTCCTTTCCGCCATGCTCCCTCACGCGACCAAGCATCGCCTCGGCGTCGTCTGCGGTTCCGGTCTGGGTTGCTGGATGAATTCGGGCAATCTCCTCTCGCCCGATATTTCCTTCATCGCGAAATCGCGCTTGGCCGTGACGGCGGCAGAGAAGGAAAAATACCTCCGTGGTGCTCCCGATCTGGTCGTTGAAGTGCTTTCGCCTTGGGATCGTTCTGCGCGGCTTCAGGAAAAACTGCCGGACTATTTTTCCAGCGGAGCCCGCCTGATCTGGGTTCTCGATCCTGCTGAGAAAACGGTTCTCGTTTACCGCACCCCTCAGCCCGACCGCCTCCTGCGGGTGACCGATACCCTCGAAGGCGAAGACGTGCTCCCTGGCTTCCGCCTCCCGCTCGCGGAGTTGTTCGCGGAGCTGTCGTTCGAGTAAGATTTCCTCTGAGTAAACCCCACCCAAGGAAACGCACGCGGAAAGCCTTGGCCCACGATTTTGCGTAGCATCGGCTACGGTCTCTCTAGAAAACCGCGAATTTTCACCTCCGAGATCGACTCGAACACGCGCCCGACAGGGCGCGGCTTTGGCGTTATCTTCGGAAAAGGCGCTTCGCGGTGCCTCTAGAGAGGGTGCGTTGGGTCGCGCCCTCTTTATGTCCACTACAAATGATTGTCCATCGACTGCTTCAACAGTTGCCGCCGACGTCTTCAATGCCTTGCTCCAGAAATCCTGACCGCGCGCCGCCTAAACCGCCCCGCGCTTGTCCGTCGCCGATCCCGCGATCAGTTTGAATCCATGAGCACCGTAAACGAAGTTGAGATCGCTGCGCTCCAGCTCTCTGAAAGAGACCGTTGGCACTTGGCCAGCCGCATCCTTGGCAGTCTGCCTTCTCCCCTCGATGCCCAAGCCCCCGATTCGATTTTGGCCGAAGCTCAGCTCCGGGATGAGGAGCTAGAAAAGGGCACGACCAAATCTTTAACCGAGACGGAATTTTTGGGCGGTGTCCGCCGGGCATTAAGTTGGGCTTTCATCCCGCCGTGCAGCGGGATTTCAACGCCGCGATTAGTTTTTATGGTTCTTCGCTGCTTTCAATGGGTGGGCGTCACGGACCTTATTTTTCTGACCCCATTTTTCTGTCATCCGATTAGCCTCAGATAATCGGGAGGGTCATAAAAATACGGGTAGAAAAATGACCCCAAAAAGCCTGGACCCATGCCTCATGCGGTTGCGAAGCGGGCGAAGTCACGAGGCTGAGTTGCCTATGGCTTCGTCGGCTGATTCGTGACGTCCGCAGCTACCGCAGGGTAGGCGGGAAGGACTTCGACTTCACCGGCTAAATACCGCGAGAAATCTGAATTTTTCACCGCTGATTTCGCTGATAACACGGATCCGCGTGCTGCGACTTAGAATCTATCCGCCGCATCCGCGCCATCAGCGGTAAAATTCCTTTCTCGCCCCCTTGGAAAACCTACCTTTGGACCTCGGTCCGCTACCAGCGGTGCCCTGCTTACCTCGGGCGCCGCGCGCGTGCGCGCGCGATGCTCCTGATTCCTACCCATCGGAAAGCAGCAAGGAGCCGTTTTTATGAACAAGCCGGCCCGACAATAGCCGACCGGTTTGAAGCCGAAATGCGAGTCGGACTTGCGAGGATTCAACTCAATCCGCGCCGCTATCCCTTTTATCGAGGCAGCGCGTTTTTTCGGCGTTTCCAGCTGCCTAATTTTCCGTACGTGATCGTCGATCGCGAGCTGCCGACGAGATTCGTGTCACCGTGCTCAAGCATGAGAAACAAGACTCTCCCTTTGGTCTGAGTCGCTGGTGAGCGGTGCGGTCACGCTACGGCCTGAGCGTTTTCCCTCTTCACCCCCCGCTTTTCCTTTGCGCCCCGGTGTGCGCTTCGTGTCGTCTCTTCCCGCCGCATGAAAGTCACCGGTCTCGCCCTCGTCCCGCCGCCCACAGCCGCCGATCTGCCCAAGGTTACGCCGGAGCTGCTCGCTTCCGTGCTCGCGCGCTACTCGCGCAGCAACGAGGGGCTCGCCGCCATCATGGCCAAGGTCGACCTCGCCAATCCCGACGCCTCCATCGATCGCATTCTCAAGTTCGTCGACTACGGCCACGCCTCCATCGGCGGGCTCACGGGCGGCATCGCCATCGCCCTAGACGATGTCTCGATGTGGCTCGCTTACAAAATTTTTGAGATCGCCCAGATGGCCGACGGGCAAGAGTCGTCCACCCGCTACATCACTATGGACGCGGCCAATGTGCCGACCGCGGAGGAGCTTGGTATCCCGGCCGATCTCGCTCCGCGCTGGCGCGACATCGTTGCCCGCAGTTTCGCCGCCTATCATGCCGAATATGCCCGGCTCGACGCCGCCGCGCTCGCGCAACCCGATCTCGTCCGGCTCCCGGCCGACGCCAAGCCCGCGGTCGTCACGCGCCTCCGCAAGAATTACGCCCTCGACCGCGCCCGCTACTTCATCCCGCTCGCCACCCGCACCAATCTTGGCCTCGTCCAGACGTCCCGCATGTGGGCCGTGACGGTCAAGCACCTCGACTCGCTTCCGTATCCCGAGGCCCGCGCCGCGGCCGCGCTGATTCGGGCTGAACTCGTCAAACAGTCGCCGCGCCTCACCCGGCACAGCGTCGCCGAAAAGTCTTACGAGGAGCAGGCGCGGCAGGAACTTGCCGCGTCGCTCTCGCTCGGTTTGGCCCGGCTCTCCGCTGCGCCCCTCGCCGACGAAGTTTGGGTCCACGTCGACCGGGCCACACCGCCTTTTCTCGTCGAGACGCAAGCGCTCGCCGGCGCGCTTGATCATCGGGCCAACCGCTACGCGCAACAGGGTACCGCCACCCGCCGGATGCGGGTGAGTTTTGCTTGGAACAACATGGCCATCGCCGAGCTGCGCGACCTGAATCGCCACCGCACCGGCCACCGTTACACGCCGTTCATTCAGGCTGGCTTCTATCTGCCGCCCGAGATCACCCACGCGGCCCACGCGACGCTGCTCGCGGACCAATTGGAACTCACCCGGGAGCTGATGGCCCGCGGCTCCGCGACTTACGTTTACTCGCTGCTGCTCGGCGCCCAGACGCCGTTCGAGCATAGCACGCACGGGGATAAATTTATCTACGAAGCGGAACTCCGCACCGGAATGGGCGCCCACTTCCGTTACGCGGACCACCTTTCCGCCGCGCTCCGGGCATTTTTTGTCCAAGTCCCCGAGGCCCGTGATTGGGTGGTCGAGGGCACGGCTGAGCCCGAATGAATTGGGTTGCGGCGCGGGTCGGTCGCAGGCTCTTTTTTCCCTCCAGATGAA
>CAMCWW010000182.1:0-4435 GCA_945882935.1 Opitutus sp. GAS368
GGCGGAGGCGGAAAGCGTGCCGTAAACTTCGTCGGTCGAAACGTGGAGGAAACGGAAGGCGCTCTTTTTGGGCTCGGCGAGTTTGGACCAGTGGGCCTTGACGCAATTGAGGAGGCGGAGGGTGCCGACGACGTTGGTCTGAAAAAACGGCTCGGGCGAATCGATGGAACGGTCGACGTGGGACTCGGCGGCGAAGTTCGCGACGGCATCGATCTGATGCTCGGCGAGGAGCTTGGTCACGAGGACGGTGTCGCCGATATCGCCGTGGGCGAAAACGTAGCGCGGGTCGGACGCGAGGTCGGCCAAATTGGCGGGATTGCCGGCGTAAGTAAGCGCGTCGAGGTTGACGAGTTTCGTGAGCGGCGAGCCCTTTTCGAGGAGACGCTGACGGATGAAGTTGGAGCCGATAAAGCCGGCGCCGCCGGTGACGAGTAAGTTCATAGTGGGAACTGCGAAGAAGCTAAGAATTTCGGAGAAGGGCCGGATGGATGAAACGGTGAAGACCGTCCTTTAGGAGCGGCACGTTGAAATTTATGAGGAGGCCGAGCGGGAGACGGGTGAGTTTGAGGTAGGTGATGATCTGGGCCTTGTGAACTGGCAGAAGAGATTCGACGGCTTTCAATTCGATGAGCAAGGCATCGTCGAGGAGGAGGTCGGCGCGGAAGCCCGATTCGAGGTGCAGACCGCGATAGGAAACCGGAACCGATACCTGGGTTTTTGTCGAAATGCCACGGGCAGTAAGTTCATGGAGGAGGCATTGCTCGTAGACACTCTCAAGCAAGCCCGGACCAAGTTCACGGTGGACTCCGACGGACGCATCAATGGCGGATGAGGCTAGAGCTTCGATCTGTTGATTGATCGGGGTTTTTGGATTCTTCGTAGTTCAATTTTTCGTCCAGTTGCGGAGGTCGCGCTCGAGGGCTTCGTTCACCTCGGTCATTTGGATGCCGACGGAGGCGAGTTTGGCGGAGTTCATCGTGCAGTTGGAGCGTGGGGTCTTCGCGGCGACGTGCATGAACTCGGATTCGTCTTTGAAGAAGATGTAGTCCTTTTTGAGGACGCCACTCTTCAGGATGTGGTCGACGACTTGGCGGGTGGTGACTTGGCCGGGGTTGGTGACGTTGTAGGTGCCGAAGGGGACGCGTTTCTCCCAGCACGCAAACGTGGCGGCGACAAACTCCTGGAGTTGGGAGATGGAATTGGTGGCTTCGAGCAGACGCTGGTAGCGCATGAGCTTGGTGAGGTAATTGCGCGGGCTCTCGCGGTGATCGAACGGAATGCGGAGGCGCCAAAGATAAACGTTGGGGGTGCCGGCGAGGACCTCTTCGCCGAGGGCCTTCGTGCCGCTGTAAAACGAGCAGTTGTTTTGGCGGAAGGTGAAATTGGGGGCGTCGGTCTCGATGAAGCCGGTGCCATCGGGGCGGGAGCCGGTGAAGATACAGCCGGAGGAGACATGGCCCCAAGGCACGCCGGCGGCGGCGCAGGCCTCGGCGATGCGTCCGGGCAGGACGGCGTTGCCGTCGAGGCACTCGGCTTGGTGGAGCTCGCAGGCGTCGACGTTGGGTTTGCCGGTATAGCCGGCGGCGTTGATGAGGAAGGCGGGCTGGTCGGCGCGGAGGGCGGCGGTGAGGACCGCGGGGTCGGCGTAGTTGACCTCGGAGCGCTTGAGGTTGCGGAAGGGGATGCCCTTTTGCGTGAGGAGGACTTGATAGGCTTGGCCGACGTAGCCGGAACCGCCGAGGAGATAGATCATGTTGGGAGGAAGGTGAAGGCGATGGGCGAAAGGAAGGAACGAAAAGGGAGGCGGGCGGGGGGAACAAGGGGTTTTTTGGGGGCGAAAAAAAACCGCCGCCCGGGGAGGGGCGGCGGCGGAAGCGATCGCAGGGAAAACTCAGCGTTCGGAGAGGGTCGTCGAGGTGCCGACGAGGACACCGGACACCATCTTAAAGAAGACATCGGTGTTGTCGTAGGTGCCGGTGAAGGCGACGGCGCCGCGGCCATAGGCGTAGAGGGGAATGTCCGAGGCGGTGTGGGCGGCGCTGCTGCCGGGGACTTGGCCAGCGATAAAATACCCTCCGGTGACGTCACGCTTCGTCGGGTCGGCTGGGTAGGTGTTGAGAGGGGCAGTACCGTTGAACGGTTGCTGACTGTCCCGGAGCGGCAGGGGGTTGCTGAACCAATCCTCGTAGCGGTCGCTGTTGGCCGCATAGCCAATCAGCATCTTTCTATTTGGGTTGGTGGTCGCCGGATAGCCGTCGGCAAGCATGCTGTAGACGGGGAAGCCAGCGGCTTCGTAGACGCCAACGACTTGATCGCGAAGCCCGACTACGCCGCTGGCAGGATTATTGGCGCGGGCGGCGAGGCTGGCGTTGGTCACGGTCGAGGCACCGATGATGTTGACGCCAGCACACTCGTGGTCGGCGGTGACAATGACGAGCGTATCGGGGTTCACTGCCGCGAAGGCGCGGGCGCGGGCGACGGCGCGATCGAACTCCAGGGTATCAAGGATCCAGCGCTCGGAATCCATGCCGTGAGCCTGTTTGTCGATGCTGGCGGCTTCGATCATGACCACGAATCCCTTCGGATTTTTACTTAAAACGGTGAGGGCTGCATCGGTCATTTCATCGAGCATGGGTTGATCCGGGAAACCAAAATCTTTTACCACCGAACCGCTGCCACGCCGGCCATCGATTTTGTCGAGGGCGACGTTCATATTGGAGAGGGCGAAGAGACCAAGGAGCTTGGTGGCACCGGCGGCAGAGGCTTTGAGCTGGGTGGCGTTAGCCGCGTAAGTGAAGCCTTTCGATTCAAAGCCGGCGATGACATCACGATTTGGATCGAGGGCACCCGCAGTGACGCCCCAACCAGTAGCGAGTTCGGTGGGGAGGACGTAGTCAGAGGAATTGGCGCGGGCAGACCCGGCCGTCGTGGCGGGCAGAAACCATTTACGACCTCCGCCGAGGAGAACCGTGAGGTTAGCTGCGGTGGTGGATTCGTCCAGATATTGATCGATGATTCCGGTACCAGCACCGCGATTGGAAGTGTGTATCGCCCAAGCGGCAGGGGTGGCGTCGAACACGTCGGACGTAGCCACGATACCGAGGGACTTGCCTTCCGTGCGAGCGAGGTACTCGCCGAGGTATTCCATCCGAGGATTGTCGAAGAAATCGACGGTATCGTCCGGAAAAGCACCCTCCTGATTGTTGTTTTGCTTATTCCCGGTGGAGTAGCAGGACGCGCCGGGAGCGGAGTCCGTCACAATGGAATTGAGGGACGAAGTCTGGAGGATTCCAGTGATGGGGAAGGTATCCATCGCGAGCGGGGCGAGGGCTTTGCCTTGGGAGACGCCGTTGGCCATGATACGAGCGGCAGTGCGGTGGGCGATGCCCATGCCGTCGCCGATCATGAAAATGATATTTTTTACTTTAGCCCCGGACGCAGAGCCGAGAGCGACGACCTCGAAGTTTCCCGAAGCGTGAGCGGAAACACCTTTATCGTCGGTGGTGGTGACCATAAGGTGATGAACGCCGGGAGTAGTATTGCTGTAAGCGCGTTGGGTAGCCACGGCAGTGTTAGCCGGCAGGCCGGCAACGGTGGCACCGGTCAAATTGACCCCGCCGCTTACGGGAATGCCATCAACGATGAACTTTACGCCGACAATTTTTGCTCCTGCGTCGGGCGAGATGGTGGCTTGAAGGTCAAAGCGTTGACCAGGGAGGAAGCGGGCGATGATTGGGGGTTTTGCGTCGCCGAACGAAAAAAGGGCACTGGGGGGCGTGAGCCGCGAGATGGTGGGCGCGGCTTGGACAGACGAGACGAGCAAGCCGCAAAGCGCGGCGAGCGGAACGAATGAGTATTTATTTTTCATGGTTGGGAGGAAATTTTTACGGAGGGAGAATTGGCGGAAACGACGGGGCGGGACCGGTTGTGTGGGGTGAGTTCCGGGGTATCCAGGCGCAACCGGATGAGGGAATTGCGACCGTCGATTTCAGACTGCTGGCCGACTTCGAGCGTTCCGGTGAGCAGGAGAGCACCTGCGGCAAGTGGAACTTGAACGCCGGCGGGTAAGGGAACAAACGTGCGGACAACCTGAGGCGGTAGGTCATCGCAGTTGCCGTATTCTACTTCGTCGACTTGGATGGGTTGGGGCGCGAAAAGCAAAACGCCGGGAGTCGGCAGAGCTTGACGCACCATGAAGCCGAGCAGCCGGACCCGTTGACCGTGGAGAGCGCGGATTTTGTCCGTTAATTCAAGACCACGATCGCCCACGATGGGGACAAAAAATTCATTGAACTCGAGGTCAGTCACGCCGGCGGGCGCAGGGGGGCGCGGCGGCAGGTAAGCCCGGGGATCGTTGCGGAGTTTCTCTACAATGGCGGCGGTGCGCGACCAAGCGACCTCAGCTGGCGTCGGTGGGATCTGCCGATTATGGGCG
>CAMCWW010000183.1:0-4431 GCA_945882935.1 Opitutus sp. GAS368
CAAAAATCCCAAAGAGTATTTCCGAGCCCGTATCCATCACTCCACGCAATTCCAGCGGAGCACCCTCGGTCACCGCGGTGGTTGCCGCCGCCTGCGCCGGCATGAAAGGCGAACTCTGGGCCAACTGCGCCCCACTGCGCGTGACGGTCTCGAGCAGCAGCGCCGCAAACAACGGCAGGAAAAAAGGGGGGGTTCGAAGCGCAGACATAAACAGCATGGGAAACAGAATAGACGCACCCGCCCGGGTCAAGTGACAGGGTTTTTCCGGCAACGCTCTCCGGCAGCGCCTGAACTGCCGCAGCAGTGAATCCCGCCACGGCGCGCGGGCCGCTTCGTCCTTTGACACCCTCCCGCCCCACCGCAACTTTCTGACCCATGCGAACGTCGTTGCTGTTTCTCTGCGCTGCCTGCCTCGGCCTCACCGCCTGCTCGCGCCCGAAGTCGCCCGGCTATCAAGGTTACCTCGAAGGCGAATTCGTCTACGTCGGCGCCCCTCTTGGCGGCCAGCTCGAAAAACTTGCGGTCATCAAAGGCACCCGCATCCCCGCCGGCGCGCTCCTTTTCACGTTGGAACACGCCAACGAGCTCGCCGCCCAACGCCAAGCCGCCGACCAACTCCGCGCCGCCGAGGCCCGTCTCGCCGACGCGCAAAAAGGCTCCCGCCCGAGCGAGCTCGCCATTCTCACCGCCCGTCTCGACCAAGCCCGCGCCGCCGCCGAGCTCTCCCGACTCGATCTTGCCCGCCAAAAGAATCTCTTCGATACGCGCGTCCTTCCTGCGAGCGACTACGACCGCGCCCGCCTCACGCACGAAAAAAATACCCGCGCCCTCGAAGAACTCGCCGCCCAACTCACCACCGCCGGCCTCGGCGCCCGGCCCGACGCCCTCGCCGCCGCGATGGCCGAGGTGAGCGCCGCCGCCGCAGCCAAAGAAAGAGCCGGCTGGGCCGTCGCTCAAAAATCCCAAGCCGCCCCACGGGCCGCACTCGTCTTTGACACCCTTTACCGCGTGGGCGAATTCGTCGCCGCCGGCAACCCCGTCGTCTCCTTGCTTCCCGCCGAAAACATCAAGGTCCGTTTCTTCGTCCCAGAGGCCGAATTCGCCGCCTTCACCGCCGGCGCCCCCGTGCGCATCGCGATCACCGGCCGCCCCGCCCCGCTCGACGCGCGCATCAGCTACCTCTCGCCTTCGCCCGAATACACGCCGCCCATTCTCTACAACCGCGAGAACCGCTCCAAACTCGTCTTCATGGTCGAGGCCGTCTTCACCGACGCCACCGCCGCGCGCGACCTCCACCCCGGCCAACCCGTCGACGTTCTGAAGTAGGGCCGGGTCTCCCTCCCGCCTTCCGCGCCCCCGCCGATGAGCCCGCCCGCCGCCGCCACCCCGACCGATCTCGCCATCGACGTCACCGGTGTGACCAAACGCTTCGGCGAAAAAACCGTCGTCAACGCCATCGACCTCGCCGTGCGCCGGGGTGAAATCTACGGTTTCCTCGGTCCCAACGGCTCGGGCAAGACCACGTTCATCCGCATGCTCTGCGGTCTGCTCACCCCCGACGCCGGCACCGGCACCTGCCTCGGTTTCGATGTCCGTTCGCAACAAGCGGAGATCAAGCGCCACGTCGGCTACATGCCGCAGAAATTCAGTTACTACGAGGACCTGAGCATCCGCGAGAACCTCGACTTCATCGCCCGCATCTACGCCGTGCCCGACCGCCGCGCCGCCGTCCAACGCAGCCTCGACCGCCTTGGTCTGACCAACCGCAGCCATCAAATCGCCGGCCAACTCTCCGGCGGCTGGAAACAACGTCTCGCCCTCGCCGCCTGCCCCATCCACGAGCCCAAACTTCTCCTGCTCGACGAACCCACCGCCGGCGTCGACCCCAAGGCCCGCCGCGAATTCTGGGACGAAATCCACCAGCTCGCCGCCGACGGCCTCACCGTCCTCATCACCACGCACTACATGGACGAAGCCGAGCGCTGCCACCGCCTCGCCTATCTCGCCTACGGCCACCTGCTCACACGCGGCACCCTCGCCGAAGTCCTCGCCGCGGCGAAACTCACCACATGGAGCGTCACGGGCCCCGACCTCCGCGCGCTCGCCACCACCCTCCGTGACCGCGCAGGCGTCGAACAAGTCGTCGCGTTCGGCAACACCCTCCATGTGAGCGGCCGCGACGCCGCCTGCCTCACTGCCACGATCGCCGCCGTCCGCGACCCGCGTCACGAGTGGAAACAAATCAGCTCGGGCCTCGAAGACGTATTCATCAGCCTGATGGACGAAGCGCAGGACAACTTCGCATGAATTTACGCCAACCCGCAAAAACCACTTGTCATCCATTAGATGACAACAGTTTCGCGCCTCCCGGCCAGACTGCCCGCGTTTGTCATCTAATGGATGACAAACGCGCGGAGACCCCTTGCCGCCCTAGCTGCACCCCATGAGCCTGCCCCGCTTCACCTTCCACCGCCTGTGGGCGATCGTCCTGAAGGAGTTCATCCAGATGAAGCGCGACCGCGTGACCTTCGGGATAATGATCGGCATCCCGCTCATGCAGCTCATGATGTTCGGCTTTGCGATCAACTCCGACCCGCGCCACCTCCCCGCCGCGCTGCGGGTCGCCGACCAAGGCCCGTTCGTCCGCACCCTGATCCAAGCCCTGCGCACCAGCGATTACTTCGCATTCGTTCACGAAACCTCCGACGAGGCCGAGGCCCGGCGTCTCCTCCAACTCGGCGACGTGCAGTTCGTCATCAACATACCCGCCGATTTTACCCGCCAGCTTCTCCGCGGCGAACGTCCCACCGTGCTCATCGAGGCCGACGCCACGGATCCCGCCGCCACCGGCCCGGCCCTCGCCTCCGTCAACGCCCTCGCCGCCACCGTTTTCAACCGCGACCTGCCCGGACCGCTCGCCCGTCTGCGCGCAAAGAACGGCCCCGTCGATTTCCGGGTCCACGCGCACTACAACCCGGAGAACATCACCCAGTTCAACGTCGTCCCGGGGCTCATGGGCGTCGTGCTCACGATGACGATGGTGATCATCACCGCCCTCGCCATCACCCGCGAACGCGAGCGCGGCACGATGGAAAATCTCCTCGCCACTCCCGTGCGACCGTTCGAGGTGATCGTCGGAAAAATCCTGCCCTACATCGTCGTGGGCTACATCCAAGTTTCCCTGATTCTGGTCGCCGCGCGTTTCGTCTTCGACGTTCCCATGGTCGGCAGCCTGCCGCTGCTCTACTTCGTTTCCCTACTCTTCATCGCCGCCAATCTGGCCGTCGGGATCACGTTTTCCACCCTCGCAAAAAACCAGCTCCAAGCCATCCAGATGGCGTTCTTCTTTTTCCTGCCTTCGATCTTGCTCTCGGGCTTTATGTTTCCGTTTCGCGGCATGCCGGATTGGGCGCAGGCCGTCGGCTCATGCCTGCCCAACACCCATTTCCTCCGCATCGTGCGCGGCATTCTGCTCAAAGGAAACGGCTTTTCGGAAATTGCTCCACACCTCTGGCCGCTCTTGGTCTTCCTCGTGATCGCCATGACCGTCGGCGTGAAACGCTACCGGCAGACGCTGGACTGAGCCGCCCTTGACCATCAGTAAGGCAAGTAATACTGTCCTTACTACATCATGCAGACTCTCTCCGTCAGCAAACTCACGACCAAGAGCCAGGCCACCATCCCTAATCGCGTCCGCCAAAAGCTTGGCCTAAAACCCGGCGACTCGGTGGCCTTCAAATTCAAGGACGGCCACATCTATCTACAAAAAGCCCGCCCCATCGATCGCACGTTCGCCCGCGCCCTCGAAGAGACCTTGAAGGACGAATGGAGCTCGGCGCACGACGACAAAGCCTATGCCGACCTATAAGGCGTTCGAGGTCGTGGTCGTCCCCTTTCCGTTTGCGGACAGCGCCGCGACCAAACGCCGACCCGCTCTCGTGCTCTCTACTCAAGGCTTCAACGACCGCGCCGCCCACCTCGTGCTCGCGATGATCACCAGCCGGGAAAACCGCGGCTGGCCGCTCGACACCGAAATCAAGGACCTCTCCGCGGCCGGCCTGAGCCACCCTTCGGTCGTGCGGATGAAACTCTTCACCCTCGACGAGCGCTTCGTTCTCCGCAAATCCGGCGCCTTGACCGTCGAGGACGGAGCATCGGTCAAAAACGCTCTACGGCTGCTCTTGCCCAAACTCTGAGCCGTCAGCTTTTCCCACCCACCCACCGCTTCGCCACCGGCCCGTCGAGATGCATCGTCTGGGTCGGAAACGCGAACGACAAGCCGCGCGCCGCCACCGCCCGCATGATCGCGAGATTCACGCGCTGCTTCAACCCCAGCCCTTCCTGGAGATCCGGCCCCTTCGTCGCATACACGATCCAAAGATCGAGCGATGACGCGCTGAAATCCCGGAAGAAAACCATGACGGACTCGGC
>CAMCWW010000184.1:0-4306 GCA_945882935.1 Opitutus sp. GAS368
TCGGCGGTGGAACCGTTCCACGGGGCGGGGGCGCGGGTGCGAAAATCGGCGCTGCGGGAAAAATCGCGTTGCGAGCTGCGGATTTCCTGCCGGTCGAAGAAGTCGTAATTCATCACGAGCGTGGTGCGGCCGCCATTGAAGGCGAAGCCACCGGAGAGCGAGGCGTTCAACTCGGAGCCGCCGCCCTGCTCGGTGGTGAGGAAACGGGTGGCGAGGCCGAGGCCGTCGTAGTTGCGTTTCAGGATGACATTGACGACGCCGGCGGTGGCGTCGGTGCCGTAGATGGCGGAGGCGCCGTCGCGGAGGACCTCGATGCGCTCGATAGCGGCGGCCGGCAGGGTATTGATGTTGGTCGCCATGCTGGGGACGCCGAGGGAGCCTTCGGGCATGGAGATCGGGTGCGGGGCGAGGCGGCGGCCGTTGAGGAGCACGAGCGTGTTGCCTGAACCGAGACCGCGGAGGCTGACGGTGGCGATGTCGCCGCGGGCGTCGGCGCCGGAAGCCTGGCTCTCGGAAATCGGAACACGGCCGGCTTGAGGGATGGAGGCGAAGAGCTCGGCAGGGGTAGCGACGCCGCGGGCTTTTAGGTCGGCCTCGTTGACGATGGTGACGGGCAGGGCTTTCTCCTGTTCGAGGCGCTTTAGAAAAGTGCCGGTGACGTTGAAGGTTTCGAGTTTGACCGTGGCGGCGGCGGGAGCCGCGGTGGGCGCGGTGGGTGATTGGGCGGAAAGGGCGGCGGGAAGCAGCCCGTAGGTGATGAGGGTGAGGAGCGTGGGTAGGCGGATCGATTTCATGGTGAGTTGGGTGTGGGAGAGGGATTCGTAGAAAGATTCACGGTGGCGAAACCGTCGCCGAGCTGGAGGGTGGTGCCGTAGTCCTTCGAAAGCGTGGCGAATTCAGAGAGGACACGGCGGGCTTCGGCGCCGGTGGCGGCGCGGGGAGCACCCCGGGTGGCGTTGAAGCGGGGTCCGGTTTGGCCCATTTCGTTGAGGAGCACGGGGCGAATGCGCAGGGCGGTGAGTTGACCGTCGCGGAACACCAGATCGGCGAGGACTGACTGCCACACCTCGGACTTATAATGTCCGGGGGCGGTGAGGGTGTGAAAAATAAAGCTGCCTAGTCCGTAGAAGATCGGGCGCCCGCGGTAGATTTCCAAGCCGTGGAGCTGGGGCACGCCGTGGGAAACAAAGACGGTGCCGCCGGCGTCGAGACAGGCGCGGGCGAAGGCCTTTTTCCAATCGGGGGTGAGTCGGCGGTCTTCCTCCCAGTGGTGGTCGTGTTGGTAAACGATGACGTGCGGGGCGAACTCCCGGGCTAGCTTGATGGCGGCGATCACCCGCGCGACGTCGTCCTCGAAGAGACGTTTCTCGGCGTCGAGACGCACCTCATTGACGCCGGGACGCATCGCTTGCGCGGCGCCGCCAGTGCGGACCTTGCCCGAGGCGAACGCGACGAGGGCGACGCGACCGGCCGGGGTGTTGAGAAAGGCGGGAGCGGAGGCTTCGCCCAAGTTGCGACCCGAGCCGGCGTGGACCAAGCCGCGCTGGTCGAGGGTTTCGAGGGTGGAAAGGATGCCGGCGGTCCCGAGATCCCACGAGTGGTTGTTGCCGGTCGCGAATAGGTTGAAACCGAATTCTTTCAGGCCGTCGACGACGGCAGGACCGGTGGCGTGGAAAAACTCGGTATTGCGGGTATTGGTGCCGCCGAAGCTGCCTTGGATCGCAGTTTCGAGGTTGGTAAAGACGATGTGCGGGGCGTCGACTTGCAGCAGTGCGCGGATGCCCGGGATCTGCTCCGGCAGTTCGCCCCGTACGTCGTATTTGACGAGGGCCTGACCGGCGAGCAGCAGGCGGAACTCGGCGGGCGCAGGCACGGGTTGGGCCGCCAAAGCAAACGTCCACAACAAAACGGCGGTCGCCAAAACTCGGTACGAAACTACGGACAGGGCGGGGGAAGTCAGCATGGGGTTTGGCTGAGCGCACCGGGCAGGGCCGCAGGCGCAAAATGAATCGCTTAAAATTTCGTTGATACCTGCAATGAGCGTTGCAGCCGCTTGGGCTCGGTGCGATGAAAGGGTGGTGGCGCGGCAAACCCTCATCACCTTCGTCGGACTGCGCGATCCCTACGCGCATGATCCGCATGAAGATGGCCGGCACAAAGGCCCGATCTTGACCCTGCTCGATGAGCGCAGCTTTGACCGGGTGATTTTGCTGGGGCGGCCGCATCGGGCTGACCACAGCGAGCGGACGCGGCAGGCGCTAAAAGAGCTGCATCCGAAGTTGGGCGTGCAAGTGATCGGGCTGGAGCTCGCCGACGCCACGCACCATCCGGAGATTTTGGCGAAGCTGCGCGTGGTGTTGGCGCGAATCCGGCGGGACGGGCCGGACGACGAATGGTCGGTGTCGTTGATCTCGGGCACGCCGGAGATGCACGCGTGTTGGGTGCTCTTGGCCGTGGCCGGGGAGCTTGGGGCGAAGCTGCTGAATTTCCGGCGCACGGTGCACAACGGCATCGCCGGGCCTCGGTTTGTGCGCGAACTGGATTGGGGCGAACCGCTGGCGTCGCTCCGGCCCGAGACGCTGGCGTTGCTCTCGACGCGGCGAGACCGTTGGGACGACGTGGACCAGCAGGGTGCGGCGCACACGACGCCGCGGCATTACTTCTCGCGGGCGATCCTGGAGCTGGCGGTGAACCTCAGTCGGCACCTCGCGCCGCTGTTGGTGAAAGGCGAACCGGGCACGCAGAAACATTTGTTCGCGTCGCTGGTGCACCAGTTCAGCACCCGGGCGAGCGGTCCCCTGCTCATTTTCAATTGTGCGACCGTGCCGGCCGACCTATTTGAAACGGTGTTGTTGGGCGAGGAAGGTGACGGCGGGGACGGCAAACTGCGGCAGGCGGACGGGGGCACCTTGGTGTTGATCAAAGCGCAGGAATTACCCGCGCCGTTGTTGGCGCGACTCCTGAAGGCCGTGGACTACGGCCACTATTTTCGGGCGCGGGGGCGGACGCCGGTGAAGGTAAACGTGCGGCTCATTCTTACGACCGAGCGCGATTTCGAGGAAGAAGTGCGGCTCGGTCATCTGCCGGTCGAGATCTGGCGGCGGCTGCGGACGGCCTTGATCACGCTGCCGCCTTTGCGGGAGCGTCCCGGCGATGTCTTGCGACTGGCGAAAGATGAATTGGAGCGTTTGAACCGCACCTTGCCGCGCCCCAAGCGATTCTCTCCGGCGGCGCTGGCGAAGCTAGAGAGCCATCGTTGGCCGAGTAATGTGAGCGAGCTGCGCAGGGTAATAGAACACGCGGTGCTCACGGCGGAGGAACCCGCGATCCAGCCCGAAGATCTGGACTTTGAGTTGGCGGTGAACTTGGCCAATGTTTTCACGGCCGCGGTGCCGCGGCTGCGCGAGGGATTTTCGATGATGGACTATCTGCGGGCCATGAAACTGGAACTCGTGCGCGGGGCCTTGCGCAAGACCGGTGGAAACCAGAGTAAGGCGGCGCGGCTGCTCGGCCTCACTCCACAGGCGGTGAGTCAGATCTTGCGGCAGACGGAAGCTCGCGAATAGGTGCGGCCGGCCGCAGGACTTAAATCAGGCGACGGGCAGCGAGGACTTGGAGGGATCGCTGGCGGGCTTGTAGAAAAGGGCGGTGGCGCCGACGGAGCCGACGCAGGTGCAATGGCCGGCGGCCTCGATCTCGGTCGTGAGCGCGGCGCGGGCGGTACGGTCGGACTCGCCGACGAAGCGGAGCTTGATGAGATCGTGGGCGCGGAGGGTGCGACTCAGCTCGGTGATGAACGTGGGGGTGAGGCCGTCTTTGCCGACCTTGAGGATGGCGTCGAGTTTTTGGCCGAGGCCGCGCAGTTTGGATTTTTGCGCGCCGGTAAGGGGAAGGTTTTCCATGTGGGAGAGACGCATGACAGGCGCGCGGCGCGCTGCAAGCCCACGGCCTAGGCGGGCGGAGTGGTGCTGGCGGATGGGACGGCGGGAAGGTCGAAAAAATCGAGCGGGAGCTCGCGCCACGTGCCCGGCTTGAGGTCACCGAGGTCGAGATCCCCAAAGCGGGAGCGGTGGAGGGCGACGACTTCGTAGCCGACGCTGGCGAACATGCGGCGAACTTGATGGTAACGGCCCTCGGTGAGCGTGAGCTCGGCCTCACGCGGGGAGATCAGGTTGAGGCCGGCGGGGGCGCAGGGCGTTTTTTCGTCGGGCAGAACGAGCGTGCCCGCGGCGAAGAGCGCGGCGATCTCGGCGAGGCGGGCGGGCGGAATGGCCGCGGCGAGAGTGGCGCGGTAGATTTTCGGGAC
>CAMCWW010000185.1:0-4287 GCA_945882935.1 Opitutus sp. GAS368
CGTCTCCCGCCGCGCCTTCGCCAACCATGTGGATCGTCCTTTTTGCCCTTCGCTATAAATACACCGTCGCCGTGTTTGCGATTTTGATCGCGCTGTTCGGCGGACTGGCGATTCAGCGCACGTCCACCGATATCATGCCGCGGGTGGACAGCCCCGAAGTCATGCTCGTTTGGTCTTACGGCGGGCTGAATCCCACCGAGATGGCCGCGAAGATCACGTCCTTCTCCGAGACGGCCTCGCTCAATAACGTCGACGATGTGCTCGAACTCCGCTCCGAGACTATCAACGGCGTCGCGATTATCCGGCTGCGTTTTCAGCCGGGTGTAAACATCGAGCGCGCGCTCTCCCAGGTCACCGCCGTCTCGCAGACGATTTTGCGCCGGATGCCCGCCGGCACCGTGCCGCCGATCATTGTCCAATCGAGCCCTTCAAGCGTGCCGATCATCCAGCTCGTGTTGTCGTCCGATACGCTCACCGACGGCGCGATCTTCGATTTTGCCCGGCTCACTATGCGCGCCCAGTTGCAGGAAATCGCCGGCCTGCGCCTCACCTTACCCTACGGCGGCGCCCAGCGGCAGATCATGGTCGATTTGGATCCTGATGCGCTCAACGCCTACGGGCTCTCCGCCTCGGATGTGAGCCGCGCCCTCGCCGCGCAGAACCAGACGCTGCCCTCCGGTTCCCTTCGCGCCGGTGGCCGTGATCTCGCTGTCGGCGTCAACGCCAGCCCGGTCTCCATCCCCGAGTTTCTCGACCTGCCCGTCCGCAACGTCGATGGCCGGATCATTCTGCTGCGCGATGTCGCCAACGTCCGCGACGGCGAGGCCTTCGGCACCAACATCGCCCGGCTCAACGGCCAAAACGCCGTCATCGTCACCGCCTTGAAGCTCGGGAACACATCCACGCTCGAAATCATCGACGGGATCATGGCCCGCCTGCCGGCCATCCGCGCGTCCGCGCCTCCCGGCGTTAAGGTCGAGCCCATCTTCGACCAATCCGTCTTTGTCCGGTCGGCCGTCGACAACATCCTCCGCGAGATCGTCCTCGTGGGCGCGCTCGTGGCCCTCGTGGTCTTGCTGTTTCTCGGGTCGTGGCGCTCGACGCTGATCGTCCTCACCTCGATTCCGCTCGCGCTGCTCTGCTCGATTTTTGGCCTCAGCCTCGCCGGCGCCACGTTCAACCTGATGTCCCTCGGCGGCCTCGCGCTCGCCATCGGCATCCTCGTGGACAACGCCCTTGTCGAAATCGAAAACATCAAGCGCCAGATCGCCTCCGGAAAAACCGTGCGTGAGGCCATCGTCGACGGGGCGCAACAGGTCGCCTTTCCCGAGTTCGTTTCCACCACCGGCATCTGCATCGTGTTCCTGCCGATCTTTCTGCTCTCCGGGACCGCGGCGTTTGTCTTCAAGCCGCTCGCGCTCGCCGTGATCTTTGCGATGGTCGCGAGTTATCTGCTTTCGCGCACGCTCGTGCCCACGCTCGCCTCGCTGCTGCTTCCCGCCGAGACCCGCGCCGAACGCGCCGACGCCGGTCGGGCGCCCCGAGGCTTGATGCGGCTGCACCACGCCATCGAACACGCCCTCACCGTCCTCTCCGCCCGGCAGCACCGCGTGCTCGATGTCCTCGTGGCGCGGCGTTGGATCGTTCCGGTCATCGTGCTCGCGGTCGCGGGTCTCGGTGGGGTCGCTTGGAAATTTCTCGGCCGCGAGTTTTTCCCCGCCACCGATGCCGGACTTATGCGCGTCTTCGTGCGCCTGCCCGGCGGCACCCGGGTGGAGGAGACCGCGCGTCGTTTTGCCGACATTCAGCGGGCCATCCGCACCGTGATTCCTCCGGCGGAACTCCGCTTTGTGGTCGAAAACATCGGGCCACCGACCGCGATCAATCTCGCTTGGGTCGAGAGCACGGTGGTCGGTCCCTATGACGGCGAGATCCTCATCCAACTCGCGCCCGGTCACGCGCCCGTCGTCGGATATACGGAAAAATTGCGGGGGCTGCTCGCGGAGCAATTCCCCGAGGTGCAGTCGTTTTTCCGGCCGGCCGACGCTACCAGCCAGACGCTCTCCGGCGGTGCGCCGACCGCGTTTGAAGTCCGCTTCGTCGGCCGCGATATTCCGGGCAACCTCGCGCTGGCCCAGCGTCTCCGCGAGCGTCTCCGGGCCGTGCCGGGCGCCGTCGATGTGACGTTGCGCGAACTCCTCGGCGTGCCCGAATACTATTTCGAAATCGACCGTGTGCGGGCGGCCCGCTTTGGCCTCACCCAACAGGACATCGCCGGCGCACTCCTGACCGCGCTGGGCTCGGGCGGCAGCGTGGCGCCCACGTTCTGGGCTGATCCGAAAACCGGTTCATCCTACGAAGTGCAAGTCCAGGTGCCACCCGCGCTCTTCCGCGACGCCGAACAACTGCTCACCTTGCCCATGCGCCCCGCCGCCGGGGGACCGCCGGTGATTTTCGGCGCGTTTGCCAAACTCAGCGAACGCCAGTCGCCCTCGAGCGTGTCGCGCACGACCTTGCTGCCCACGTTTACCGTGCTCGCCAACGTGCAGGGCACCGACCTCGGCTCCGTGCTCGACCGGCTCAATCCGATCCTCGCCGAGCTGCGCAAAGAGCAGAAACCCGGCAACCGGATCGTCATTGCCGGCCAAGCCGCGCTGATGGAGTCGGCCTACCGTGAGCTCTTTGGCGGCCTCATTTTGTCCGCCGTGCTGATCTTCCTCGTGATGGTGGTGAACTTCCAATCGTGGGCGTTACCCTTGGCCGCGATCAGCGGTCTGCCGGTGGCCATGGCCGGGGCGTTCGTGGCGCTTTGGGTGACGGGCACCCATCTCAGCATCCCCGCGTTGATGGGGCTCATTATGGTCGTCGGTGTGTCCACGGCCAACAGCGTGCTCGTCACCTCCTTCGCCCGTGATCTTTGGGCGGCCGGCGCAACCGGTGCCCAGGCCGCGATCACCTCCGCCACCACCCGCCTGCGCCCCGTCACGATGACGGCCCTCGCGATGATTCTCGGCGTGTTGCCCATGGCGCTCGGCCACGGCGAGGGTGGCGAGCAAAACGCCCCGCTCGGCCGCGCCGTGATCGGCGGTCTGCTCTTCGGCACGCTCGCCTCGCTCTTTGTCGTGCCTTTCATGTTCTCCGTCCTCAAGCGCCGCCCACCCGCGCCCGTCCCTCCTTCCGCGCCATGAATTCTCTCCGCCTCGCCGCTCTGTTCGCCTTGCTTCTGCCCGCCGCCGCTTCGGCGCAGGGGAACCTCCAATTTGTGAAGCCCGAAGTGGCTCCGCCCGCCGAGCCACTCCGCCTGCCGGTGCGCACCGCGCCGGCGGAGCAGGCCTACATTTATTCCCGGGCTACCGGCCTGCTCGCCGAGCGTCGGGTGGATCTCGGCGATGTCGTGCAGGCCGGTGACGTGCTCGCGGTCATCGCCGCGCCCGAGATCCAGCGCGCGGCCGAGCGCGCCGCCGCCGCCGTCGCCCAAGCCACCGCCCGCGCGGAACTCGCTGAGGCCAACGTCCGCCGCACCCGCGCCCTGGGCGAAAAAGCGGTGCTCTCCAGCGCTGAGGCCGAGATCGGCGAGGCCAACGCCAAGACCGCTGCCGCCGATTTGCTGGCGGCGCAGGCCGACGCTAAACGTCTCGCTGAACTCGTCGCCTTCCAGCAGATCCGCGCGCCCTTCGATGCCCTGGTGGTTAACCGCCAGTTTGACCGCGGCGATTTCATCCCCGGCGATTCGACGACCAACGGTCGTTGGCTCTTCCACCTCGCGCGCGTCAACGAACTCCGCGGCCTGCTCGACGTCGCCCCCGTCACCGCGCTCGCGCTGCGTCCCGGTCAGGTCGCCGTCGTTGAATTCACCGAGCTGCCGGGCAAAAAGTTTCCCGCCAAAGTCGCGCGTGCCGCCGGCCTGATCGACGCCGCTTCCGGCACGATGCGGGTCGAACTCACCTTGCCCAATCCCGAGCGCCAGATTCCCGCCGGACTCAACGGTGTCGCGCTCATCACACCCGCCGGCGAGGGCGTCGCGCGCCCCCTGCGCGTGCCCGTAAATGCGATCGTCGTGCGCGATGGCCGCCAGCACGTCGCGATTGTGCGCGAGGGCAAAGTGGCCTTCGTCCCCGTGCGCACCGGCCGCAATACCGGCGCCCGCATCGAGGTGATCGAAGGCCTCGCGGCGGACGCCTCGATCATTGTGAACCCCAACGGCCTCCTCCAAGAGGGCCAAGCGATCCCGACATCGCCCTCGCCCTAACGACCCACGCCCGCCGCGTGGGCATGGTTGGGCGGAGC
>CAMCWW010000186.1:0-4206 GCA_945882935.1 Opitutus sp. GAS368
TTCAACTACTCGAAAGTCCGCCGCTCCGACGGTCGGCCGTTCGCCGATGGGTCGACTGAGATCCCGTTTAACCAGTGCAAACTCGGCCGCTTCACGCCCGACGGCGCGAGCTTCGAAAGTCTCACGGCCGGTCCTAACAACATCTGGGGTCTGGTGACTTCGCGCGAGGGCGAGACGTTTCTCCAAGAGGCCAACGACATCGGTTATCCCGTGATTCCCTACGAGGCGGGCATCTGGGTCGCCACCGGCTCGAAGGATCGGCTGCGTCCCTATCAACCGCTGATGCCGCCGCCGCTCCCGCCAGCGCAGATGGGTGGCACCGGCCTCAGCGGCCTCGCGCTCGCGGAGGATCGCGATGGCCTCTTCCGCAGCTACGGCGCAGCGGCCGCCGATGGCGCCAAAGTTTTCTTCCTCGCCAACCCGATCACCAACACGATCAACGCCGTCCGCGCCACGCCCACCGCCGACGGGGCGCGCTACACCTACGAAAAACTCCCGGACTTTCTCACGACGTCGGATAAATGGTTCCGCCCGGTCGCGATGCATTTTGGCCCCGACGGCGCGCTCTACCTCGTCGATTGGTATAACAAAATCATTTCGCACAACGAAGTCCCGCGCACGCATCCCGACCGCGACAAATCCCGCGGCCGCATCTGGCGCGTGCGCCACGTCGACCAGCCGCGAGTCACGCCGCCCGATCTCACTCGGCTGGATGACCGCGCGCTCCTCGCCGAACTCGGCGGGCCCAACGCCCTCGTGTCCCGCCTCGCCTGGCTCGAACTCACCGATCGCAAAGCCGCCGCGCTCGCGCCCGAGCTCGCGCTGATCGCGGCCGATCGCACCGCCGCCAACGATCGCCGCCTCGCCGCGCTTTGGGCGCTCGAAAGTCTTTCGTCCGTGCCCACCGTTTTGCTCGTGGCTCTGGCCGGTGATCCTGCGCCCACGATTCGCCGGCAAGCGGCGCGGCTCGCGGCGGCCCAGCCTCGGCCGGAGTCCGAGTTTCTCGCGATCGTCACGCCGCTCGCCGCCGATCCGAGCCCGACCGTGCGCGCGGCCGTGGGTGATGCGCTCCGCCGACTACCGCAGGCGAGCCCGCGCGTGATGGCCCTCGCGGCGCAGCTGGGCGGAGTGTCGCTGGCGACGGGCGGCGATTGGGAACGCTACGACCGTGAATTTGAACGCTACCTCGCTCGTTGGGCGATGGAGCTCAACCCCGTCGCGACCGCCGCGTTGCTCGATTCGCCGGCCGGCCGCGGGCTCCCGCTGGAGAACCGGTTGCTCGCCACCCTCGCGCTCGGCGGCCGGCGCGCAGCCCTCGGGCTTGCGGCCATGGCGCCCGACCTCAAGCGATCCTTGAGCGACGAAGAAGTGCGAATCCTCGCCGCCCATTTTGCCGAGCCCTCGGCGCGCGCCGCTCTCACGGCCGCGCTCGATCAGGCGGGTTCGCGGGCGGCGGTTTTGCGCGCCTTGCTCGGCCTACGCACGAGCATCGACGCCGCTCCGTTGACTCCCGCGCTGACGGCGGCCGCCAAGTCGCTGCTCGTGAGCCCGGTGTCCGCGGAGGCGACGTTGGGTGCGCAAGTGGCCGGAGCCTTTAAACTCGCGGCGGCGGAGCCCGAGTTGACGACGGCCCTCTCCCTCGAACCGACGAAAGACCGCCAAACGACCCTGCTCGCGGTGCTGCGGGCGTTGCGCGAGTTGAGTCTCGGGCCGGTCGGAGAATTTGAGCGTTTGGCGCGCGCCTCGACCGATCCGGCGGTCCGCGATGAAGCGCTCGCGGCCTTGGCGACGTTGCGCTCACCGGCAGCCGTCGCGCGCCTCGTGCAGCTCCTGCCCGCGCTCACGGCCGGGCAGCGCGGAAACCTGCTCGACCGGCTGGCCGCCCATGAGGCGGGGGCGTCGGCCATTGTCGGCGGACTGCGCGACGGCTCGATGGCGAGCGCCGATCTCGGCGTCAGCGTGGCGGAAAAACTTTGGTTGAGGATGCCGGGCGATCCGGCCGTGGCCGCGCTCTGGCGATCGCATGGCGGCGATGCGCAACGCGCGCTGCGCCTGCCGGGCGGACGCGGTGATTTCGCGGAGACCCAGCTTACGCTCGCGGGGCCGTTCACCGTGGAGTGTTGGGCCAAGCTCGATCCGGGCATTGATCACCGCGATGGGCTGCTCGGCCTGCCGGGCGTGATCGATTTCAACTTTTTCGACGGCCGTTTTCGCGTGTGGCTGGGCGAGGCCAACGATGTGGTGCAGGCGAAGAAAAAGGCCGTCCCGGGAGTGTGGACCCACTACGCGGTCACGCGCGACGGCCGGGGATTTTTTTACCTCTATCTCAACGGCGAGCTGGAGATGTCGAGCGCCGGCCCGAGTCAGAGTGTTTTTATGGGACTGAACGTCGGGCGGAGCCGGCTGAACCCCAGCAACGGCACGACGGCGGGTTGGCTCGCCGAGTATCGCGTGTGGAACGTGGCTCGCTCGGCGGCCGAGGTGCGCGACGCGTTTGACCGCAGTTTCGCTGGCACGGCGGTGAGCGCCCGGCCGCCGGGATTGGTCGAGTTGTTTACCGGGGCGAATTGGGGTCCGCTGAAAGGTGCGGCCCGCGTCGAACCGACGGAGGATGCGCCCGTGTTGCTTACGCCGGCGGCGGCGGTGGCTCAGGAGGAGAAATTTGCGCGGTTTCGCGTGCTAGCTAACGGCGTCGGCGGAGCGGAACGGGGCCGGGAGATTTTTTCGGCGCTTTGTCTCACGTGCCACCAGCAAGGCGGCAAAGGCGGCCTGATCGCGCCGCCGCTCGACGGCATTGGCAACACGGGCGTCGAGGCGTTGCTGCGTAATATTCTCACGCCGAGCGCGGCGATGGAGAGCGCGTATCGCACCTACCGCGTGGGGTTGAAGGACGGCACCGTGCGCGACGGGTTTTTGGTCGAGGAGACGCCCGAGGCCGTGGTGCTACGCACGCCGGGCGCGGAAGACCAACGCATCGCTCGTGGCGAGATCAAGCAGACCTCGTATCTCAACCGCTCGCTCATGCCCGAAGGACTGCTGGAGGCGATGCCGCCGCAACAGGTGAGCGATCTGTTTAGCTATTTGAAGACGTTGAAGTAGGTTAGGCGAGGATCTCGCGAACGGCGCGGGCTGATTGGCGACTCAGAAATCCAATCGCATCGTGCGGCCGGAACTTCGGATCGGGCTTCCTATCGTGCTGGCGCCTTGGGGGAGTTTGGCCTCGGGATGTAGGATTCGAGGAGATAATCAACCAACCACGGTCAGACCCGAGTGGCTTGTTTGGGCTGATTGGATGCCGATGGTTTTTCGTGGGCCGCTTTCAGTTCGACTCCTCATCGGCGTCGGGATGGTCCGCCTTGCTGATCGAGGTTGAACGAAGTCCCTTCTCGGTCGGATTTGGTGGACGCGGCAGCAGGCACGGGTTTTACTAGGGGGGTTGCTTGTATGCCCTACTCTAGCAGATCACTTTATGTGCTGGGGGAATCGACCAGGCGTGAACTGGAAAACGCCCTGGACTTGGCCGAGAGCGGAAGTTGGCGGAGATCCGGAACTCCCCGGTGGTTTGTGATTATGGGGCTGATCGGACTGACGGCCTATGCGTTTTCCTCGGGCGGCACACGACGGTGGTTGCAGGCGGATCGGATTCTTAGGGCTACCTAAACAGCGCGCTGCTGTTCTGGCCGCTTGTTTTGACGCGCATATGCGCTTGACGCACATAATCGACGGCGAGAGGGTGTCGGTATGATCCAGGACTTCGCCTGTGAGGAGACGGCGCGGATTCACGCGGGTGAAGCTTCGCGCCGGCTGCCGCAGGCGATGCAGAGTGTGGCGCGGCGGAAGTTGCGGCAATTGGACGCTGCGACCGGCCTAGATTTTCTGCGGGTCCCGCCGGGCAACCGGCTGGAAGCGCTGAAAGGAACCCGGGCCGGGCAGCATTCGATTCGGGTCAACGATCAATATCGTCTCTGTTTTATCTGGGACGGCGAGCACGCGCACGCCGTCGAGATTATCGATTACCACTAAACCAATTCCCTTTATGAAAACGAACCGACTGCCGAACATTCACCCGGGCGAGATCCTGCTGCACGACTTCCTTGAGCCGATGGGCATCACGCGTTACCGACTGGCGAAGGCGACGGGCATCCCGCAAGCTCAGGTCCTGCGCATCTGTGCGGGCACGCGGGCAATTACCGTGGAGACGGCAGT
>CAMCWW010000187.1:0-4196 GCA_945882935.1 Opitutus sp. GAS368
TCGACCCGCTCGATGCCGCGATTCGGGAGTTGGTTTACGTTCACGGACAAAGCTGGAATGCCGTTTTCGTTCCAACTGATCGGATGGGGGGCGATGCGACGGCCATTGAGCAAGATGAGGGTGTTGCCGGACGCGAGCCCGCGGAACGAGATGTTGGCGTTGTCGCCGCGCGCATTTTGGGTCGCGAGCGCCGCCTCGTTACCCGGCAGGCCCGCGGCCATGGGCAGAGCGGCGAGCAGGTCCGAAGGCTGGCCTGGGTCGTAGATTTCGAGCTGCTCCGTCGTGACCGTCGTCATCGGCAGACTCTTCTCTTGTTCAATCCGTTTGATATTGGAGCCCGTGACACTGAACGCCTCCAGCTTGATGGTCTCTTGGGGTTTGGCGGCAGCGGAGGGCGCGGGGGCAGTTTGCGCGGCAAGCGTCGTGGCGAAGAGTGCCAGGACCGTCAGACCGGCGAGGGATTTTTGGAAAGGGTTTGAGTTCATAAGAGCGTTTTTTGGGCTGCGGAAAGTGGTGGCTTCTGGCAAGAAATCGAGGGACACGGGCCGATTTCGGATGGGGTCTGCGGGGGCTTTTTTAACTCAACGACTATACGCGCGATGGACGGTCGGCGCTACTGGTAGAACCACCTGAATGACGAGTGTCCCGGAGAGCAGTGGGACGAGTTTAGGTGCGGTGTGGCCCGCGCCTTGCCTTGCGCAGCGTTGTGGGATTATCCCATCGTGCGTCTCTCCATGCCGCTCGTTCGCCAGCGCCCCGCAGCCCCCGCATCCAGCATCCCTTCCAATCGGCGGGGTGCCGCGCGACCAATGTTAGATTTGCAGAGCGCGCTCGACCTCGAGAGTTTTTGGCGCGCAAATCTGCAGCTCCTCCAAAGCGTGCTGCCGCACCATTCGTGCAGTCTCATGCTGGGTATCGTTGATTTTGAACCGCAGGAGGGGCGGCACTTCGTGGCCCACGGGCAGGACAGTGGTAACCAACCCCTGACGAGCCTGAGTATCGCGCGGCCGTTTCTCGCCGCTCATCCGCACGTGAAGATGTATACTTACACTGAGATCTTGCAGGAAGATCCCCGGGCCCGGCAACGGCGGGTCGAACGCGAGCGGCACTTTCGCGGTTGGGACGAGTTTGTGCATCTCGCCTTTTGGGATGGGGCGCACCCGGAGGCGGTGCTGAGCATTCGGCGCAGCGCGGAACAAGGAGAGTTTTTGCCGGAAGAACGGGAATTTCTGGCGTCGCTGCATCCGGTGATCGACGCCGGGCTGCGCCGGCTACGCGCCTTTGAGGGTGAACGTGGTCGCCGCCTGTGCATGGAGCGTTTTATCTCGGGGCTTCCTCTCCCCGTGATGTTCTTGGGCCCGGATCGCGCGCTCCAGTTCGCGACGCAAGAAGCCTTCGACCTGTGCGCCGCGTGGAACTTCGGTTACGAGGAAGCTCGCGTGATGAATACGCGCCGTTGCTTCCGGTTGCCGGAGCCGATTGCCGAAGCCTGCGCCCGGCTCGCGGACATCTGGGACCGCGCCGCGCATGGCGGTTCCGCCGTCGGGTTGGAGAGCGCCCGCGTGGAGCACCGCGAGATCGGTGGCCTCGGGGCCAAGGTCGATGTGAGCCAACCCTTCAAAGGCTCGCTCGTGCGCCCCGGTTTCTGGGTAACGCTGGCGAGCGAGCGCAATCTCGACGGCGCGAATCCGCAGCTAAAGCCCGAGGCGATTCATCATTTGCAGGGTCTCACCCCGAGTGAACGCCGCGTGGCGTTGCTCGTCGCAGAGGGCCTGCGCAACCACGACGTCGCCCGCCAGCTCGGAAAATCCCCGCGGACCGTCGATTTTCAGCTCAACGCGATCTACCGCAAATTGGGCGTCACGAGCCGGACAGAGTTGGCGCGGTTGCTTTACTGAGGCGGAGGGGGAGCGCCTGTGGTGATTTAGGCGATTCCACTGATGGCGAACCCGGCGCGGTTTCGCTAGAGTGAACGTGCGACAGGCGAACCGAATCCGTTCACCGATCGCGCACCAGTTCTCCTATGAAAAATTACCGCATTGCGACCATCCCCGGCGACGGCATCGGCCAAGAAGTTGTCCCTCCGGGCATGCTTGTGCTCGAAGCCGCCGCGAAGAAGCACGGCTTCAGCCTCACGTGGGATCACCTGCCTTGGAGCTGCGCCTACTATCAGGAGACCGGACGTATGATGCCGGCGGACGGCATCGCGCAGATTCGCCATCACGACGCGATCTACCTCGGCGCGGTGGGATTTCCGGGTGTCCCTGACCATGTCTCGCTCTGGGGCCTGCTCATCCCGATCCGTCGTGAGTTTCGCCAATATGCGAACGTGCGGCCGGTCCGGCTCATGCCCGGCATCGAGTCGCCGCTGCGGAACCGCCACCCGGGCGACATCGATTTCTATGTCGTCCGCGAAAACAACGAAGGCGAATACACCGACATCGGCGGCCGCCTCTACACCGGCAGCGACAATGAGATCGCAATGCAGCAGGTCGTGTTCACGCGCCACGGCGTCGACCGGATTCTCCGCTACGCGTTTGAGTTGGCACGCAGTCGGCCGAAGAAACACCTCACGTCGGCCACGAAATCCAACGGCATCACGGTGACGATGCCGTTTTGGGACGAGCGCTTCAAGGCGATGGCCGCGGAGTATCCCGACGTGCGCACGGATCAATATCACATCGACATTCTCACCGCGCATTTTGTGCAGCACCCCGACTGGTTCGATGTGGTCGTCGGCTCGAATCTCTTCGGTGACATCCTGTCCGACCTTGGCCCGGCGTGCACCGGGACGATTGCGATCGCGCCTTCAGCCAACCTGAATCCTGAGCGAAATTTTCCTTCGATGTTTGAGCCCGTGCATGGCTCGGCGCCGGACATCGCCGGAAAAGGCATCGCCAATCCCATCGGCCAGATTTGGTC
Organism: Opitutus sp. GAS368; assembly: GCA_945882935.1. Lineage (GTDB taxonomy): Bacteria > Verrucomicrobiota > Verrucomicrobiia > Opitutales > Opitutaceae > Tous-C4FEB. The sequence goes on from CAMCWW010000187.1 coordinate 2,923, forward strand.
TGGCGCCATGATGCTCGATCACCTCGGCCAACCGGAGGCCGCCGCCTCGGTCGTGCGCGCCATCGAACACGTCGTGCAACGCGGCCCGCGCACTCGCGATCTCGGTGGCACGGCGACAACTGCGGAGGTCGGGCGCGCGATCGCAGACGCCGTGGAGCAGGCGAGTGGCTAAGCGGAAAACTAGATGCCGTCGCCGGCGGTGAGGGCCAGTTCGACGTCGAGGGGGCGGCGGGAGTTTTCCTCAGCGTAGGCTTCCATGAAATCGTTCCAGGCGGGGGCGGCCGCCAAGTAGACCGGGACGGGGCGGCTCGCGGTTACGCTCACGCTGCGGCCGATCGGGAGATTGATGATGTAGCCGAGATTGTCGGGGTCGTAGTCGAGCGGTTGGAGCTCGCCCGATTCGGTGTGGGCGCGCGCCAGCAACGTGTAGTTCCCCGGCGCGGTGACCGTCCATAGGGCTTCCCACTGGCACCAACAGTAGGCCTGGCGGATGCCCTTAAGCCGGGCGGCCTGCCAAGTGCGGCCGCCATCGGTGGAAACATCGACGCGGGCGATACGTTCCTCGCCGGCCCAAGCCAGGCCGGCGACGTGATGGCTACCGAGGCCGAGGTTTGCGCCTTCGGGTGGTTGCAAAATCGCGCTCTTCACGGCGCCGGCGCCGATCGGCTGGCGGACTTTTCCTCCGGGGCCCGGGCGGTTGACGGAGTATTTGGTGGTTTGGAAAAAGCCCGGGTAGGCGTGGTCGATCACGCGCATGGCGCGCAGCCACTTCACTGATGCGACACCATAGTGACCCGGCACGAAGAGCCGCATCGGCGCGCCGTGGTTCGGTTCCAGCCACTCGCCGTTCATGCGCAGGGCGATGATCGTGTCCGGGTGCAGGGCTTTGGCGAGCGGCAGGCTACGGGAAAAATTCATCGCGTGCCCGTGCTCCTCGCCGTGATCGGCACCCTCGAAAACCACTTCTTTCGCGCCGGCGGCGAGGCCGGCGGACTCGAGCAACGTATGCAGCCGCACGCCGCTCCACTCGGCGTTGCCGATGGCGCCGGCACCCCACTGCACGCCCTCGGCGCGCTCGCGGAGGAACGAACGCCCGTTGCCGGCGCATTCGACGGTCGCGAACACGGCGTGCTGCGGCATCGCGGCGAGCTGGGCGAGCGTCCATGAGGTCGGCCGGGCGACAAGACCGCCGAGCGTGCATTCCCAGTTTGCCGCGTCGGAAACGGCGGGCGGCTCGAAGTGGTTGCGGACAAAGAAGAGCCGGTTCGGGGTGA
>CAMCWW010000188.1:0-4192 GCA_945882935.1 Opitutus sp. GAS368
AAGTCGCCCCCGATCTCGAACGTCGCGATGCGGGTCGAGTCGGTCTGCAGCGCGAGCGCAATCAGGTCATACATGAGCGGGAGGTCGGAGACGAAGCCCTTGTTGTTGGGCTCCTTCATTTTTGGATCGGGCTTCGGGACGTGCGCCCACTGGCGGCGCAGTTCGATCTGCTTCTCCACGTCGCGCACCGAAGTGAAATACTCTTCGAGCTTGTCTTTATCGCGTTGGCCGAGGTGACGTTCGAGGGATTTTGCGTCGCCTTGCACCGCGTCGAGGATGGAGCCCTTGAGATTGAGGCGGTCCGTCGAGCTCGCGATTTGCGCGGCACCGTCTGACACAAACAGTTTTCGGAAAAGTTCGCGCGGTGTGCTGATGGGCGGCACCCGCGTGCCACTGCGCGTCCACGACATCATGCAACCGCCATGAATTCCGCTCTCGGAACCCAGCGCGAGCGACGAGAACCGCGTGGCACCGCCCATCGTCTCTGCCGCGCGTTGGTCGAGGGTGAGGTTGCCCTCGGGCATCCCTTTCGCATCGGCCGTGCGCACGCCGCTCAGAAATGAGCTGATCGCGAAGTGACCGCCTTTTACGCCATGATCGAGGCCGGAGAAAATGGAGACCTCTGGCTGAAGCGGTTGGAGAAATTCGAGAACGGTGGGCAGTTCGTAGTCGCGGCCGGTCTGGGTGGGAAAAAACGTCGGCGGGTGAAATCCGAGCATGTTGCCGACGCACACCATGCGCTTGGGCCGGGTCGTGCCGGCCGCTTTGCCGGGCAGGGCACCGACGGCTGAGTTTTGGGCGAAGACGCGTCCGCCGAGAGATTCCAGCAAGGGAAGGGCGAGAGTGATGCCGGTGGCCCGCAGGAAATGGCGGCGGCTGGGAGCAAACGTGGTGAGGTCGGAATTCATGGTGCGTAACTAAAAAGTGAGTGATCGGAGAGCGTTAGCGCCGAGCTACGTGCAGGCGTTTACCGCGGGAGTCAAAATGCTCGATCAGGAGGTTTTCGGCAGCGGTGATCTGCAAGAACCCGCCGTTCGGCGTGGGCGAAGTATAGGGCTGCTTGATCAATCCCTGCGGGTCGGAGCCGTTCTTCGCGCCGGGCGGGATGCCGAGCCGGGCGTTTTCATCATTGAGCGCGCCGCAGCCGAATTCCTCGACGCCCGTGGGATGGACGCTGTGATACTGCCAGTGACGGTCACCACATACGATCGTCAGACCGCCGATCTGATTCTGCCGCAGCCAGGCAAAGAACGCATCGGCCTCGTGGCGGAAGCCGCGGAGATCGGCGTGATTATCGATCTTTTGCAGATCGTCGGGGCCAACCATCGGGGTTGGCGAAATCAGGATCTTCCACGTCGCATCACTCGCCTTGAGCGTCGCCTTCAACCATTCGCGTTGCTCTGCGCCCCAGATCGATTTCTGCGGGCCGTCGGCCATTTCATTCGGTGAGCGGTAATCGCGGTTTTCGGTTAGCCAAATCTGCAACTTTCGACTGACGCGATGGGTCCGATAGGTGGGCTTCCCGCTGTCGACGGCCACGATGGGTAGTTGCTCCCGAAATAGGTCGATGCCGGTTTTCGGCAGAGGAAGGTCATCCGTGGTGTTATCCGACTCGTTGAAGCGGAAGTCGTGGTCATCCTTGGACCAATAGGTCGGGACGCTGCGGAAGAACTCGATCATGCGGGCGAACCGAAATTGCTCGTGCCAGCATTTGCGCAATTGCGGGACCGTTTTCGCCACGCGCATGGGGTTGTCGTAATAGACGATATCGCCCGTGCCGACGAAGAAGTCGGGGCGCAACGTCAGCATCGCCTCGAACGCTGGGAAACCGAGGCGTTTGTCCGTGTCGGTGGCAGTCAGCGGCCCGCCGGCTTTGCCCAGACGGCCATGCATGAATTTGTTGTAGTTCATGCAACTGCCGACGATGAAGCGCGCCGGGGTGTCCGTCGCACGGCCCGGCAGTGTTTTGAAAGAACCGATTGGTCCCACCGCCGGGTTCGTCTCGGCGTGACCGTAAACGGTGCGGTAGTGGTAGGTCGTGTTCGGCTGAAGCCCGGTCAGCTCGGCCTTCACGATGAAGTCGCGCGGCTCGACTGCCGGGAGCAAGGGTGTGCGGCTTGCGGCCCGAAAATCTTCGTGCGGGCTCCACTCAAAACCAGCGAATCCAGACGCGCCCGGCAGATCCCCTTCGGCGTCCAACTGCGCCGCAGAGGTCAGGCGAGTTTGGAGCAACGTCGACGATTCTGTGACCTCACCGCAGAGGGTACCTTGGCCCAGAAACGCCGCCCGCGATCCCGATTGTGCGGCGAAAGCGGCGCGACCGGTCCACGCCAACAGCGGCAAGGCTTTCAGGAGGTAACGTCGGGTAAGGGACATGATTTTTTAAACGGGTGCCTGCAGGGATGGGAACTTCATCGCGCTGAACTCCGATGCTGAGCCAGACGCGGGGCGCTTGGTTTCGATCTTCGCCAGTTTCTCGAAATAACGTACGGCCATGGGAGAGTTCGCCAGGCGGGGTTGGAAAAGAGCGGGTGAGCTATCGGGCAAAAGCGTCGGCCGCGCGGTAGGCATCAATCACGGCTTGTTCGCCTTCGGCTCCCGGTTTGGCGTTGCCGTGCTCCATGCCGATGACGCCCTTGAAGCCTTTTTTGTAAACGTGCTGGAAGATGTTGCGGTAATTGATTTCGCCGGTGCCCGGCTCTTTGCGGCCGGGATTGTCGCCCGATTGCAGGTAGGCGATCTCGTCCCAACAGGCATCGAGGTTGGGGATGAGGTTACCCTCGGTGATCTGCTGGTGGTAGAGGTCGAACAGGATCTTGCAGCACGGACTGTTGACGGCCTTGCAGATCGCATACGCCTGATCGCTGCGGGTCAGGAACGTGCCGCCGTGGTTGGCGTGCCAGTTGAGTGGCTCCAACACCATGACTAGTTGGTGCGATTCTAAGACCGCGCTCAGCGCGCGCAAGAGCTCGATCGCGTTGGCAAATTGATACCCCTCGGCGAGACGCGGCCCGCCGAATTGGTTCCACTTGGGGTCATCCTTATGCTGCTGGTCAACCGACCCGGGCACCACGGTCATCCAAGTCGCCCCGATGCGTTTCGCGACGGCGACCGAATCGCTGACGGTCCGGGTGACTTCGTCCCACGTGGCCTTGTCCTTTCGGACAAACGTGGGTCGATCAAAGCTGCCGTAGGCGACAAACACGCCCATGGTCATGCCAAGGCGGGCCAGCTCGGCGCCGATTTTCTCCTGCATTTCAGGGGTCTGTCTCTTGATGCCGTTGTCCTCCCATGCGGTGAAGCCTTGGTCGGCGGCAAAGCGCACCTGATCGAGGTAGGCTTCGCCTCCCTTGCTTTTAAAGGTGCCTGGGTGCGGCGCGTAGTTGAGGGAAAACTTCGGCTGCGTCGCGGCGAATAGCGCCGTGCTGGGCATCAATAACGATGCGGCGGTGAGGGTTGAGCCGGTGCGCAGGAAGGTGCGGCGATGCATGATGAGTTAGTGGAGGCGGTTTTCACCGCGATTTTCGGATTGGTGCAGGGTCACGGGCCAACCGGGAAACTGGTTCGAAGGTCTCCCGTCGGTAGGATCGATGAGGAAACGGAACGATTCGATGGTGTAGGTTTTTTTCGCCGGGTCGAAAGTGATGAAGCCGAACCCGCTACCCTTCTCGTGGGCGCGGTCGTAGCGGTTCGTGGCTTTGCCGACCTCGGGATTGCCGACGGCGTAGACGTAAACCTTGTTGCCGAATCCGTCCAAGAACTCGCCGGTGTTGGCGAGGCCGTGCTGCGGGCGTTTCGTATGCGGCATACCCGCATCGTCCGGGCGCCACCAGCGCGGGTAGCCGGCGGCGATCGCGGGCGTGCAGAAGGACCACATGCTGTCGCGCTGGTCCGCGACGCCGTATTGCACGAGCGTGGCGAGGTGTTGGTCGCCGTTGATGTGCAGGGCCATCGCGGGACGCATGATATCGATCGCGCGGTTGCGTGGGGTTTGCGGCCAAGCGCCGGAGTCGAGGTCGCCCTTGAGAAATCCATCCAGGCGACCGTGGTGCGTGGCGACGGCGGCGAACACCGTCTGGCTGAGCACGGCTTTGAGCGAGTGCCCGCGCCAGTCCTGCGCCCATTTTTTCAAGAACGCTTCCTGCCGTTCGCCGAGCAGAACCAAGCCCGGTTGGTCGAGGGTCCGGGTGTC
>CAMCWW010000189.1:0-4187 GCA_945882935.1 Opitutus sp. GAS368
CGGTTGCTCAGGCCTCGGCGAGGTGCGCGGTCACCGCTTGCTCCGCCGGCGAGAGCCCTTGGGTCCATGGCGCCGGCAAGCCCGCGCGGGCACTGGAGTCCGCTCAGCTCACGGTGGCCGAGGGTGCCTCTTCGAGGCGGAGGGTCATCAGAGCTTCAACAGGCGCTTCACTTCGGCCTCGAGCTTGGGGCCGCGGGCCGTCGTGGTGACGATTTTGCCGCTTTGGTCGAGGAGGAACATCGCCGGAATGCCGTTGATCGCATACTGTTTCGCGTAGGGATTCTTCCAATGGTTGCCGTCGAAAAACTGCGGCCACGGCATCTCTTCTTTCGCGGTAAAATCGTTCAGGATTTTCTTCGCCGCAGCAAGTTTAGCGGCGCTTTGTTCCGGTGTGTCGCTTGGAGCGAGTTTGGCGTTTTCCAGAGAAATTCCGACGATCTCGAAGCCTTTGGCATGATAGTCGGCGTAAACTTTTTTGATGTTCGGGAGTTCCGCGATGCAGGGTCCGCACCAGGTCGCCCAAAAGTCGATCAGGACCACTTTGCCGCGGTAGTCTTTTAGGTCGACCTTCCGGCCATCAACCGCGGTGAACGTCATTTCGAGCGGTTTGCGCTCGGCCGCGATCTTGGTGAGCTCCGCCCGGGCCCGGGCCGCGACGGCCAGATTGGGGTTCACCGAAAGCCGGCCCCAGAGTTCCTCGGCCGCGTCGCCAGCCGCCCGGAGCTTCGACGCGTACAGCGAGGAATAGAGGCGGAGCGCCACCGCGCCATCGGGAAACCGGGCCGCGATCGCATCGATTTTTTTCTCCATCGGCCCCAGCGCCGCCGGACCTTCCTTGGCCGCGACGGAGATCGGGCGAACGAGGTCGAGAAAGAGCCGATATTCCATCACTTCCCAAGGCACATCCTTCCCGGCGTGCAGCGCGGCTTCATAACCGGCGACGGTCTTCTCCCACGCGGCTTTGGCCGCCTCGTCGGTAATGTAATACGACGCCGGATTGGCGTTCTTGGGCAAATCATCGAGGCCCGGCTTAAACCCGGTAACAAACCCGGGGCGGAGCATCGTCAACTTCAGCACGCCCTCCCACCGCAGCGGATCGGCGGGGTGGCTGCGGTAAAAATTCTCCGCGATTCGGATGATCGACGTCTCGGCGTCGGTGCGGATTTGCGCCAGTTGCGTTCGGGTCTTGCTCGCAAAATACTCGGGCGGCTGGGGCCCAAGGAGCAACCAAGCCGTATCGAGCTCGGCGAGCATTGCGGCGGCGGCCGGAGAAATCGACACCGACTTGACCCCGAGCAACGTGGAGCGGAATTGAGCCAGCGCCACGCCAGCAAGGGCCCATACGACAAGGATCGAGAGAAGAGTTTTTTTCATGGAATTAGGAAAACGGAGATTAAGGAGCCTCTCGGGCCTCAGCGCCGGCCGGGCAAACGGACCCCGGGTTTGGCGCCAAAACTCTTGCGGAGCGTGATCGAGTATCGCCGGAGGCGCGGATCGATCACCGAGCTCGTCGCACCCGTCGCGGAGATCCACGGCTCGTTGTTGAAGATGTTGACGAAGCCGAGACTCACGCGGGTGCCGCCTAGATAACGGCCGGCAAAGGGCACCCGGCTCGCCAACGAGCCGCGATCAACGTCATAGCCGAGCTGGCCGTTCCAAAGGATGGTCGAGGGCATCAGCGTCGAGGTCACGGTGCTCTGGGGAAATCCTTCCTGAAAGATCGCAGAGACGCCCACCGAGAGCCCCCGGTGATTCCAATTGAGGTTGGCCGAGCCGCGAGCGGGCCGGAGCAGCGCCGTCTGCGTGGCGGACGGCGCCACGCCCGGGCGGGCCCGCACTTCAAGTTTCGTCGTCTCGGTGGCATTGGCCAACAGATCGAAGGAGCCCCAGTTGGCCGTCATCCGGCTGTAGCGCACCTGATAGTCCCAAGCCTCGTTTTTGAAACTTGCGATGTTCACCGAGCGGTTGTCGACCTCGATGATCTTGCCCGGCAGCCCGTCGCCGAGCGACGGCCCGCGCACAAACATCTCCGGGAAGAACGCCAAGCGCTCCTGATACGGGAGCCCACCCACCCGGTCTTCGATCACGATGGTGTTGCGGCTCACGGAAAACGAAAATCCCTTGAAGAGCGCGAACGGCGATTCGAGGACGATGCCGACATTGTCGTTGGTGGATTGCTCGGGCCGGAGATTCGGACTGCCGCCGGTTTGGTTGATCACCGGACCCAGCACGGGTTCGTTGTTTCTGAATGTATCCGTGAGGCTGAACGTGCCCGTCGGCGTAAAGGTCTGCGACTGCCGGCCGATCGGTCGGGTGAGGTCGACCAACAACGGAACTTTGAAGGCTTCGCCGTGGGTCGCCCGCAGCATGAACCATTTCAGCGGACGATAAACCGCCCCGAAACGCAGCCGGGTGGAACCGCCGAAATCGTTGTAAGAATCGCCGCGCACGGCCGCATTGAGGGAAAATTGGTGGATCAACGGGACGGAATTTTTCTGCGGCGTGAAGATCGGCACCTGCGTCTCCAGAAATCCGGCGGTGACCACCCGCTTCTCCTTCGGTTGAGCGGATTCGGTACCCGCCGCAAAAAACTGGCGGTTAAACGCGATGTACTCCTCGCGCAGCTCGGTGCCGGCCGCCGCGGTGATGTTGCCACCGGGCAGCGCGAACACCGGTCCGTCGGCCTTGAGGTCGTAGGTCCAGGTCTTCGGCAACTCGCCGTTGGACCCCGCGAGAAAGAGATTTTCGATCGTGCCGGCGGGATTGCCCACCCGGCGAAGACTGTCGTGCAACAGCACCGGCGGCGTCGCACTCCGGATCGCCGCGCTCAGCTTGGTGGAGTCGAACTGGAAAACCTGGTCTTCGGTGGTGGGGTTGCTCTGCGTGAAGTTCACGCCGGCCTCATAGCGCCATTCCCGCGGCAAAGCGCCCGAGACCCCGCTGTAGACATTCCACGTCTCCATGCCGTAGCGCCGGTCGAGGACGCCCAGGTCCCAGAAGAATTTTTGGAGCGTGATCGGCACGCCGAAAGGATTGCCCGGATAACCGGCGGGAATGGTGGTGGAAACCGCCGGGTTCACCGTGTTCGTCGATGTGCTGATCGAAACCGGCCCGCTCTTGCCAAACGAATTGTTCTGCCGCCAACCGACGTTGAGATTGGCCTTCAGCCAAGGCCTCCAGGCGTAGTTGAGGTCGGTCGTGATCGCCGAGCGGCGGAACCGGTTGGTCGCGTTGGTGTAGGGCGCGCTATCGTAGCGGTCGGCATCGGTCGGCGCACCGGCACCGACATAGTCGGCAATCGTCACGTTGCGACCGTCGGAGTTTGCCGGGATGCGGAGAACGAGGGCCCCGTTGGTCCCGGGCAACGGCACGGTGGGCGCGTTGGAGTTCGTATTGGCGGCATTCAGGATCCGGCCGCCCACCGGAATCACGGAACGTCCGTCCGTCCCGCCGATGTAGCGCCGGTCGTCCGATCGCAGCCAATAGCGGTCAAGCCGCGCCAAGTCCTTCTGCTCCTCGTAGGAACCGAAGACTCTCGCGGAAAACCGGCCTTTTTGAAACGACGCGGTGAGCGACCAACGGAGATTAGCCGCGTCTTTGTTGAAGGTGTTGTCGTAAACGGTCTCCAGTTCGACGCCGGTGTAATTCTTCCGGGTGATGATGTTGACGACACCCGCCACCGCATCGGCGCCGTAAACTGCGCTGCCACCGTCGAGCAGCACTTCGACCCGCTCAATTGCCGACAACGGGATCCCCGTGGCCTCGTAAGATTCGCTCACGCCCCGCTGTCCGGTCCGGGGCAGGCGCCGACCGTCCACGAGGACCAAGGTATTGTTGCCGGTGATTCCGCGGGCGTTGAAAAGCAGCCGCCCTTCAGGGCTGGAGCCACCCGAGTTTCCATCAAACGAGGCCGAACTGCCGATGGAGAGCTGCGGGATGTAGTTTCTCAAATCCGCCAGCGACGTGATGCCCGAACCCTCGATGAACTCGCGGTCAAAGGTAATCACCGGGTTGGCCCCTTGCTCGCCGAGGATCGAACGCAGGCGGGAGCCTGTGACCTCGACCTGGTCCATCGCGAGCGCCGGCTGGTTCTCGGCGCGCGTCGTCGGCGAAGGCTCAGCGCGCGCCGTCTCTTTTGGGATGGGCGGAGGTGTCGCGCGGCGCACGGCGAGAGCGCCGGTCTTGGC
>CAMCWW010000190.1:0-3987 GCA_945882935.1 Opitutus sp. GAS368
TGCCTAGCCTGAGTAAAAACCCTGGTCGCGACGGGAAATTTCACATGTTTGTCGGGCTCGACCTCATGTCGGGCCGTTCAGTGGGTCGGGCTCCAAAGAGGGAACGGCCTCACGCAAGGTGAGGCCCTACCATGAGAAAAAATCCGCCGCCCCGCACCCGGCCGGGAAAACGACATTCAAATCGTTAAGCTTCCAGACTCAGAGTGACGGCGCATCGTGTATGATTCGGATTACCGCTACGATCGCAGCTACAAGAAATATTACGGTACCCAAAGCTGATTAACGCAGCCGCGCCCGTCGGCGCCACCCCAGCCCTTTACGCCGCACCCGGCGTCCGGCGTTTTTCTTGTCCCGCATTTAGCTTCATTCCACCGCCACGCTCGCGCAACCTTTCGGCCTCTCCCGTGCCCACCCCATTATCCAATTTTCTTCCGGCCAATTTCGACCGAACCCGCCCCATTGCCCTGATCGCCGGCCAAGGCATCTACCCGCAGCTCATCGCCAACGCCGTCCGCCGCGCCGGGGTTCCCTTGCGCTTGGTCGCGTTCGAGGAAGAAACCGCCCCCGATTTCATCGCCTCTTTCGCTCCCGACGAGCAGCGCAAAATTCTCGTCGGCCAGATCGGGAAAATGCTCCGCGCCCTCAAAGATTTCGGTGCCGCCAACGCGATCATGGCCGGCCAGATTTCCCCGCGGAAGCTTTTCGACGGCCTTCACCCCGACCTGAAAGCCATCCGCATCCTCGCCTCGCTCAAGCGCCGCAACGCCGAAACCATTTTTGGCGCCATCGCCGAGGAAATCTCTGGTATCGGCGTCACGCTCCTCGACGCCCGCTCCTTTCTTGACGACCAACTCACCACCTCCGGCAGCATGACCGGACGCAGTTTTCCCATCGAGCAGGACTACATCGATCACGGCATTCAGATCGCCCGCGAATGCGCCCGGCTCGATATCGGCCAAGGCTGCGTCGTTCGCAAAGGCACCGTTCTCGCCGTCGAGGCCTACGAAGGCACCGACGCCATGCTTACCCGCGCCGGCACCCTCAAGACCGACCAGACCCTGTTCGTCAAAACGGTCAAGACCCGCCAAGATTTCCGTTTCGATGTCCCTTGTTTTGGTCTGCGCACCCTTGAGACGATGCGCGCCGCCGGCATCACCGCTGCCGCCCTCGAAACCGGCCGCGTCATCATGCTCGAAAAACCTGCGGTCCTCGCTGCCGCGAAGCAGCACGGCATCAGCCTCCTTGGTTTCGAATGACGCCACCCTGCGGCTTGCGCTTTTCTTCCGCCGCGACAGACTCTCTTCCCTCATGAAACCAGACGTCGTCACCGTCGCCATCAAGGGCGTCATGCCCACTGCCAACGGCTGTGCCGTCTTCCTCGGCAACGAAGAGAAAACCTTCGTCATCTACGTCGATCACTCCGTCGGCAACGCGATCCAGATGTCCCTCAAGGGCGAAAAAAAGGAGCGTCCGCTCACCCACGATCTCATCGCCAGCATCCTCCTCGGCCTCGGGGCCAAGCTCGAGCACGTCCTCATCAACGACGCTCGCGAGAGCACTTATTTCGCCCGCATCTTGCTCCACATGGAGAACGAGCTCGGTCGTAAACTCATCGAGATCGACGCCCGCCCCAGCGATTCCATCGTGCTCGCGCTCCAGCACAAGCGCCCCCTCTACGTTGCCCGCGCGGTTTTTGCCGGCGTCGACGACATGTCCGAAGTCTTGGAACGCGTGCTCAAGCAGCAGGCCGAAGAAAACGACTCCGGCGACGACAAGTGACCGCGCCCGTCTCCCCCGCGGCGGGCCCCACCCCGCCCACCACGCCGCTTCCACCCCGGATCGTTCCCGGCCAGCCACTCACCGCGCTCGCCCCGATGCAGGACGTCACTGACCTCGCCTTCATGGGCGTCGTCGCCCACTACGGCGCTCCCGACTATTTCTTTACCGAGTTTCTCCGCGTGCACTCGATGTCGCGCCCGGAAAAACACATTCTCCGCTCCATCGACGAGAACGCCACCGGTCGTCCCATCTTCGCCCAGCTCATCGGTGAAGATATCACGCACCTCACCCGCACCGTCGCCGACCTGCTCTCGCACCCCGTCGCCGGTATCGATCTCAACCTCGGCTGCCCTGCGCCCAAAGTTTACAAGAAAAACGTCGGCGGCGGCCTGTTGCGCGACCCCGAAAAAATCGGCGAGATCCTCGCCGCCCTGCGTGCCGCCTGCCCCGGTCTCTTCACCGTCAAGATGCGCATCGGCTTCGAAGACACCCGCCACTTCGACCGCGTCCTCGATCTCGTCAACGCACACCACGTCGACCTCCTCAGCGTTCACGGCCGCACCGTGAAGGAGATGTATCGCAGCGAGGTTCACTACGACTTCATCGCCCGCGCCGTCGCCCGTGTCCGCTGCCCGGTCCTCGCCAATGGCAACGTCACCTCCGCCGCCGCTGCCGCCCGTATCGTGGAAAATACCCGCGCTGCCGGCGTCATGATCGGCCGCCACGCCATCCGCAACCCCTGGATCTTCCGCCAGTGCCGCGAGATTTTCTCCGGCCAAGCCGTCACACCCCTCACCCTCGCCGACGCCCGCGACTACGTCGAACGCCTCTACCGCGCCACCCAGCGCCCCGATCTCGAAGAGCGCTACCACGTCAACAAGATGAAGAAATACCTCAACTTCGTCGGTCAAAGCGTCGACGCCGACGGCGCCTTTCTGCACGCCATGCGCCGCACCGAGACCGAGACGGAGCTTTTTACCGTCTGCGACCAACATCTGCTCGCCGACCCGTCGCGCGAGTTTGCCCCCGAACCTTACCCGGGGGTCATCGCCCGCCCGAATTGCGAGACGCCCAACACCGCCGCCGACGGCTGCTCCCTCGAAACCATCACCGCCTGACCCGGTTTCCGAAGGGTAGGCAAGACGACCCCACCCCGCTCTCCGTCGCCCGAGCCGGCTCGAAGTCTGCCCGCCTTCACCCGCGACGATTCCCACCCCGTAACAGCTTTCCGCATAATCCGCGCAGGATTTGCTTTTGACCGGCCAACCGCGCGCACGTTTGCTGGTCATTTACCCTCTCCGTCGTCTCATTTTTCCCAACATGTCCGCCCATCCCACCATCATCTACACGATCACCGACGAGGCCCCGGCCCTCGCCACCTATTCCTTCCTGCCGATCGTGCAGGCCTTCACCCAACACGCCGGCATCAACGTCGAGACCCGCGACATCTCTGTCGCCGCCCGCATCCTCGCCGCCTTCTCGGATCTGCTCCCGCCCGCCCAACGCGTGGCCGACGCCCTCGCCGAACTCGGCACCCTCACGCTCAAGCCCGAGGCCAATATCATCAAGCTGCCCAACATCTCCGCCTCCGTGCCCCAGCTCAAGTCCGCCATCGCCGAGCTCCAGGCCAAAGGCTATGCGCTCCCCGATTTCCCCGAGGTTGCCACCTCCGACGCCGAGAAAGACGCCAAAGCCCGCTACGCGAAAGTCATGGGTTCAGCGGTAAATCCCGTCCTCCGCGAGGGCAACTCCGACCGCCGCGCCCCCAAAGCCGTCAAGGCCTACGCCCGCGCCCACCCGCACTCCATGGGCGCATGGTCCGCCACCTCCAAGACTTCCGTCGGCACCATGGGCCACGATGACTTCTTCTCCAACGAAAAGTCCGTCACCGTCCCCGCCACCACCACCGTCCGCATCGAGTTCGTCCCAGCTCCCGTTGTCGGCCAGACCGGTGGTCTGGCTCCGGTTCAGCCACCCACCGTCGTCCTCAAGGAAAAGACCCCGCTCAAAGCCGGCGAAATCCTCGACGCCACCTTCATGAACCGGAAGGCCCTCGGCGCCTTTTTCGCTCAACAGCTCATCAAAGCCCAGAAGGACGGCACCCTTTTCTCCCTCCACCTCAAGGCCACCATGATGAAGGTCTCCGACCCCATCATGTTCGGCCTCGCCGTCCGCGTCTTCTTCAAAGACCTCTTCGCGAAACACGCC
>CAMCWW010000191.1:0-3983 GCA_945882935.1 Opitutus sp. GAS368
CTCGACCAGAAATCCCTCAGCGTCACGTGGGTCGTTTACCTCGCCGCCGATGTCGGCGTCCTCGCCGGCGGCTGGCTCTCCGGCCTGCTCATCGCGCGCGGCACCACCCCGGTCCGCAGCCGCCTGTGGATTATGTTGGGCTGCGCCGCCCTCGTCCCGCTCGGCGCCGCGATCCCGCACGTCGACGCCTTGTGGCTCGTGCTCGCCTTCGGCATGGCCGCCGTGCTCGCGCACCTCGCGTGGCTCATCAACCTCAGCGCCCTCGTCGTCGATCTCGTCCCGCGCGGCTCGCTCGCCTTCGCCTTCGGCGTGATCGCCGCCGGCAGCTCTCTGGGCGGCCTGATGATGAACAAAGCCGTCGGCTCGCTCGTGACCAACACGTCCTACGACCCCGCCTTCGCCTTCATGCTGCTCCTGCACCCGCTCGCCTGGCTCCTCGCCTGGCAACTCCGCTCGCGCCCAAGCACCGCCTGACCGCGTCTACCGCCATGCGCTCCAGCCACCTCGCTGCTTTACAGGACAACCAAATGTCGACTCGCCGCACCCGAAACCGCCGCGAACGGAATGCCGCGATCAAATGTCACCAAACGTCCGCCGCGCTTCACGGCGAGCGCCAACAGATAAACATCGGTCAAAAGCTTTGCGCTGGACACCCGCGTAAAATCGAACCGCTTTTCGTCGCACAGAGAAACGTCGTCGGGCCAGAATTCATGATCATCGGCCAGACGCGCCTGCCGCAGACGCCGAATCGCCTCGGGCAACGGCAGACACCCAGGATAGCTTGGCTGCGACAGAATGCGGGTACAGCCGTTTTCTGTCAGCGCGCATGTCGCCCAACCCTCGGCCCTGTTCTCGATCAACCACGCGTGCGCTCTGCGGTGGTGGACGTGTGCCGCGTCAAACAGCGCGATCAAGAAATTCGTGTCGAGCAGGACGGTCATCGCGCCTCGGTCTCGTCGCGCAATTTTCTTACCAATGCGGCGGTGACCACTCGGCCGCCCGCCGGCATTACCTCAAAACCGGCCGCGACGTTGGTCCGCTTTCGCTGCGTGGCCGGAGGCGTTTCTACCGCGTGCAAACCCCGTCGGAACACCTCCGAAATCACCTTGCCCGCCGAGCGTCTCGAACGCGCTGCGAGTTCCTTCGCCGCAAGCAGGACATCTTCGTCCAAATCCAAAGTGGTTCTCATCCCCGTGATGCTGCCGCATCAGATGCGACCTGCAAGCCCCTACTGATCAAATCCTGCCTCTCCCCCACTCTCAATCTCTCCGTCTCTCCTTCTCTCCTTCTCTCCTTCCTCCGATGATCGTCCACGCTCCTGTCGCATCCCGCGCGCTCACCCAAAAGAATCTTACCGCCGATCTCGTCGTGGTCGGTGGCGGTCTCGCCGGCACCTGCGCCGCCATCACCGCCGCCCGCGCCGGCCTCAAGGTCGTCCTCGTCCAAGACCGTCCCGTTCTCGGCGGCAACGCCTCCAGCGAGGTTCGTCTTTGGGTCCTCGGCGCCACGTCCCATCTCGGTAACAACAACCGCTGGGCTCGCGAGGGCGGCGTCATCGACGAGTTCCTCCTCGAAAACCAATACCGCAACTCTGAGGGCAACCCGCTCATCTGGGACACCATTCTCCTCGAGAAAACCATCGCCGAGAAAAGCCTCACGCTTCTCCTCAACACCGCCGTTCACGATCTCGAGAAATCCGGCCCTGACACCATCCGTGCCGTCCGCGCCTTCAATTCCCAAAACTCCACGAGCTACGAAATCGCCGCTCCGCTCTTCGTCGACGCCTCGGGCGACGGTATCGTCGGCTTCCTCGCCGGCGCCGCGTTCCGCATCGGCGCCGAAGCCGCCGCCGAGTTCGACGAGGCCTTCGCTCCCGCCACCGCGAACTCCGAACTCCTCGGCCACTCGATTTATTTTTACTCCAAGGACACTGGCCGGCCCGTGAAATTCACGCCGCCGAGTTACGCGCTCCAAGACATCACGCAGGTCCCGCGCTTCCGCGATTTTAACGCCGCCGAGTTCGGCTGCCGCCTCTGGTGGATCGAATACGGCGGTCTTCGCGACACCGTGCACGACACCGAGGAAATCAAGTGGGAGCTCTGGAAAGTCGCGTACGGCGTGTGGCACTACATTAAAAACTCCGGCAAGTTTCCCGAGGCCGCCAACCTCACCCTCGAATGGGTCGGCACCATCCCCGGCAAACGCGAGAGCCGCCGCTTCGAGGGCGATTTTATGGTTTCGCAGCGCGACCTCATCGAGCAACGCCCGCAACCCGACGCGGTTTCCTTCGGCGGTTGGTCGATCGACCTGCATCCCTCCGCCGGCGTTTACAGCGAAAAACCCGGCTGCCAGCAGTGGCACGCGAAAGGCGTTTTCCCGATTTCCTATCGTAGCCTCTACTCGCGCAACCTCACCAATCTCTTCCTCGCCGGCCGCATCACCAGCGCGACCCACATCGCGTTCGGGTCCACCCGCGTCATGGCCACCTGCGCCCACAGCGGCCAAGCCGTCGGCCTCGCCGCTGCCCTGTGCGTGCGCGACGGTCTCGCCCCGCGCGATCTCGTCGCTCCTGCACGCATGGCGGAACTGCAACGCCGTCTCATCCGTGCCGGTCAATTCATCCCTGAGGTCCCGCTCCGCGATAGCGCCGACCTCGCCGCCCGTGCGACCGTCACCGCTTCTTCCACCTATCAACTCTCCGAATTGCCCGCTGGTCCCGACCGTCTCCCGCTCACCGACGCCTGGGCCATGCTGCTCCCCGTCGCCCCCGGCCCGATGCCCGCTGTCACGTTCACCCTCGACGTCGCCACCGCCACCGAGCTCGTCGCCGAACTCCGCGTGAGTTCAAAACTCAACAACCACACGCCCGACGTCACCCTCGCCACGCTCCGCGTCCCGCTCCTTGCCGGCGCCGCGCAGGCCGTCACGCTGCACTTCCCGGAAAAAATCGACGCACCGCGCTACGCCTTCGTGTGCCTCGCCGCCAATCCCGCGCTCACTGCTCATCTCAGCGACCAACGCCTCACCGGCGTCCTCGCCGTCACGCAAAAATTTAACCGCGCCGTCGCCAAATCCCCGCGCCAGGAACCACCGCCCGGCACCGGGATCGAGAGCTTTGAATTCTGGATACCTCAGCGCCGCCCCGGCGGCAAAAACTTCGCCCTCCGCCTCGATCCGCCCATCGCGCTCTTCGCCCCGGAAAATCTCCGCAACGGTTTTAGCCGCCCCACGAACCAGCCCAACGTCTGGCTCGCCGCGCTCACCGACGCCACACCCACGCTCACGCTCGAGTGGCCTGAGCCGGTCGAGATTTCGCGACTCGAATTCGACCTCGACGCCGACTTCGACCACCCACTCGAAACCGTGCTGATGTTAAATCCCGAGACGGTTGCACCGTTCTGCGTGCCCGCCCTCCGCGTCCTCGACGACATCGGCCGCGTGGTCGGCGACTTCCGCGAGCAACACCTCAGCCAAGCCGCGTTCACGCTCGCCGCGCCCGTGCGCACGCGCCGCCTCACCGTCCAGCTCACCCGACCCGCCAGCGGCGCCCCCGCCGCCCTCTTCCGCGTCTCCGCCTATTGATTTCTTCCTCCGCCGTCCGCCAAAGTTGTCGGCCCGGCCGGTGGCCGGGCTGCAGTGGCAGTCGCAGCGCGCGCCGTCCGCGGCAGCGCGGTGCTTCAGGGCGCGGCTCGTGTTTCACCCCGGTGTCAAACGCGGGCCAAAGCAACGCGCTACCTTTCCGACGACCGCGTGAATAATGCGGATCGCCCGCTACGTCGTGACGATCTGCGATCTCAAACGCAGCGCCAACGACGGCGGTCCGCGCATAAACCAACACGTGCTCGTCTTCACCCGCACCGAAGTCCTAGCCGATACCTGTAAACTCCGTCTCACGATCCCGACGCTCCCACCGGCACCCTCTGCCCACGCACTTCAGGGCAGGGTCAAAGTCGTTCCGCCATCTTACCCTTTCTCTTTATCTT
>CAMCWW010000192.1:0-3945 GCA_945882935.1 Opitutus sp. GAS368
GTCAATCGCGGCGGCGAGCCGGGTAATCCTCTGGTTATCCGGGCGGAGACGCCCGGTGGCGTGAAGCTGGGCGGGGCGTCTTCGTTGGAAATCAATGCCGCCCATGTCACGGTCGACGGCTTCTGGTTTCACGGCGGCGCGATCACCAAAGGCGCCGTGATTCAGTTCAAGTCCCACCATGGCGTGGTCCGCCACACCGCCATCACGGACTACAACCCGGCTTCGTTCGAAACCGAATACTACTGGGTATTTTTCGACGGCGACGACAACCGCATCGAGCGGTGTTTTTTTAAAGGGAAAAACCACCTCCAGCCTCTCATCGGCAACGCGATCGTCGATAGCCGGCGCAACGCGGTGAGTCATTCCCATTTTAAAAACGTCCCTTACGTCGCCGGCGCCAACGGCCGCGAGATCATCCGGGTCTGGGGTTCGGGTAAGCTCGAAGAACGGGACGAGGACGGCGCGTATTTCACGATCGAGCATAACCTTTTCGACCGCGCGGACGGGGAGGGGACCGAGATCATTTCGCTGAAGTCGAACCACAATGTCGTGCGCCACAACACGGTCATCGCCACGCGCGGCGGCATCAATATCCGGCGCGGGAATTTCAACACCGTCGAGCACAACGTCGTGTTGGGCCAAGGCATCGCCGGGGCCCAGGGCTTGCGGATGTCCGGCCGCGACAACGTGGTGCGCGGAAATTTTGTCTCGGGCTGCGGCTATGGCATCCGCGTCGCGTGCGGCGAGTTCATCGCGGACGCTCTGACGCCGAGTTACGTGCCCGACGTGAAGCCCAATGGTCGAAAGACGGCCGACGTTCGCATCCCAACCTACCCGCAGGTGCGGAACCTCACGTTGTCCGACAATGTGATGGTCGGAATCTCCGGTCCCGATCTGGAGGTCGGTTCGTCGTATAAAAACCACTGGCCCGAATCGCAGCAGATCCTGCTGCCGGAGGGATGCGTGATCGAGGGCAACCGGTTTGTGCGGCCGCAGGGCGGTGCGGCGGTCCTCGTCACGGTGGCGGAGACGGCGGCACCGCTGAACCGGTTCACTTTCAAGCCGAACGCCTACCACGGAAATTTCCTCGTCGGGAGTGGCGCGGTGGCAGGAGCGGCCCAGGCAGGCTTCGCGACGACGGTTATTCCGGCCGACTGGTCGGAGGCGAACGAGCGCGCGGCGTTCAAGCCGCTCACGGCCGAAGCCGTCGGCCCCGAGTGGGTGATCGCGCTCCGTCGGGCCGGGCAATTTTCCGTCGAAGATACCGCCCCGGCCGAACGCGCCGAGCCACCCGAAGCCCGCAAAAACAAACGCAAGCGCTGATCCGGCGCAGTCATCATAACTCTCTCCAACTCCTATGAAATCGTTCCTCCGTCTGATGCTTTGCCTTGCCGCGGTGGGCCTCGCCTGTGCCGCCGATTCCTCGCCGGCCCGCCCCAACGTTCTCTTCATTGCCGTCGATGATCTCCGGCCCGAGTTCGGTGCCTACGGGGCCGACTACATCAAGAGCCCCCACCTCGACCGGCTCGCCAAATCGGGCATCACGTTTCAGCGGGCCTATTGCCAGCAGGCCGTGTGTTCGCCGACGCGCACCAGTATTTTGACCGGCACCCGGCCCGATACGAACAAGGTTTGGGACTTGGAAACTCACTTCCGCGTCGCCCTGCCCAACGTGGTCACCCTCGGCCAACACTTCAAAAATCACGGCTACTTCGTCCAAGGCATGGGCAAGATTTACCACGGCAGCCTCGACGACGCCCCGAGTTGGTCGGTCCCGTGGGGCACGCCGAAGGCCGAAACCTACGCGCTGCCGGAAAACGTTAAACTGAACGCCCGCCGCTACGGGGTCGATCCCGACGGCGACAATAACCCCGGGGCCAAAGCCAAAGGGAAAGGCAAAGCCAAGGCCGCCGCCAGTGCCGCGCCAACCATCCCCGATTCAATGCCGGCGCGGAAAAATATCCGGGGCCCGGCGTTCGAGAGCGCGGATGTGCCGGATAACTTTTTTCAAGACGGTAAAGTCGCCGAACTGGCGGTCTCGACGTTGCAGGACCTGAGCAAGAAAAAGGAGCCCTTCTTCCTCGCGGTGGGCTTCGTGAAGCCGCATCTACCCTTCGTCGCGCCGAAGCAATACTGGGACCTCTACGACCCGGCGAAGATCGAGCTCGCGCCGAATAAATTCCGCCCGAAGGACGCGCCCGACTACGCCATTTTGCCCGGTGGTGAACTGCGCAATTACCACGGCATTCCCGAAGGTTCGGTGCCCGATGACCTCGCCCGGCAGCTCAAGCACGGTTACTATGCCTCGATCAGCTACATGGACGCGCAGGTCGGCAAACTGCTCGACGAACTCGACCGGCTCGATCTCCGCAAGAACACGATTATCGTGCTCTGGGGCGATCACGGCTGGAAACTCGGCGAGCACGACGCTTGGTGCAAACACACCACGACCGAGAACGACACCAACACCGCGCTTTTGCTCTCCGTCCCGGGCATGCAGCACGCGGGCGCGAAGACCAAATCCATCGTCGAGTTTGTGGACATCTATCCGACCTTGGTTGAGTTCGCGGGACTCCCGTTGCCCTCCCATCTCGAAGGCATGAGCTTCAAACCGGTGGTCGAGAATCCCACGCGCCCGTGGAAGACGGCCGCCTTCAGCCAATATCCGCGGAACGCCGGGAGGTCAGGCACGGGAGCGCTCATGGGCTACTCGATGCGCACCGAGCGCTACCGCTTCACGGTCTGGGTCGGCCGCGATGATCACACCAAGATCGATGCGATCGAGCTCTACGACCACCAGCTCGACCCGCAGGAGAACTTCAATGTCGCCAAAGCCCCGGCCAACGGCGAACTCGTCGAACAACTCATGGCCCAGTGGCGCAAGGGCTGGCAGGGCGCGAAGCCGGTGATGGCCAAAGGATAGTCGTCACCTATGACTAAGTTCAGCTCCCTTCTCCGGACGTTCGGTTTTGCCGCCGGCGTGAGTTTGGCGATGGCCGCCGCCAATGCGGGCCCGAAGTCGGCCAACGTGCTGTTCATCGTCGTCGACGATCTGAACCTCGCGCTCGGCTGCTACGGCGACCCCGTGGCGAAGACGCCCCATATCGACCGGCTGGCCGCGCGCGGGGTACGGTTCGACCGCGCGTATGCCCAATATCCGCTCTGTAATCCGAGCCGGGTTTCGTTTCTGAGCGGACGCCGCCCGGAGACGAGCGGCGTGTACATCCTGACCACACCGGCGCGCACCGCGTTGCCCGATGCGGTTATGTTGCCGCAGTTTTTTAGACAAAAAGGATATTTCAGCGCTGGGGCGGGAAAGATTTTCCACAACGCAAAGGTGAACGACGAAGCGTCGTGGGATTCCTACGACGACCGGCCGGCGAGCGACCCGGAGGAGATAGCGGCGATCGAGGCACGTTACGGCTCAGCGGGAAAGCCTGGCGACGGGCGGCCAGCGTTTCATATTTTGTCCAGCGATGGTGCGGGCACGCGGGATGGGCGCAACGTCCGGACGATCCTTCGGCTCATGGCGGAGCAACACGCCACCGGGAGGCCGTTCTTTTTGGCCGCGGGCCTGCACTTGCCGCACTTGCCGTGGACCGCGCCGAAGAAATTCTTCGACCTCTATGCGCCGGGTAGCCTGACCCCGAAACCCGAGCCCGCATTGGTGGACGTGCCGCCCATCGCGTTGCAGACGGAGCTTTCGGGTTTCGCCCAACCCGATTCGCGCGAGGCGGCGATGCGCGGCTACTACGCGAGTGTCTCGTTTACCGATGCGCATGTCGGGATGTTGCTCGACGAGCTCGACCGGCTCGACCTCTGGAAAACGACCGTGGTGGTGCTCATCAGCGACCACGGCTTTCACCTCGGCGACCACGGTGGGCTCTGGGCAAAATTGAGCGCGTTCGACGCCGCGACGCGCGTGCCGATGGTAGTGGCCGGGGC
>CAMCWW010000193.1:0-3937 GCA_945882935.1 Opitutus sp. GAS368
CTGTCGGACAACTGTTATCGCTGCCACGGCCCCGACGCCTCATCCCGCAAGTCCGGGCTTCGCCTCGATCTCCAGGCCAACGCCCTCGCTGGCGGCCGATCCGACCTCGCCTCCGTCGTCCCCAGCAAGCCCGACGAAAGCGAACTCATCGCCCGCATTTTCAGTCATGATCCCGAGGAGATCATGCCGACGCCCGACGCCAACAAGACCCTCACCGCCGCGCAAAAAGACCTACTCCGCCGCTGGATTCTGGAGGGGGCCAAGTGGGACGAACACTGGGCCTATGTTGCCCCCAAGCGCCCCGCGGTCCCGCCCCCCGCCGGCGCTCAACCCTCCGTTGATCGCCCTACGCTGCCGTCCAACCCCATCGACGCCTTCATCCTCGCCCGCCTGCAAAAGGAGAAAATCTCACCCTCGCCCGCCGCCGATCCCATCACCCTCATCCGCCGACTCAGCCTCGATCTGACCGGCCTGCCGCCCACCCCCGCTGAGGTCGCCGCCTTCCTCGCTGATTCCACCCATAACCCGGCCGCCGCCTACGCCGCCCTCGTCGAACGACTGCTCGCCTCGCCTCACCACGGCGAACGTTGGGCCCGCCCATGGCTTGATGTTGCCCGCTACTCCGATTCCAACGGCTACTCCATCGACGCGCCGCGCCAGATCTGGAAATACCGCGATTGGGTCATCGCCGCGCTCAACCGCGATCAACCCTACAACCAATTCGTCATCGACCAACTCGCCGGCGACCTTCGGCCGAATCCGAGCGTCGAACAAAAGGTGGCCACCGGCTTCAATCGCAACACCCAGATCAACCAAGAAGGCGGGATCGATCCCGAGCAGTTTCGCGTCGAGGCCGTGATGGACCGCGTCGCGACCTTCGGCAGCACCTTCCTCGGGCTCACCGTCTCCTGTGCCCAGTGCCACGATCACAAGTTCGACCCGATTTCCCAGCGCGACTACTTCCGCCTCTACGCGTTTTTCAACAACACTGTCGACGACGGTCACGGCAAGAGCACGCCCGGCGGCACCCTCACTTTCCCCGGCGAATCCCACGTCATCGAGAATTTTGCCGCCGCGATCGAGGAAGCTCGCGTCGACCTCGAGAACTACCTCAACGCCCGCGGCCCCGACATCGCCGCATGGCAGGCCAAACTCTCGGCCGAGGAGAAAGCGCAATTCGGCCCCGTCGCCCGCGTGGCCGTCAAATTGCCGTGGGATCAACAAACCCTCGCCCAACGCCGCGCCCTCTACGGGACGTTCCGCCGCGACGATAACAATTTCTCCGTCCGCCACGAGAAACTCGCCTCGCTCGAACGCAGCGAGTCCAAGGCAATCACGACGCTCGTCATGTCCGAACTCCCGCAACCCCGGGCCAGCGTCCTCTTCATCAAGGGCGACTTCACCCGCCCCGGCGAGTCGGTCACGCCCGGCACGCTCGAGATTCTGCCGCCGCTCGCCACTACCAACCCTTCGCCCAACCGCCTCGACCTCGCCCGCTGGCTCTTCGATCCCGCGCACCCGCTCACCGCCCGCGTGATGGTGAACCGCATCTGGCAGCAGTATTTTGGTCTCGGTCTCGTTGAGACCGAAAATGACTTCGGCTCCCAAGGCTCACTGCCCAGCCACCCCGAGTTGCTCGACTGGCTCGCCACCGAATTCGTCGCGCAGCAATGGAGCATGAAGGCGATCCACCGGCTCATCGTCACTTCTGCCACCTACCGCCAATCCTCGCTCGCCCGACCCGACCTCGAACTCGCGGACCCGCTCAACAAACTGCTCGCCCGTCAAACCCGACTGCGCCTCGACGCCGAACTCGTGCGCGACGTCGCCCTTGCCGCCAGCGGCCTTTACCACCCCGCGCTGGGCGGTCCGCCCGTTTTTCCACCTCAGCCCGACGGCGTGATGAATCTCGGCCAATCGAAACGCGCCTGGATCGCCAGCACCGGTCCCGCCCGTTTCCGCCGTGCGCTCTATACCCACCATTGGCGCGCCACCCCGCACCCCGCCGTCGCCGTCTTCGATGCCCCCGACGGCTTCAGCGCCTGCACCCGCCGGCTTCGCTCCAACACTCCGCTCCAAGCCCTCACGCTGCTCAACGACCTCCAGTTTTTCGAATTCGCCGAGGCCCTCGCCGCCCGGGTCCAACGCGAGGGCGGCGCCACCGATCCTGCGCGCCTCGAGTATGCGTTCCGTCTTTGCGTTTCACGCTCACCCACCGCCGCCGAGCGCTCCCGCCTCCTCGCCCTCTTGCGCGAACTCCAAGACCCCGCCCGCGCCACCGCCACCGATCCGGCCGCCACCCCGTTCGAAGCGTGGACCACCCTAACCCGCGTCCTGCTCAACCTCGACGAAACCATCACCCGAAGCTGATTTCCCCAGTAGGGGTCTCCGACCCGCCCTCCGCGCGAAGCGCCTCCCGCCGCCCAAGGTTCCCCTCTCTCACTCCCTCCTCTTTTCCATGCCTCCTGAATCCGCTCCGTCATTCGACCCCGCATCCCGTCGCCACTTTTTCAGCCGGTGCGCGCTCGGCTTGGGCGGCATCGCTCTGGCCTCGATGCTCAACGAGCGCCGCGCCCACGGTGCGGCACCGTCGGCTGCACCCGGCGGCCCCGCTCCGATCGCCGATCCCATGGCGCCCCGCCCTACTCATTTCCCCGCGCGCGCCAAAAACGTCATCTATCTTTTCATGGCCGGCGGTCCGAGCCAACTCGACCTATTCGACTACAAACCCCGCCTCGCCGCGCTCAACGGCCAGCCCGTTCCCGAATCGCTGATTGCCGGCAAGCGCTTCGCGTTCATGGACACCTCGCACGGCACGAAACTCCTCGGCAGCCGCCGCGCCTTCGCGCAACACGGCCGCAGCGGCGCGTGGGTCTCCGATCTTTTCCCCTACACCGCGGGCGTCGTCGACGACCTCACCCTGCTCAAATCCTGCGCCACCGATCTCTTCAATCACGCCCCGGCTAAACTTTTCATGAACACCGGCTCGGGGCAATTCGGTCGCCCGTCCATGGGCTCGTGGATCACCTACGGCCTCGGCAGTGAGTCGCACAATCTCCCGGGCTTCGTCGTCCTGCAGTCCGGCCCGCGCGGTCCCCGTGGCGGCGCCGTCAATTGGGGCACCGGCTTTTTGCCCACCACCTATCAAGGCGTTCCTTTCCGAGGCAACGGCGACCCGATCCTCAATCTCGCCAGTCCCAAAGGCATCACCGCCGCCCGCCAGCGCCAAGTCATCGACGCGATCCGCGACCTCAATCTCCAGCAGGCCGTCGCCACCGGCGACGCCGAGATTCACACGCGTATCGCTGCCTACGAGATGGCCAGCCGGATGCAGTCCAGCGCCCCCGAACTCGTCGATCTGAGCAGCGAGACCGAAGCCACGCTCAAGCTCTACGGCGTCGAAAAAGACAAACCGTCCTTTGCCCGCAACTGCCTCCTCGCCCGACGTCTCGTCGAGCGCGGTTCCCGGTTCATCCAGCTTTACCACACCAATTGGGACAGCCACGGCAGCCCCGGCGAGAACCTCCAATCCGACCTCGAAGCTCGCTGCCGCGAGGTTGACCAAGGCCAAGCCGCCCTCGTCACCGACCTCAAACAACGCGGCCTCCTCAAAGACACGCTCGTCGTCTGGGGCGGCGAGTTCGGCCGCACACCCATGGGCGAGAACCGCGACACGACCGGCCGCAACCACCACATCGACGCGTTCACCATGTGGTTCGCCGGCGGCGGCACGAAGCCCGGCACGATCATCGGCGAGACCGACGAACTCGGTTTCAACGCCGTCACCGACCGCGCCCACGTTCACGACATCCACGCGACGATCCTTCACCTCCTCGGTCTCGATCACAAAAAACTGACCTTCCGTTTTCAAGGCCGGGACTTCCGCCTGACCGACGTCCACGGCCACCTGATCGAAAAACTCCTCGCCTGATTGATG
>CAMCWW010000194.1:0-3918 GCA_945882935.1 Opitutus sp. GAS368
GGCCCCGCCTACGCCTCACTCCAAGCCGACGGCTCAGCCCGCGCAATCACCGGCGATATCTTCGGCGACTTCCGCGTCACCGAACCCGTTGTCGTCCCCGGCAAACTTCTCGCCCCGATCGACCCCGTCTACCTGCCGTGCATCGGCCTCAATTACAAAAAGCACGCCGCCGAGAGCAACAGCCCGCTCCCGCCCCACCCCGTGCTCTTCGTCAAGAATCCCGCCAACACCCAAAACCCCGGCGACCCGATCGAGCTTCCACAAAAACTCCCCAGCGTCTCCGTCGACTACGAGTGCGAGCTCGCCGTGATCATCGGCCGGCGTTGCAAGAACGTCTCCCGCGCCACCGCCCTCGACTACGTGCTCGGCTACACCTGCGCCAACGATGTCTCCGCCCGCGACTGGCAACGCAACGCCGGCGGTGGGCAATGGTGCCGGGGCAAGAGCTTTGACACCTTCGCCCCACTCGGCCCGATCCTCGTCACGCGGGACGAGATTCCGAATCCGAACGCCCTACGCATTCGCACGATTCTCAACGGCGAGACGATGCAAGACTGGAGCACCGACGATATGATCTTCGATGTGCCCGCGATCATCGAATTCCTGAGCGCCAGCACCACCCTCCTGCCGGGCACCGTGATTCTCACCGGCACCCCGCACGGCGTCGGCTTCGCCCGCAACCCGCCCGTCTTCTTGAAGGCCGGCGACACCGTGAGCATCGAAATCGAAAAAATCGGCACCCTCACCAACCCCGTCATCAACGAGCCCATTTGATTTTCCCGCCAGCGACCCCGTAGCCGCGAGCGTGAGCGAGTGGTCCGCCCCTCACGAAGATTGCCAACCCCCGCGCCGGTAACCACAAAATTCCCCTCACCCCTTCTCTCCCTCTCTCCCTCTCTCCCTCTCTCCTTCTCTCTCCCTCTCTCCTTCTCTCTCCCCCAGACCCCTCCCCATGAAAGCTCCCCTCCCCCGCCGCACCTTCCTCAAAACCGTCGGCACCGCCGGCCTCGTTTTCCCTTTTATCTCCCGCAGCCTGCTCGCCGCCCAGCCGAGCAAGATTCTCCGCCACGTCAGCTTCGGCGCCTCCGGCATGGCGTGGTCCGACATCCAGGCCATCGCGAGCAATCCCTTTGTGCAGCTCGTCGCCGTCGCCGACGTAGATCTCGGCCGCGTCGGTCAAGTGAAGGCCCGTTTTCCCGAGGTTCGCGTCTACCAGGATTGGCGTCAGCTCCTCGACCGCGAGGGCCGCAACTTTGACTCGTGCAACGTCTCCACGCCCGATCACATGCACGCACCCATCGCCTACTCCGCGATGCAGCTCGGCAAACACGTCTACTGCCAGAAACCCCTCGCTCACGATATTTTCGAAACACGCGTTCTCACCGAGCTCGCCCGCGAAAAGAAACTCATCACGCAGATGGGCATCCAGATTCACTCGCAGAAGGTTTACCGCCAAGCCGTCGCCATCGTGCAGAGCGGCGCCATCGGCAAAGTGAAGGAGGTCCACACTTGGAGCAACAAGAAGTGGGGCGATCTCGGCGCCCCGCCGGCCCCGACGACGCCACCGTCGGCTGATTTCAACTGGGACCTCTGGCTCGGCAACGCCTCCACCCGGCCCTACGTGCCCGGCCACTACCACCCCAACAACTGGCGCAAGCGCCTAGACTTCGGCACCGGCACGTTTGGCGATATGGGGTGCCATATTTTTGACCCGGTATTCGAAGCCCTCGCCCTCACCGCCCCGGTCACCGTGCGCTCCGATGGGCCCGCGCCCGATGCGTGGAACTGGTCGACCAATGCCATCATCCGCTACGTTTTCCCCGGCACGAAATTCACCGCCGAAAAAACCGTCGCCGTCACTTGGTATGACGGCGACCAACGCCCGCCCGCCGAGATCCGCGCCCTCGTCGCTTCGACCAAAGCCCTGACCACGACCACGGTCGACGACGTCGGCCGCCCCGGCCAAGCCAAGCGCCAAGCCGAACCCGACCAGGGTTCGATCATCATCGGCACCGAGGGCGTGTTGCTCGTCCCCCACATCGCGACGCCGAAACTTTTCCCCGAAGTAAAATTTGCCGATTACAAGATCCCCGAGATCGCCGGCTCGCATCACTGGAGCGATTGGGCCGAAGCCATCGTGGGCGGTCCCGCCAAACCGCTCGCGCCTTTCGACTACTCCGGCCCGCTCACCGAAGCCGTGCTGCTCGGCAGCGTCGCCGTGCGCTTCCCGCAGACCGACCTCAAATGGAATGCCGCCAAGCTCCAGTTCGAGAACGACAAAGCCGCCAACACCCACGTCCGCCGCACGTATCGCAAGGGCTGGGAAATCGCCGGGCTGTAGGGCGCCAGCGTCGGTTCTTCGGATCGCCGCGAGCGGGAGAAAGTGGCGCGATTTAGCTTTCGCGCCAAAACGTTGCTTATAATGGCGCGATTAGGCTAATTTCCGGCTTTTCTATGGAGATTTTAGTGGCGCAATAACCGATAATGCGCAAATTATATGCGGTGATGTGGCGCGTTTAGCTAAAATCGCGCCACTTTCTTCACCATGCCGCCTTCGCTTCCTTCCACGCAGCTCGACGCCTTAGTCAGCTTCCTTTCCCGGCAGCCGTCGGGCGCCGCCGTGGATGCGATTCACCAGTCGCTCAAGCCGTTGCCGCCGCGCCGGAGCGTGCAGCGTTGGCTGGCGTTGCTCGTTGCCCAGGGGCGCATCGTGCCGGTCGGCGAGGGCCGCGGCCGCCGTTATCTCGCGGCCGCTATGCCACTGCCGGCCGCACCCGCAGCAGAGCGGTGGGCCGTCGCTGAACTGCCGGCCGAGTATGATCGCATCCGGCTGTCTCCAGCCGCTCGGCAAACCCAAAAACTCGTCATGCTACCGCTCACCCGCCGCAAGCCGGTGGGCTACGTGTTTTCTTTTCTCGACGGCTACCGGCCCAACGTGTCCGCGTATCTTTCGCCGGCGCTCCGGAAAAAACTCGCCGCGCTCGGTCGGACGACGGGCGAAGCGTTGCCCGCCGGCACGCACCTGCGCCAGGTGATGGATCGGCTGCTGATCGACCTGTCGTGGAATTCTAGCCGGCTCGAGGGCAACACTTACTCGTTACTGGAAACGCAGCGGTTGCTCGAAGCGGGCGAGGCCGCCGTCGGCCGCGCCGCGCACGAGACTCAGATGATCCTCAATCACAAGGCCGCGATTGAGCTGCTGGCGGAGCACGCGAGCGCCATCGGTTTCAACCGCTACACGCTTTGCAATCTCCACGCGTTGCTGTCGGAAAACCTGCTGCCCGAGGCGGCCGCCGGCGGTCGGCTGCGCACCCACGCGGTCGGCATCGGCGCTTCGGTCTATCATCCGCCCGAGGCGTCGTCGCTCATCGAGGAATATTTTGACCAGATCCTCGCCACCGCCGCCGCGATCCACGATCCGTTCGAGCAGGCGTTTTTCGCGATGGTGCAGCTGCCCTACCTCCAACCGTTCGAGGATGTGAACAAGCGCGTGTCGCGGCTGGCCGCCAACATCCCGCTGGTGCAGCACAATCTCGGGCCGTTGTCCTTCGTCGATGTCCCGCAGGCCGACTACATGCACGCGATTCTCGGCGTCTATGAGTTGAACCGCGTGGACTATCTGCGCGATGTCTTCGAGTGGGCCTATGAGCGTTCGTGCGCGCGTTACGCCGCCGTGCGGCAAGTGCTGGGCGAGCCGGACGAGTTTAGACTACGGCACCGCGACCGGCTGAAGCAGGTCGTGGGCGACGTCGTGCGCCAGGGCTTGGACAAGCCGGCCGCCTCCGCCTTCATCCGGCGCGAGGTCGCCAAACTGCCCAAGCCCGGCGAGCGCGCCCACTTTGCCACCCTCGCCGAGACCGAGCTCACGAGCCTGCATGAGGGCAACTTCGCGCGCTACCGCGTGCGCCCCGACGAGTT
>CAMCWW010000195.1:0-3838 GCA_945882935.1 Opitutus sp. GAS368
GATTTTGTCGTCATCGCCGAGGGCAACCACCTCCGCCACTACCTCAACGGCAAACTTACCGCCGATGTGATCGATACTGATTCCACTCTTGGGGCCGCTGCCGGCGTCATCGCCCTGCAACTTCACACCGGTCCGCCGATGACGGTTCAATTTAAGAACGTCTCTTTCAAGACCCTCCCGTAAAGCGCTTGGCCGCCGTTTGCTTCTGCCGGGCGAGGTCGCTCGCCCGGCCTTGTTAGGGTAACCCCCCCCCACGCCCCGCTGCGGCTGTGCTTACCTGCGTCGTTTCTACGCACGGCCGATTCACGCAAGGATTCCTTAAATCCGCCCCACGCTAATCCCCTCGATGAGAACCCCATCCCCATCCCATCACCGGCTCCCCGTTGCCACGTCTCACCTGCTACCCGTCGCTCTCGCGGTCTTTCTCTCCCTCGCCGCCACCTTTAC
Organism: Opitutus sp. GAS368; assembly: GCA_945882935.1. Taxonomy (GTDB): domain Bacteria; phylum Verrucomicrobiota; class Verrucomicrobiia; order Opitutales; family Opitutaceae; genus Tous-C4FEB. Next base: position 448 of record CAMCWW010000195.1, read on the forward strand.
CCAAGCCGCCACCATTTCCGGCAATGTTGCCAATCTCGGCACGGGCAACCTCCTGCAAGGCGCCCGGGTTGAGATTCCCGCTCTCGGGGTCTCCACCCTCGTTGATGAAACGGGCCGTTACGTCCTCGGCCCCGTCCCGGCCGGCACCCACGAACTCGTCGTCACCTACCTGGGCCTCGATAGCCAACGCGCCGTTGTCGCCGTCACCGCCGACCAAATCGCAACGCGGAATTTCGATCTCACCACGGGCATCTACAAACTCGAACAGTTCAAAGTGAAGGGCGAGCGCGAGGGCGATGCGTCGGCCCTTACCGCCGCGCGCAACGCCGAAAATCTCAAGAACGTCGCAGCCACCGACTCGTTCGGTAATCTTCCCAACATGAACGCCGGCGAAGTCGCTATCCGACTGCCCGGTATCTACGGCGAGCTCGACGCCGGCGGCAACCTCTCCGGCTTCAACGTGCGCGGCATGGCCGCGGGACTCAATTCGGTCACGATGGACGGCGGCCTCATGACCGGCCAGGGCGGCCTCGGCCGCTCCATTTTCGTCAACAACATCACCGGCGCGATGTTCGACCAGGTGGAGCTCATCAAGGGCCACACACCCGACAAGGGCGCCGACTCCCTCGGCGGCACGATCAATTTTAAGAGCCGCTCCCCGCTCTCCATGCGCGAGCAGCGCCGCGTGACCTACACCCTCTCGGCGCGCATTGCCCCGTCCTTCACTCAGCAGATTCCCATCCGTGAGCAGCGCCGCCTCCACGGCCTCGCCAACCTCGGCTACCAAGAAGTCTTCGATGCCTTCGGCGGCACCCGCAACCTCGGCGTCTCGGTCACCCTCTTTAACAGCGAGACCGCCATCGGCTCCTTTTTCACCACGCGCGATTTCCAGAACACCGCCTCCTCGCCGGCCTTCCTCTTTAACTACCTCACGAGCGATCTCTACAACCACCGCCGGCAGAAAAACATCACCGCAAAGGCCGACTACCGCCTCACCCCGGCGACCAAGCTCTCGTTTCTCGCAACCTACATCGACCACTCCGAGGTCTATCGCCGCCAATACAACGTCACCGCCTCCACCAATCAGGTCGTTTTCGATCCCGCGCTGAACACGCCCGCCAACACCGGTGCTGGCATCGCGCCCGGCTACACCTCGCGCGTGACGAGCGTCCGCCCCGTCCCCGCCTCCGTGATCGATGTCCAGATGACGGGGCCGAATAATTTCTTCAATCGCCTCCGCCGCGTCGACGTGGGCCTCGAGCACCAAAAGGGCCCGCTGCTCATCGAGGCCAACCTCCGCCGCACTCAGACGCACATCAACATCGGCAACGGCGAGGGCGGTATACTCACCAACCGCATTAGCAACACCGGCTGGATCCTCGACCGCACGCAGTCAGATCTCTTTCCGAAATTCCTGCCGAACGGCGGGCTCGATTTCACCAATCCCGCCAACTATCGCCCGATCGCCAACGGCCTTACCAACGGCAACGACAAACAGATCCACGAGGTGAACGAGGGCCGCCTCGATGTCCGCTACAACCTGCCGATCTCCGCGCCTATCTTCGCCAAGGTCGGTGTGCATTGGCGCGAGCAGACCGTGGGCGCCCGCAGCGCCTCGCGCCGTTGGAGCTACACCGGCACTGGCCCGCTCCCACACGACCCCAATCTCGTCACCATGGACCAACGCGAGACCCGCCGGGGCATCCCGCAATGGGAGGCCTCGTGGTTCATCCGCGCCCGCGAGGTCATCGACCCGACGATCTGGCGCGAGGATTTCTATTTCCGCGAAACCACGGGCTTCACGTCCTACCGCCAAGCCGTCGAGACCGTCACCGCGCCCTACGCGATGGCGCAGGGCAAGTTCGGCCGCGACGGCTGGCTCGGTCGCACCGGCTTCCTCGGCGGCGTGCGCTGGGAAAAAACCGAGAACGAGGCCGACGGTTTCGTGCGCGCCCGCCGCCTCAGTGGCACACCCGCCACCGCCACCGAGGCCACCGCGATCGCCGCAGCGCAGGCCGACTACGCCAACAACCGCCGCAACGTCGACGGCGAATACACCAAGGCGTTTCCCAGCATCCACGCCTGGCACGACATCAATCAAAACCTCAAGGCCCGCCTGAGTTGGTCCACGAGCTTTGGCCGCCCCAGCTTCGGCCAACTCGTGCCTGGCGAGACCCCCACCGAGGCCAATGCGAACTTCAGCGGACGCCCCACGCTCACGATCAACAACCCGTCGCTCCTGCCGCAGACCGCGAAGAACTGGGATGCCACGCTCGAGTATTACTTCGAGCCCGTCGGCAACTTCACCGTCGGCTGGTTCCACAAGGAGATCCGCGACTACATCATTAGCGGCATCGAGTCCGGCCTAGTCGCGACCGGCACCGACAACGGCTTCAACGGCGAATACGCCGACTTCACGCTTCTCACCACGCGCAACGCCGGCACCGCGATCGTGCAGGGCTGGGAGTTCAGCTACCAGCAGCAGTTCACGTTCCTGCCCGGCGTGCTCAAGGGCCTCAGCGGCACCGTTAACTACACGGTGCTCGATACGCACGGCAACTTCGGCGGCACGGGCCGGCGCGAGACGGGGCAGGTCGCCGGCTTCGTCCCGCGCACCGCCAACGCCAGCCTGTCCTGGCGCTACCGCGGATTCAGCACGCGCCTGCTGGTCAATTACGCCGGCGAGGCGATCACGGCCTACAGCGCCATCTCGCCCGCGCGAAACCTCTACCGCGTCGAGCGCAAACTCATCAACGTCGGCTTCGGCTACCAACTCCGTCCCACGCTCAACGTGACCCTCGACGTCGATAACCTCACCAATGTCCCGCAGAAGCGCTACCGCGGCACAACCGACAACGTCGAACATTTCAACTACCCCGGCACCACCATTACCATCGGCCTCAACGGCCGCTTTTAACGACGGAGCGAAAATCCCCAACCGTGATCTAAGCCCATAGCGCAACCCATGGAAACACGCTCCCTCCGCCGCTCGCTCCGCCTTCCTCCGGCTTTACTCTTCTCGCTCTCTGCTTCCGCCCTTTCCGCCCAAACCGCCGTCACTCCGTTCAACGGCGCCACCAATACCCCGCCGGCCGCCGTGGCCGCCGCCGTCAAACTCGAGGACTTTGTCGTCACCGGGGTCTTCAATGCCACTGAAGCCAAGAAGGCCACCACCGCCATCACCACGCTGACCTCCGCGTATCTCGCCGAGCAGGTCTATCTCAGCGCCGACGATATGCTGCTCGAGGTCGCCGGGGTGTTCGTGAATTCCTCCCTCGGCGAAATTCGCGGCATGGTTTACTCGCGCGGCATCTCCGCCGACAGCTCCGATGGCGCCACCGGCCAATACTACGTCTCCATGCAAGAGGACGGTCTGCCGATCACCAACATC
>CAMCWW010000196.1:0-3837 GCA_945882935.1 Opitutus sp. GAS368
GATTTTGTCGTCATCGCCGAGGGCAACCACCTCCGCCACTACCTCAACGGCAAACTTACCGCCGATGTGATCGATACTGATTCCACTCTTGGGGCCGCTGCCGGCGTCATCGCCCTGCAACTTCACACCGGTCCGCCGATGACGGTTCAGTTTAAGAACGTCTCTCTCAAGACCCTCCCGTAAAGCGCTTGTCCGCCGTTTGCTTCTGCCGGGCGAGGTCGCTCGCCCGGCCTTGTTAGTGTAACCCCCCCCCACGCCCCGCTGCGGCTGTGCCTACCTGCGTCGTTTCTACGCACGGCCGATTCACGCAAGGATTCCTTAAATCCGCCCCACGCTAATCCCCTCGATGAGAACTCCACCCCCATCCCATCACCGTCTCCCCGTTGCCACGTCTCACCTACTACTCCTCGTTCTCGCGGTCTTTCTTTCTTTCTCCGCCACCTTTACCCAAGCCGCCACCATTTCCGGCAATGTTGCCAATCTCGGAACGGGCAACCTCTTGCAAGGCGCCCGGGTTGAGATTTCCGCTCTCGGGGTCTCCGCCCTCGTTGATGAAACGGGCCGTTACGTCCTCGGCTCTCTCCCCGCCGGCACCCACGAACTCGTCGTCACCTACCTCGGCCTCGATAGCCAACGCGCTGTTGTCGCCGTCACCGCCGATCAAGTCGCGACGCGGAATTTCGATCTCACCACGGGCATCTACAAGCTCGAGCAGTTTAAAGTGAAGGGCGAGCGCGAGGGCGATGCGTCGGCCCTTACCGCCGCGCGCAACGCTGAAAATCTCAAGAACGTCGCCGCCACCGACTCGTTCGGTAATCTCCCCAATATGAACGCCGGCGAAGTCGCTATCCGACTACCCGGCATCTACGGCGAGCTCGACGCCGGCGGTAACCTCTCGGGTTTTACGGTCCGCGGCATGGCGGGGGGCCTCAACTCCGTGACCATGGACGGCGGGCTGATGACCGGCCAAGGCGGCCTTGGCCGCTCGATCTTCGTAAACAATATCACCGGGGCAATGTTCGACCAGGTAGAGCTCATCAAGGGTCATACCCCGGACAAAGGCGCTGACTCTCTTGGCGGCACGATCAATTTCAAGAGCCGCTCGCCCCTCTCGATGCGCGAGCAGCGTCGCGTGACCTACACGCTTTCGGCCCGCATCGCCCCGTCGTTCACCCAGCAGATTCCCCTCCGCGAGCAGCGTCGCCTCCATGGTCTCGCCAACCTCGGCTACCAGGAAGTCTTCGATGCCTTCGGTGGCAGCCGTAACCTCGGCGTTTCGGTCACTCTCTTTAACAGCGAGACCGCCATCGGTTCGTTCTTCACCACCCGTGATTTTCAAGCCACGGCCGCCTCGCCCGCCTTTCTCTGGAGCTACCTCACGAGCGATCTCTACAACCACCGCCGGCAAAAAAATATCACCGCCAAAGCCGACTACCGGCTCACCCCGTCGACCAAACTCTCGTTTCTCGCGACTTACATCGACCACTCCGAAGTCTATCGCCGCCAATACAACGTGAGCGCCATCACCAATCAGGTCGTATTTGATCCCGCGCTCAACACGGCCGCCAACACCGCTGCTGGCATCGCGCCGGGCTACACCTCACGGGTGACGACCGTGCGCCCCGTCCCAACCTCCGTGATCGATGTCACCATGACGGGCCCGAATAATTTCTTCAACCGCCTCCGCCGCGCCGACCTGGGCCTCGAGCACCAGCAGGGACCGCTGCTAATCGAAGCCAACCTCCGCCGCACCCAGACGCGGATCAACATCGGCAACGGCGAGGGTGGAGTTCTAGTCAATCGCATCGCCGGTGCCGGCTGGATCCTCGATCGCACGGAATCGGACCTATTCCCCAAATTCATCCAGAACGGCGGTCCCGATTTCACCAACCCCGCCAATTATCGGCCTACCGCCAACGGCCTGACCAACGGCAACAACAAGGAATTCCACGAGGTAAACGAAGGCCGCATCGATGTGCGCTATAACCTGCCGTTCTTCGCGTCGATTTTTGCTAAGGCCGGCGTCCACTGGCGCGAGCAGACCGTGGGTGTTCGTAGCGCCTCGCGCCGTTGGAGTTATACCGGCACCGGCCCGCTCCCCCACGACCCCAATCTCGTCACGATGGACCAGCGCGAGACGCGCCGCGGCATCCCTCAATGGGAAGCGTCGTCGTTCATTCGTGGTCGCGAGGTGATCGATCCCACGATCTGGCGGGAGGATTTCTATTTCCGCGAGACTACGGGCTTCACCTCCTACCGCCAAGCCGTCGAGACCGTCACTGCGCCCTACGCGATGGCGCAGGGTAAGCTCGGTCGCGATGGCTGGCTCGCCCGCACCGGTTTCCTCGGCGGCGTGCGCTGGGAGAAAACCCAAAACGAGGCCGACGGCTTCGTGCGCGCCCGCCGCCTCAGCGGCACGCCGGCCACCGCTACCGAGGCCGCCGCGATCGCCGCGGCGCAGGCCGACTACGCCACCAACCGCCGCACCGTTGACGGCGAATACACCAAAGCGTTTCCCAGTGTCCACGCCTGGCACGACATCACCCAAAATCTCAAGGCTCGCCTGAGCTGGTCCACGAGCTTTGGTCGTCCCGGCTTCGGCAACCTCGTCCCCGGCGAGACGCCCAACGAGGCCAACATCAACTTCGGCGGCCGCTCCACCCTCACGATCAATAACCCATCCCTCCTGCCGCAGACCGCGAAGAACTGGGACGCTACGCTCGAATATTATTTCGAGCCCGTCGGCAACTTCTCGGCCGGCTGGTTCCACAAAGAAATCCGCGACTACATCGTCGGCGGCATCGAATCCGGCATCATCGCAACCGGCACCGACAACGGCCTCAACGGCGAATACCCCGGCTGGACCATCCTCACCACCGCCAACGCCGGCACCGCCGTGGTGCAGGGCTGGGAATTCAGCTATCAGCAACAGTTCACATTCCTTCCCGGCATGCTCAAAGGCCTCAGCGGCAGCATCAATTACACCCTGCTCGATACGCACGGCAATTTCGGCGGCACCGGCCGGCGCGAAAAGGGCGAGGTGCCGAACTTCGTTCCGGTCACCGCCAACGCCAGCCTGAGCTGGCGCTATCGCGGATTTACCACGCGCCTGCTCGTGAACTACGCGAACACCTTCCTCACCGCCTACAACGCCACCTCACCCGCGCGCAACCTCTACCGCGTCGAACGCAAACTCATCAACGTCGGCTTCGGCTACCAGATCCGCCCCACGCTCAACGTGACCCTCGACGTCGATAACCTCACCAATGTCCCGCAGAAGCGCTACCGCGGTACAACCGACAACGTCGAACATTTCAACTATCCCGGCACCACCATCACCATCGGCCTCAACGGTCGCTTTTAACGACGGAGCGAAAATCATCAACCGTATCTAAGTCCATAGCGCAACCCATGGAAACACGCTCCCTCCGCCGCTCGCTCCGCCTTCCTCCGGCTTTACTCTTCTCGCTCTCTGCTTCCGCCCTTTCCGCCCAAACCGCCCTCACTCCGTCCAGCGGCGCCACCAATACCCCGCTGGTCGCCGCGGCCGCCGCCGTCAAACTCGAGGACTTTGTCGTCACCGGGGTCTTCAATGCCACTGAAGCCAAAAAGGCTACCACGGCCATCACCACACTGACCTCCGCGTATCTCGCCGAGCAGGTCTATCTCAGCGCCGACGATATGCTGTTCGAGGTCGCCGGGGTGTTCGTGAATTCCTCCCTCGGCGAAATTCGCGGCATGGTTTACTCGCGCGGCATCTCCGCCGACAGCTCCGATGGCGCCACCGGCCAATACTACGTCTCCATGCAAGAGGACGGTCTGCCGATCACCAACATC
>CAMCWW010000197.1:0-3812 GCA_945882935.1 Opitutus sp. GAS368
TCATGAAAAACCTCGCGGGTGCCGACGTCCGCCTCAGCGACTACAAAGACAAGGTCGTCGTCCTCGACTTCTGGGCCACCTGGTGTGGCCCGTGCATCGCTTCCTTCCCGCACACCCAAGCGCTCGCCGCCAAATACAAGGACCAAGGCGTCGCCGTGCTCGCCTCCGGCACCAGCGATACCATCGCCAAATTCCGCGAGTGGATTCCCGTCAACCAGCCGAAATACCCCGACCTCGTCTTCACGTGGGACGCGAATGAGCGCGACTCCGCCACCTTCGCCGAGCGCGCGTCCAGCAAGCTCTACGGCGTCACCGGCATCCCCACCCAGTTTGTCATCGGCCGCGACGGCAAGATCGCCGGCGTGATCGTCGGCAATGGCGGCGCCACCGATCCGCGCACCGAGGCCGCCCTCGCCACCGCCGGCATCAAGGTCGATGCCGCCATCGTGGCCGCCGCCGACGCCAAGGCCAAAGCCTCGGCCGCCGCCGCTGCTGAAAAAGCCAAAAACCCACCGCCCCCCTTCCGCGAGAGCTACGGTAAACTCAAGGCCGGCGACGCCATCCCCGATTTCGACGTCATCACCGCCGACGGTAAACCCGGCAAGTTCTCCGACTTCGCCAAAGGCAAGACGGTCATCCTCGATTTCTGGGCCACCTGGTGCGGGCCCTGCCTGCAAGCCATGCCGCACTACCAAGAAATTTCCCGCCGCTACGCCGATAAAAACGTCGTCGTCCTCGGGGTCTGCTCGTTCGACACCCGCGAAGCCTACGACAAGTGGGTCACGGCCAACCGCGAAAAATACACCTTCCCCACCGTCTTCGATCCCATTGGCAAACCCGCCAGCGGCGACAGAGCGGCCTCGGCCAAGACGGTCATGGTGCAACTCACCCAAGGCGTCATGTCGCCGTTGCCCACGACCCTCGTGATCAATTCCGCGGGCAAATTCGTCGGCATGTACGCCGGCTACAGCCCCGCCACCGAACAAGCCCTCGCCAACCTGCTCATGATCGCCGGCGTCGAAATTGCCCCCGCCAACCAACCAAAGCGTTTCTATCCCGCCGGCTCGACCGTAAAGCCCGTCGCTCCCAAGACCCAATAACGCCGGCTCGACCCTTTTCTTCGTAGGGGTGCCGCTGGTCGGTGCCCGCCTCACGCCCGGCTCCGCCGGCCAGACGTGAGTTTGGCTCCTTCGATCCGCCGCCCTATTTTCGGTCTTCAGTTGCCCCTCCGCACCGCCGTCCATGGCCACTCTCGCCCGCTCCCGCCCGCCGGTCCTTTCCCTCATCGGCAACACCGCGCTCATCCCGCTGCACTTCGCCGAGGTTGACCGCACCCTCTACGCCAAGGCCGAGTTCCTCAATCCCTCCGGCTCCATCAAGGACCGGCTCGCCCTCTGCATCGTCGAAGACGCCGAGTCCCGCGGGCTCCTTCACGCCGACTCCGTCATCCTCGAATGCACTAGCGGCAACACCGGGATTTCCCTCGCCATGGTCGGTGCCGCTAAGGGCTACCAGGTCCACATCCTCATGAGCGAGTCGGCCAGCATCGAGCGCCGCCACCTCATCCGCCAGTTCGGCGGCGAGGTCCAACTTTTCAAAGCCACCAACGGCTACGCCACCGGCATCGACCTCTCCCGCGAAATGGCCGCGCGCGACGCCAACATTTTTCTCCCGCGTCAGTTTGAGAATCCCATCAACGCCCTCGACCACGAGCACTTCACGGGCCGCGAAATTCTTTCGCAGATGCACGGCCTCGTCGACGCCTTCGTCGCCGGCTACGGCACCGGCGGCACGCTCACCGGTTGCGGCCGCGCCCTGCGCGCCGCCAACCCCAAGGTCCGCATCCTCGCGATGGAACCCGCCGAGGCCGCCATGCTCTCTGGCGAGATGCCGTGCTGCCACTCGATCGAAGGCGTGGCCGGCGGCTACGTGCCGCCGCTCCTGAGCGGGGCGCAACTCGACGGCGCGATCAAGGTCTCCAGCGCCGACGCCATCGCGATGACCCGCCGCCTCAGCCGCGAATTCGGGCTGCTCGTCGGCACCTCCAGCGGCGCCAACGTCATCGCCGCCCTCCGCACCGCCGTCGAGCTGGGGCCCGAATCCCGCGTCGTCACCATCCTCTGCGACCGCGCCGAGCGTTACTACTCCACGAAGCTCTTCGCGGAGCCTCCCGCGCCGTAGTTCGATCAACCTAATACCAACGCGGTTGGTTTTTAGACTTTCCGTCATAGGCAACCTGCTTGCAGGCGCTCTGTGCGTCCGCCCGCGGACGGTCTACAAAAGTCCAAATCTCATGTGGCATTGCTATAACAAAAAAATGCCGAATAGCAGTAGCTCACCCTCCGGAAGACTTGTCTGGGCCGCTGGCTTCTTCCGTATCCTGATTTATCCGTATCATTCGCGTAATTCGCGGTCGGTTTGGACTGCCGTTTCTGGGGTCAACCCTCGTGCAAGTGAACCCGGATGCGTCCGGCTTCGACAATCCAGAGTTCCCCTTCCAGCGGTTGCCGGCGGAGCGCCTCCGCCAACGTGGCGATGACATGATCGAGATGCACGCGCGTGGGCTTGCGCGGCAGCCGCAAGACGGCGACCCCGGCGTGGCGGTCGGGCGGATAAACCAAAGGATTGGCGAAATCCATATCCAACGTCACCAGCGCACGCTGCTCTGCCGCACAGCGGCGCAGCAACTCGGCATCGGTGGCACCTTCCAGCTTTTGCACGACGACGGTGCAAACATCATGGCCGGCGGCGATGAGCGCCTGCCGGCCGCGCTCGCCCAGATTCTCGTCCAGCTTGAGTTTCACGCGCCGGCCGGCTCGAGCGGGATCTCGACAAACCGTTCGCGCGCCATCTCCGAACCGTAGGCAATGCAGGCCTGCACGTCCTCACGCGAAATGCCGGGATAGTTCTCCAAAATGGTCTCCACCGATTCACCCGCCGCGAGCAAATCGAGGATCAGCGAAACCCAAATCCGATGCCCGCGGATGCACGGCTGGCCACTACAACGACCGGGGTCGATCCAGATGCGCTGAAGCAGTTCTTCGCGGGTCATGGCGGTAAGGCTGCCCCAAAACACATCGCCCGCAAGTCCCGGTTTGCGTTGGCCTCCTGCCAAATTTCCCCTGATAATCTCCCAAGCGTCACCATCCTCTGCAATCGCGCCGAGCGCTACTACTCCACGAAGCTTTTCGCCAACTGATCTCCAGCGAACTGCTCTTGGCACCGCGACGATGTAATCGTGTTACCTCTCGAGGCCGGGTAGCCATGCGTTATTCAGCCGGAAGTCCCTCGCTCATGGTTTCATGATGGGTCGTTCCCAATCTGCCCCGGATTTCTCGTTTTCCTGCTCGGGCTTGTCGACCGTCACGATCGGGGCCTTGGGATCGAAGAGCGGCCAAATGTCCGTCCGGAAGGGCGACGCGGGAAATCCCTCGCGGTTGTAGAGGAGATTGCGCTGCGACGGATTCATCGCCCAGGCGTAACGAGCGGCCACCGGTTGCGGCACTGCCTTGGACGAGAGCACCACGGTGTGGCCCTTAATTTCCGCTTCGGCCCAGTGCCACACGCGGTCAGCGCCCGCGATCGCAAAACTGTTCAAGGGGCCGGGCTTGGCGGCCATCAGGCCGCGCCCGATGGAATCAAATTCCAGAATGATTTTGTCGTCCCTGATCGCCTGCTTCTTGTAACGCGGGCCCGAACCCACGGCGATTTTCCCGTAAGTCCGTTCGAGTGCGAGATAGGCGTGCCGGAGGCCGATGGGCTGCTTGTTCTTGGGATGCAGGGCCACGGCATCACCCGTGTCGATCGCGACA
>CAMCWW010000198.1:0-3760 GCA_945882935.1 Opitutus sp. GAS368
CATGATTGGAATCCAAGAGGGCGCGGGGGCGCGCACCAAAAAGAAAGCCGCGGAACGCGTGTTCCCGTTGCACCTGAGCTTGGTCGGCAGCGAGCCGCGCGTGTGGCGGATGGTGCTCGTGCGCGAGACGATGTGGCTCTCGCGCCTGCACGACTGCATTCAGGTGGCCTTCGATTGGTTCGATTATCAGACCCACGCGTTCAACTTCGACGACCTGCGCTATGGCAATCCGCTCAAGCGCGATGAGCTGGTGATCGAGGACGACCGCGACATCGCGCTCTCCGATCTCGATCTGGAGAACCGCGCGCGATTTTCCTACGGTTACCATTTCGCCGAAGGCTGGCAGGTCGAAATCCGCGTGGACAAGCCGGTGGCGATGGAGAAGGGCCTGCGTTATCCGCACTGCGTCGGCGGCGAGCGGGCCGGGCCGCCCGAGGACTGCGGCGGGCTCGAGGCGTTTCACGACATGCTGGCGTGCCTGAAGGAGCCGGAGACCGAACTCGGCCGCGAATGGCGGGACTGGATCGGTCCCGACTACGACGCCGAGGTGTGCGACGTCGCGAAGATCAACCAGTCGCTGCGGCGATTAACGAAGTAATTCGCGTTCAAGCCACAAAGTGCTCCTGACCCGACCATGGGGCTAAAGTGGGCCAAACGTTTGCCCGGATTAATTTCATGAACTCACTCTTCATTGAAAATCCACCTGCCCCCGCACGTTCTTGTTCACAAAATCCGAGTAAAAAACGCCGTTTAAGGCCTTTTAATTTTTCGAAACCACACACTACCCATGACCCTACAACACAAGCCGGGAACCACTTGGGACGACGTCTATCGTCGCGCCCGCCAAGCCGCTCCTGAGGCCTTTGAGGCCAACCGCATCGCCAACCTGATCGGCGGCGAGTGGAAGTTCGTCGGGGAAACCCGCCCGCACGCCTTGGCCATCGACGCCTCGTTGATTCCCGGCCCGCCCCGGATCGACAAACCGACGGCCGTTTCGGCGGTCGAGGGGTCTGCGCGGCAGCATGCGAAATGGTCCAAGGTCCCGTTGGACGAGCGCCAACGCCGCGTGCAGGCGGCTCTCGGGCTCCTCCGTGAGCACCGCGACACCCTCGCCCTTCTTCTGATGTGGGAGATCGGCAAACCCTGGCGTATCGCCTGCGCGGATGTGGACCGCTGCGTCGACGGGGTGGATTGGTATATCAAGGAAATCGAACGGCAGATGGAGGGGCGGACGCCGCTGATGGGTCCCGTTTCCAATATCGCCTCGTGGAATTACCCTCTGAGCGTGCTGGTCCACGCTGAACTAGCCCAATTGCTGGCGGGCAGCGCCGTCATCGCCAAGACCCCTTCGCAAGGCGGCTTCCACGCTTTGACGCTAGCGCATGCGCTGATGGTGCGGGCGGGATTGCCCGTGACTTTGCTTTCCGGTATCGGGGGCGACCTCAGCGACGCGCTCATCTCGTCTTCGCAGCTCGGTGCGCTGGCGTTCGTCGGCGGGCGCTCCAACGGCCGCAAAGCCGCGAGTACCTTGGCTGATTTGCGTCGTCGGCACATCCTCGAACAGGAAGGCCTCAATACCTGGGGCATTTGGAATTTCTCGCAGTGGCCGCTGCTCGCGGGCCATCTCAAGAAAGGTTTCGAATACGCGAAGCAGCGCTGCACCGCCTATCCGCGCTATGTCGTCCAACGGCGCCTCTTGCCCGACTTCCTCGCCACTTACCAGGAAGTCATCGCCTCCCTGAAGTTCGGGAATCCCTTTGCGGTGGCCGCGCCGGGCGACCCGTTGCCGGAGCTGGATTTCGGGCCGGTCATCTCACAGTCTAAGGCCACCGATCTCCGGGCCCGATACGAAGAAGCCATCGTGGCTGGCGGCATCCCCTTGATCCGGGGCGGCCTGGGAGTCGGGCGCTTCATCGCGGGTCAGGACCAGTCGGCCTACATCGCGCCGGCCTGCGTGCTTAATCCGCCGACGGGTTGGTCCTTCCATCACAGCGAGCCTTTCGGACCGATCGACTCGATCGTCATCGTCGATACCGAGTCCGAGCTCCTGTCAGCCATGAATGTCTCGAACGGCGCCTTGGTGGCTTCCATCGCGACCGATGACCCTGCTTTTGCGGCGCGGCTCCGGCCAGATGTCCAGGCCTTCAAGTTCGGCGTCAATGCTCCGCGGAGTCGTGGTGATCGCGAAGAAGTCTTCGGCGGCCGGGGCGCCTCGTGGCGCGGCGCCTTCGTGGGCGGTGATCTGCTGATCTCTGCCTTCACCGACGGCGATCGGCCGCTCTGCGGCAACTTCCCCAACGGTTCGCTCTACCCGCCGAACACCTGACCAGCAGGTCCGGCGGGCGGAGCTCAGGCGGATCATCTCCCTTTATCGGCGGCTTTTTTGTCAGCGGCGGCTTCGGCGCTGCTTGTCTTGGTTTCGCTAGTCTTGGCCAACGTGCGGAAGGCGGCCATGGCGGAGTAGAAGGCGATGCCGAACAACACCATGATGAGGCCCGCGAAATAGAGAATCAGCTCATTCATTTTTGGAGGTTCCGATGAGTTTGAGGTAGATACCGAAACCGAGGATAGAGGGCACCCAGAGACCGACAAAAATAGCCTCCGTTTTGTGGCCGCCGAAAAAAGTGATTTCAGCGAAAATTAAGGACAAGAAAGCAGAGACGAAGAGTAGTTTGTCGGTGAGGGTGAACTTTGAGAACATGGTGTTAGCGTGGGAGGTGTTGAGTGGTAGTTATAGCTGATAGGAGACTGGATTTTTGGGGGATCGGATTCGGGCGGAGTTTTCGTAGAGGCTGGATTTGCAAACTCTCGATCGGTTTTGAATCATTGCAACTAGGACTCGCGTTCCTCGTTATCAAAAATTTCAGGCATTTTTTGGTAAAGGTTGTGGACCGTGAGGATGAGTAGCCCAAACAAAACTGAACTTACGATTAAGACGACGTTGACCAAACCCTCAGTCGAAAATGATAACCGGATTAAAATGGTTGAGACGATGAAACCAGAATTGCGAATGACCGTGTGGAATCTCTTGGTGAGAAAAAAAGAGAAAAGGAGTAGGATTACATCCACCACAATCAAGATCGTGAAGAATTGATCGAAAAAGATACTGTTGATATTTTTGAAAGCCAACGGCGTGGAGGTAGCTGGAGAAAAATTATCGATGGACCAAGTCACGAAGGTAAAAAGCGCTAAGCCTAATAAGACAGGAATTAAAATGACGGCTAGACCCTTCTTAAATCTGATGAAGCGAGCTAAGTTGGCTGGCTGAGGCCAAACCTCAGATTTCACCGGCAGGGCTTGTTTTCCCTTCAAAACAAACAGGTAGAGAAGATAAAAAAGCACCAGTGATGCGATGAGATCATAGGTGAATTGAAGGTCCCCGCTGATGTCGAACCAGTTGGACGTGATCTCGAGATTGCCCAAATCTTTAAACAGTCGGCGAATGATGATCAGGGTGATAATTTCATACTGTTTACTGATGTAAGTCGTGATCGACCTCGGAAGATAGTAAACGAGCATGTAAACCTCGTAAACGATGATAAATGAAAACGGGGTATAGGTCGCTACGATGGGATTGCTCAACATTTTTGAGCCAGCTCCTAATGTAAAAACTCCGAAATCGGCTAAAATGATCAGAGTAAGATGCACGAGAAAGCCAAGGATGGCGATCGCGAGGATGGACCGCTCTGCCCCCGCTCTCACCTTCGCGGAGAGAAACGTGTTATAAGCTCGATCGAGCAAAGAGAGAGCAGGCACGGAA
>CAMCWW010000199.1:0-3748 GCA_945882935.1 Opitutus sp. GAS368
GCCAGTGGTAAAACGACGGGGCAGGCGGTCACGACGAAGCCTAACGTTTTCGGTGAAGTTAAAACCAAGGTCGAGGGTAGGGTGCCCAACGAGATCTTGGTCAAATAAGCCAGTACTCTCGAGGCAGCCGTGGTTCTGGTCTATCCCACCGCCAAGTTAGCCGCAAAGCGAGGGGCCCAGCCGACTGCTTTTTATTTTAGATCCACCACTAAGCTGGATTTCTGAGCCTGACCGCCGCAATGTGCGATCTTAGTCTTTCTTTTTCTTGGTCGTTTTTTTAGCGGGAATCAAATTCCCGCCATCCTCGTGGATCGCCATATTTCCACCGGTGCGTAAATCGGACAAAATACACCGGGTGATATACTCACTGCGCTGCATCAGGAGTTTAGCGCGACGTTCTTCCATTTTAGCGAAGACTTGCGGGTCAAATGAGATACTCCGGGCGATGACGTTACGTGACATGTGTTTTAGGTGTTGAGGGGATTGAGAAGACAGGGGTCTTGTTGTGACATCCAACTTTAAAATAACATTAAGCAACAACATATTTTAAGAAATGCGTTTCAAATCGGAGTACGTCACTTCGCTTTGTCGTAAGGATCGTTGATAATCCGTTTCGCTGGGTGACGGTCGTGGGCTTACTAAAATCTCGGAACTGGCGGCCATGGACTGGACCGAGTCCCAGATCGTAGCGGGCAAACTGCCGGCTGAGCTGGACGACCTGCCGTACCGCTCCAACCCCGATCTCAACCCTTTTTGTGGTGGTCCAAAGGATACGACCTCAGTGCTGCCGGCGTGACGACGCTGGGGCTGAACTGAGAATGGAGGTTCGAGCCCTCCCCACAAAAAAGGTTTGTCGAAAGGTCAAACCTCGGCACCAATCCGTGCCGTGCTATGCCATGACAATGACATTAAGTTAAACCCTCTTTTGGGTCCACCATTTCCCGTGAACAACGGAAAACATCGGGTAACAACATGCTTGAATGTTACGTTTCTTACTGAAAATAAGTCACTAACAAACGAGTCGATTCATCCCCTCAGCGTCCACCATTTCACCTTTTCTCCTAAATTTCATGCGACACACGATTTCGGTCCTCGTTGAGAACACATTCGGCGTTTTGGCTCGCGTCACCGGTATGATTTCCGGTCGCGGCTTCAACATCGATTCCCTCAACGTCGCTCCCACCCACGACGCGTCGCTTTCTCGGATCACCATCGTGCTCAAAGGTGATGAAGCCGCTCTCGGGCTTTGCACCAAACAGCTCCGGAAGTTGGTCAACGTCGTCGACGTCTCCGATTTCAGCGACGGTCAAGCGGTCGCCCGTGAGTTGGTCTTGATCAAGGTTCGGGCCGACTCGGCCAATCGCGCCGAGTTGCTCCAGATCGCCGGCGTCTTCCGCGCCAAGATCGTCAATCTCTCCGTGGACTCGCTCATTATCGAGGTCACCGGCGATGAGGCGAAGATCAACGCCTTCCTCGGCCTGCTGGAGCCGTTTGGCATCATCGAGCTTGCGCGCACCGGCCAACTCGCCCTCCGGCGCTAATCTTCGTTTCTTTCTCGCAACCCGAAACCCAAAAACTCCAACCCAATTTCCACCATGCCCGCCAAAGTCTACACCGACAAAGACGCCGATCTCGGCGTGTTTAAAAATAAAACGCTCGCCGTCCTCGGCTACGGATCGCAGGGCCACGCCCATGCGCTCAACCTGAAGGACAGCGGCTGCAAGGTCATCATCGGCCTTTATGAGGGCTCGAAATCCAAGGCGGTCGCCGAGTCGCACGGCTTCGAGGTCGTCGAGACCGGTGAAGCCGTTCGCCGGGCCGACATCATCATGGTCGGTTTGCCCGACATGAAGCAGGCCGACGTCTACGCCAGCTCCATTTTACCCAATCTCACCAAGGGCAAGACCCTCCTTTTTAGCCACGGCCTCGCGATTCATTTCGGCCTGATCAAGCTCCCGAAGGACGTCGATTGCATCATGGTCGCGCCGAAGGGCCCGGGCCACATGGTCCGTCGTCTTTACGCCGAGGGCAAAGGCATGCCGGCGCTCGTCGCCGTTGCGCAGGACAAATCCAAGTCCGCCAAGAAAAATGCCCTCGCTTGGGCCAAGGGCATCGGCTCGACCCGGGCGGGCGTGCTGCAGACTTCCTTCAAGGAGGAGACCGAGACCGATCTCTTCGGCGAACAGGCCGTGCTCTGCGGCGGCGCCAGCGCTCTCGTCCAGGCCGGCTTCGAGACCCTCGTTGAGGCCGGTTACCAACCCGAGATGGCTTACTTCGAGTGTCTCCATGAGCTGAAGCTTATCTGTGATCTGATGTATGAATCCGGCATCGCCGGCATGCGTTTCTCGATCTCGGAAACCGCCAAGTTCGGTGACATCACCCGCGGCCCGCGCGTGATCAACAAGCAGACCAAGGTCGTGATGAAGAAGATCCTTAAAGAGATCCAATCCGGCCAGTTCACCAAAGAGTGGGTCAAGGAGCACAAGGGCGGTCTCAAGAACTACAACGCCCTCCTCAAGGCCGGCGAGAAGCACCAAATCGAGAAGACCGGTGCCTACCTCCGCAGCATGATGCCGTGGATGGCCAAGAAGAATCTCAAGGGCGTTCAGGCCAGCTACTGAGCGCGGCGCACCTCACCGTTGCCAAAACCTTCCGGGCGCAGACACTGTCTGCGCCCTTTTCTTTTCCGTGTTCAAACCTGTCCTCGCCACTCGCCAAAGCCCGCTCGCCCTGGTCCAAGCCGCGGCTGTCGCTGCGCACCTGCGGGCCATGCTGGGTTGCGAAACGGAGCTGTTGAAGCTGGTCACCACCGGCGACCGGCAGACCGATTGGTCGCTCGAACAGCGCGGTGGCAAAGGCCTCTTCACGGGCGAACTGGAGGCGGCGCTCCTGCGCGGTGAGGCCGACTTCGCCGTCCATAGCGCGAAGGACCTTCCCAGCGCCATGCCGGCCGGCCTCACGGTCGTCGGCTACCTGCCGCGCGCCGATGCGCGGGATGTTTTGATTTTGCGGCAGGGCATCACAGAGCCGGTGACCGTCGCCACGGGCAGTCCGCGCCGACGCGCCCAGCTCACGCGGTTGTATCCTGCGGCTCAGTTCCCCGGCATCCGCGGCAACGTGGATACACGCCTGCGCAAGATCTCGGTCGATGGGCTGGCCGACGCTACGGTGCTCGCCGCCGCCGGTCTGATCCGGCTGGGGATCGAGACGTGGCCCGGGCTCACCTTTGTGACGCTCGAGTGCACGCAGATGGTGCCGGCGGTGGGGCAGGGGGCGATCGCCGTCCAGTGCCGCGTGGCCGATGCAGCCAAGTATGCCACGATTTTCGACGTACCGACCGCCCGCGCCGTGAATTTGGAACGGGCCTTCCAGTTGGCCCTTGGTGGCGGCTGCCAGACGGCCCTGGGCGTTCATGCGACGGCCGACACGCTTTATCTTTCTCACGAAAACATCGGTGTGCGCAGCCTTCCGATTTCGTCCGATGACATCAACGAGCCCGCGGCCACCGCCGCTCGGGTGCTCAAACAATTGGGTCTAATTTTATGAGTAGTGTTCTTCCCCTTAACGGTCGCCGCATCGCGGTGACGCGTGCCCGCGATCAAGCGCCAGAACTGGCCGTCAAACTCACCGCGCTCGGCGCCGAGGTGATCGAGTTGCCGCTTATCTCCATCACCAAGGAGGTTTCCAACGACGCGCTCGCCGATGTTTTCCTCGAGTTCGGCAGCTACGATTGGCTCGTCTTCACGAG
>CAMCWW010000200.1:0-3739 GCA_945882935.1 Opitutus sp. GAS368
CCTTTTGGGGGCAACTGGTCGCGCCGTTCGTTTGGCGAAGATTTCAGGCGGAGCCAAGGAACGACGGGCGGGCGGAGATCAAAAAGTCCGGTGGAAGACCGCCGGCCTGAAACCGGAATTCTTTTCGACACGAAGGGGTGGGCGGGGGAATTTGGGTTGATGAAGACAAAGCTAATGCTGGCGATCGGGTGGAGCGCGGTGGTCGGATGCATGATCGGAACACCGGTCCACGCGGCGGAGAAACCCGCGTCAGCGCTGATCGTGGCGAGCGATCTGTTGAAATTGAAGCAACTCGAAAGCCCCGCGTTGTCGCCGGACGGACGGTCGGTCGTTTACGTTGTGCGTTCGATCGAGCCGAAACCGGACGCAAAGGACGAGTGGGTTTACCACCAGCATCTCTGGCTCGCGGCCACGGACGGAAAAAATCCGCCGCGCCTGTTGACCCGCGCCGGGACGAGCAACTCGGCTCCGGCTTGGAGCCCGGATGGGCGCCGCATCGCGTTTGTGCGGGGCGGCGCGGCGCCGACGGATAAAGCCCAGATTTTTGTGCTGCCGCTCGACGGCGGTGAAGCGTTCGCGCTGACGAAGTCGGAATTCGGCGCGGGGAGTCCGCGCTGGTCGCCGGACGGAACCCGGATGGTGTTTACGTCGAGTCTCAGCGCAGCGCAGGTGCGTGCGGCGCTCGAGAAAGCGGGGGGCGAAGCGAAACCGAAATGGACCGAGGAGCGGACCGGGCGGACGGGTGGTGACGTGGGAAACTGGGCGCTGAAGGCGGCGAAACCGAAAGGGAAGCAGGACGAAGAAAAATCCGCGCCGCCGGCTCCGGCGGTATCGCCCGACGGGACGTTACAGGAAAGGCGCGAGTGGCTGGCGAAGAACGAGGCCGACGGCAGCCCGCGGGCGCTAGTGCGGCTCAATTTTCTCAACGAGACTGATCTCAGTCCCGAGTTGTCGTTTTCCCATCTCTTCGTGCAGGAGGTGCGCGAGGGCGCCGAGGCGATCAACCTCACGCTGGGCTACAACGGTTTCTCCGGGGCCGAGTGGACGGGCGACGGGAAGAGCCTCGTAGCCGTCGGGGCGCGGCGGCTTGACGAGCAACCGGACCGGGTTCGCTCGTCCAGTCTCTACCGCGTCGATGCTGGCGGGGGTGGAGTGACGCCATTTTTGGCGATGCCGGAGCACAGTCTGACCGATCCCACGCCGTCGCCCGATGGGCACTGGGTCGCATTTCAGGCCACGCCGGGCGAAGCCTCCGGGTACACTCAAGCGACGGTTGCGTTGGTCGCGGCGGATGGCTCGGCGGCGAAGATTTTGACGGCTGATTTTGATCGGCGCGCGGAGAATCTGCGGTGGAGTCCGGACAGCGCGGCGATTTTCTTCACGGCGGCGAACGAAGGTGCGTTTCCGCTCTACCGGGTGGCTCGGACCGGTGGGGCGCCGGAGCGGCTCACGCCCGATTCGGACCTCGGGGTGCGGGCTTTCGATATCGGGCGGGACCAACGCGTGCAGATCGTCACGACGCCGAAGAATCCCTCGGAGATGTTCGTGGGGCCGGCGCTCGGGGCGGAGACGGGAAGCGCGGGCTTCGCGGCGCTTACGGCGCACAACAGTGGTTGGCTGGCGGGGAAGAAATTGAGCCTGCCGGAGAGCAATCGGCTGATGGGCCGTGAAGGACTTGCGGTGCAGTATTGGACGATGAAGCCCACGGAGTTCGACGGGGCGAAGAAATATCCCTTGTTGCTCCAAATTCACGGAGGCCCAGCGGCGATGTGGGGGCCAGGCGAGGAGTCGATGTGGTTTGAATTTCAATACTTCTCCGCGCGGGGTTTCGCGATCGTCTATGCGAATCCACGTGGTTCGACGGGCTATGGACATGATTTCCAGCGGGCAAATTTTCAAAACTGGGGCGACCGACCGGCGGCGGATATTTTGGCTGCGGCCGAACTCGCGGCGGAGGCGAGCCACGTGGATCGGACGCGGCAGGTGATCACCGGCGGTTCGTATGGCGGCTATCTCGTCGCTTGGATCGTGGCGCACGACCACCGGTTCAAAGCGGCGGTGGCACAGCGCGGCGTGTATCACTTGCCGACATTTTTCGGCGAAGGCACAGCGTGGCGGTTGGTGCCGATCGCGTTCGGCGGGTTTCCTTGGGAGCCGGCGACGCGCGATCTGCTGGAGCGGGAATCGCCGTTCAACTACGTGTCAAAGATCAAAACGCCGCTTTTGATCCAGCACGGCGATGTCGACCGGCGCACGGGGTTTGTGCAGAGCGAGATGATGTTGCGCGCGCTGAAGCAGCTCGGGCGCGAAGTGGAGTCGGTGCGCTATCCGCGGGCGAGCCACGAGATGAGTCGGTCGGGCGAACCGAAGCAGCGACTCGACAGCCTCGTGCGCTACGAGGAGTTCTTCCGCCGGTATATCGGCGAGAACTGAAGCAAGGGCTGGGTAAAAATTAAATCGGCCGCCGACAGGCGCTGGTGAAAAGCGAATCTTGAGCGACGAGTGAATTCATGGTCGCAGTGTTTCGTTTTTACGCAGCCTGTGAGAGTGCGCTGCTTTAGAACCTTAGGCTAGGCGGTCTCGGCTTTTATTGGATCGATCCTTGGGCGGGGAAATTTCGCCCAGACGGTGCGAACGTTCCTTTATCGGATTTAACCGACGAGCACCGGACGCCTGAGTCGCACTTTAACTCGGTGATTGGTTCAGCCTCCGAGTGAAAGCTGCAGCGCTGAATTGCTGCGATGGGGTTTGTGCGCCTTTCGGGAAGTTACTTCAACTGGGCGGCTAGGCGGGCGGGTCGGATCGTCGGATCTGGTTTGCCGGCGAGTTCTTGTTTCTCGGCGCGGCCGCCCTGGTTTTGGGGCACTTCAGGTGCGAACCTAGCGGGAAACGAGGCGGCGAGCCGTTTCATCTGCGTTTGGATTTCCGGATCTTTCGAGGTCGCAAGGTTGGTCCATTGCATCGCATCGCGGAGCATGTCGTAGAATTCCTCGGTGCCGTCTTTGTAACGGATGAAATACCAGCGCTCGTCGCGCACGGCGGCGTTATCCCGGCCCATCACCGTGATGGATACATGCGGCCAAGCGACCTGCGGATCGCGCAACAGCGGCACGATGCTGCGTCCGTCGATCTCCGGCTTGGCGGGCAAGCCGCAGGCCTCGATGAGCGTGGGGAAGAGATCCATCAGATTCACGACGCGCGGGCTGTCCTGCTGCGACGTCATCCCGGGCATCCGGATGATCAACGGCAGGCGCGTTGATTCCGCCCAGAGCGTCGCTTTGCGAAAGCGCAATTTCTCACCGAGGTGCCAGCCGTGGTCGCCCCAGATGACGACGATCGTGTTGTCGCGGTTCGGGCTCCGCTCCAGCGCGGCCAAGACGTGCCCGATGCAATCATCGGCGTAGCTCGCCGCCGCCAGATAGGCCTGAATAGCACCTTTGTGCAGCCGGGGATCCTGCTGCACCCATTGGAAATCCGAGGACGGCTTCTCCGTCGCACGCCCCTTCCCGTCGACGATGTCGCTCAGGTCGTCGAGGCGAAATTCCGGGAGGGTGATCGACTCCAAGGGGTGCCGGTCGAAATACTCCTGAGGCACGTAAAAAGGCAGGTGCGGTTTGGAGATGCCGAGCGCCATGAAAAACGGCTTCGCCGCCGGCTGGGCCAATGCGGCGGCCGCCCACTCGGCGGCATTCCAATCTTTGGAATCCTCTTTCGGTCCCTTGGTGGGGCCCCAACTGAA
>CAMCWW010000201.1:0-3452 GCA_945882935.1 Opitutus sp. GAS368
GCCGCGAGGTAGAGCGCCGCCGCCGCGATCTCGTCGGTCCGCACCATGCGGCCGTTGAGCTGCGTCGCCGCCATCTCCCGTCGAGCCTGCTCCGGATCGGGATACTCGGCGATGCGCGCCTGCACGAACGGCGTCTCCGTGCGGCCCGGGCAGATCGCGTTGAACCGCACTCCGGTGTGCGAGTGATCCAGCGCGAGCGCCTTCGTCAGCCCCACCACGGCGTGCTTGCTCGTCGTATACGCCAGCCGCTCGCGCACCGCGACCACGCCGCCCACGGAGGCCAGATTGATCACGCTCCCGCGCCGCCGCTCCAACATCGCCGGCACAAACGCGCGGCAGAGGTTAAACGGCCCGCGCACGTTGACCGCGTGCAAGCGGTCGAGGTCCGCCGCCGCCGTGCGCAACAGATCGCCCACGTGCCCGATCCCGGCGTTGTTCACCAAGACGTCGAGCGCCGGCAACCGCGCCGCGAGCGCCACCGCCGCCGCCTCGTCGCTCACATCGAGCGCGGCAAACTCCGCCACCCCTCCCGTCGCGCGAATCGCCGCGACGACCTCGACCCCATTCGCTTCATCGCGGTCCACCACCCACACGGTCGCGCCCTGCCGCGCAAACGTCTCCGCGATGGCCCGACCGATTCCGGATGCAGCGCCAGTGACGAGCGCAACCTTGCCCGTGAGAGAGAACATGCCACAAAAACAAGGTCCCCGGCGCGCGGGGGCAAATTTATTTGCGCCGCAGTCCGCGCCCTTGGAGACGCGACGCCCTCGCCGCGTTCTGCGAACGGCCCGCCTCCAAGCGGACCGTCACACCGAACGCGCTTCGGCGATCAGTTCGTTGTGCCCGGAGCTGGTTTGAGCCACGCGAAGCGAGCGCCCATCGTCAAAGCGGCCACAATTCTCTCCTCCACCGACAAGCACTTAAGGCGGGCGAGTTCTCGTTCGCGCGACTTCGTCGCGCAAGCACTCCGGCGCGGCCCGCGAATCGTCAAAGCGTCAGCGGTATACGCGCTCGGCCTGCCCCAGCCGAATCAGCGGATCGACTCCCCGGTTCTCCTTCCCCGCCCGCCGCGCTCACTTTCCTTCCCGCGCCCATGCTTTCATCTGCGCGATGTTTTGCTCCGTCACCGTCGATCCCGCCGCCTTTCCTTTTCGGTTTCCGTCGCCGACATAGACCTTCATATCGCTGTCATACATCGCGTCGGACTCCGCCCCTTGGTCCTTCGTCTCGATCACCCAGCGGTCGAGTCGCGCGCGCAGTTTCTCCAACGCCGCCCGGTGCGCCGGGTCACCGGCCAGATTGTTCACCTGCCAACGGTCGGTCGTCCACGCGTAGAGTTCCTCGGCCGGCCGCGTCGGACTGAAGAGTAATTTCTCGGCGAGCGGATCGAGCGCCTTGGCGGCGTGGAGGCCACGGAGCGTCTGCACGATCGACTTGCCGTCCTTGTAGGCGTTCGGCTGCAAGGCCGGCCGCGCCGGATAGTAATTCCGGATGTAGAGCCACGTTCCGTCGCGCACACTGCGCATCCGCTCGACGGTTTCATCGCAACGATCACGCGCCGCAAAGGCCTCCGCGCGCGCTTGGTAACCCGCCGCAAAAACATTCCGCCCTTGCATCGCCGCCGGCACCGGCACGCCGGCCGCCGCGAGCGAGATCGGCGCGAGGTCGATCAATTCCACGAAGTCGTCGCGCACCTGGCCTTGAGCGATCCCCGGCCCGCGCACCACGAACGGCACGTGCGTCCCTTCGTCGTAAAGAAACTGCTTCCCGCGCGCGTGGCTGATCCCGTGATCGGTCGTAAAAATCACGAGGGTCCGATCCAAAATCCCTTCGCGCTCCAACCGGGCGATCACGTCGCCCACGTGCCGGTCCGTGACGCGCACCGCATCAAGGTAGGCCGCCCAATCGCGCAGCAGCACCGGGTCGCGCGGGTAATACGGCGGCAACGTTACTTTCTCCGGGTCGGTCGCCGCACCCAACGCCGCTTTCGTGCGGGCCGCGAACGCTTGGGCTGTGGTGTCGTTGCCGCCGCGGAGTTTGCCGCCCGCCAACTGCACCTGCATGAAAAACGGCTGGCCTGGTTTTCGCCCGGCCCAGTCGTGGCTCTGGTAAATCTTCGGGTCCCATTCGAAATTGTAATCGGTCTTACCGCGTTCCCCGCCGCCTTCTCCGCCGGCTTTCTTTGCATTCTTGCCTTTGCCCGCGCGCGCCGCGTCCGGCAGCCCGTCGCCGATGCAGGTGAAATACCCGGCCTGCTGGAAAATCGCCGGCACCGGCACGAGGCCCTCGGGCAGGACGATCTTCTCGGTGCCACGCCCGCTCCGATGCTGGTGCGCTCCGATCGTCGTCTGATACATCCCCGTGATCAGAGCCGAGCGACACGGCGAACACACCGGCGCGGTGGTGTAGGCGCGACTGAAGCGCGTGCCTTCGCGCGCGAGTCGGTCCACGTGCGGCGTTTCGATC
Organism: Opitutus sp. GAS368; assembly: GCA_945882935.1. Classification (GTDB taxonomy): domain Bacteria; phylum Verrucomicrobiota; class Verrucomicrobiia; order Opitutales; family Opitutaceae; genus Tous-C4FEB. The sequence continues at coordinate 2,467 of CAMCWW010000201.1, forward strand.
AGTTTTTCACCGTAGCTCGAAAAATTCGCCGACATGTCGTCGACGATGAACCAGAGAATGTTCGGCCGGGTTTCGGCCGCGAACACCGGAGCTACCAACAAGAACAAGGCCAACAAGACACCGGGGATTTTTTTCATGGGTGACCCGAAAATCCCGTTTACCCGTCGTTTGGCAAACCTTCCCATCATCCCGCCGTCGCGGGAAAAAATTGCCAAGGCGAGGGCCTGCCGTGGCACAAGCCGAACCAATCTGGCTGGACGTGGGCAAAAGCGCGCGATCGCGCCCGGCAGGCTTTTCGCCCGCGCGCTTGGCCCTTAAGCCGTCGCCCTGCGCCGTGCGCCCCGGCGCACCAGCGCCACCACGCCGACGATGATCAGCACCGGGACCCAGACCGGCGAAAGCACAAGGGCCACCACCGACCCGACTACCACTACCGCCGCCCCGATCGAAAGACCGACCGCGCACCATAGCCCGCCCACCGCCAGTAAGCTCACGCCCAAGAGCACCAGCCCCCCGAGACTCAAACCGCCGACCAACACCAGCGCCGGCAGCAGCTTCACCACAATCACCACCGCGATCAGAATCAAGACGACCTTTAGAAATGTTTTCAGGCCTCAAAAACCCGGCACCCCGCAAAAAGTTGCACGCCACTTCAACCCTGTTCCCCCATTCGCGCAAATTCGCGCCATTCGCGGGCAGCTTTCCGTCTCCGACTTTCGTGTGTTTCGTGTGTTTCGTGGTTCACCCTTCGGCCGCTTTGCCCTTTTCCGATCCACCTTCCGTGTATTCCGTGTGTTCCGTGGGCACCATCTCCTCATCCTCTTCTTCTTCTCCGTCCCCTTCCGATTCGATCCCACCCTCCGACCGCGCGCCGGTTCCCGTCGTCTGCGCCGTGCTCGAAGACACCGCCGGCCGCATTCTCATCGCTCAACGCCCCGCGCACAAACACCTCGGCCTGCTCTGGGAATTTCCCGGCGGCAAAGTCG
>CAMCWW010000202.1:0-3420 GCA_945882935.1 Opitutus sp. GAS368
AGTGTGCCGGCCGGAAGAATCTACGATATCGCAGACATCGCGGAGGACCCGCACTATCGGGCCCGCGACATGATTCTCAAACAACGCACGCGTCAGGGATTCGACGTCGAGGTGCCGGGCATCGTGCCGAAGCTCCTCTCCACCCCGGGCGCCATCCACTCACCGGCACCCGTGCTCGGCGAGCATACCCGGAGAATTCTTGATGGACTCGGCTTCACTGAGGAACAGCAGGCGCAACTCAAAGCCGAGGGAGTCATCGCGTGAGCCCGTGGTGCGGCCAAGGCAGGGAAATCCACGTGCAGGAGGTGGCGCTGCGCGACGGTTTTCAGAGCGAGGCCGGCTTCGTTCCGACCGAGGAAAAAATCAAATTGGTCGACCAACTCACCGCCTGCGGGTTGAAAAAAATCGAGGTCAGCTCTTTTGTTTCGCCCCGTGCGGTCCCTCAACTAGCCGATGCAGAAGCGGTCTTCCAAGGCATCACCCGCCGTCCCGGTGTGATTTACGCGGCATTAGTGCCCAACGTCCGCGGGATGGAGCGGGCTATCGCCGCCCGGGCCGATGAAGTGAACCTCGTGATGTCGGCCAGCGAGAGCCACAATCGCGCGAATCTGCGCAGGTCGGGCGACGCCTCGTTCCAAGCCATCAAGGAGGCCGCCGCTCTCGCCGCCACGGCGGGAATGCGGGTCGCCGCGTCGCTTTCGTGCAGCTTTGGCTGCCCGTTCGAAGGCGAGATTCCGGCCGCCGCGATTTTGCGGTGGTGCCGACGGTTGCAGGAGGAGGCGGGGATCCATTCGATCAGTCTGTGCGACACGACCGGCATGGCCTATCCGGCGCTCGTGCACGATCTCGTCGGACTCGTTCGCCAAACTTATCCGGCGGTTAACCTGGCGCTCCATTTCCACAACACGCGGGGACTCGGCCTGGCCAACGTTTTCGCGGGGCTCGATGCCGGCGTGATCCACTTTGACGCCGCTTTGGCCGGGATCGGCGGCTGCCCGTATGCGCCCGGAGCCACCGGCAATATCTGCACCGAGGATCTGATCCACGCGCTGGAAGTTTCCGGCTACCGGTGTGGCGTCGATCTGGATGCGTTGATCGCGACGGCGGGAGATTTTGAAAAACTCCTCGGCCACGCGACGCCGGGCCAAGTGATGAAGGCGGGCCGGCGATTGCGAGGGCATCGCGCCGACCAGCACGGGCCGGCCGCCTGAAATCTATGTCAGGCAGACGCTCAACCCGGCCAACGGAAGCCGCGGTTTGATGGTTGCCGACAACAATATACTCGCCTCGCGTCAAAGCCGTCCTTGGTTCCTCTAAGCCCTCCCTTTTGTCTTCGCGATGACCACTACACCCGCTGTTTCCAGAGTCCGCCTTGTCGGGCTGTTTTCCGGCCTCATTGTTTTCGCCGTCCTGCTCTGGGGCTGGGGTGGGCCGCCGGATCGCCCGCTCGTCGGCGCGATGGCCGCCGTCGCGGCGCTCATGTCCATCTGGTGGATGACCGAGGCCGTGCCGCTGGCGGTCACGTCCCTGCTGCCGCTCGTGCTATTTCCGCTCCTCGGGCTCGGCGATGTGCGCCGCACGCCGCAGAACTATTTCAATGAGATTATCGTCCTCTATCTCGGCGGTTTCTTCATCGCGCTCGCGATGGAGCAATGGCGGCTCCACCAGCGCATCGCCCTCGGCCTCCTCAACCGCATGGGTTCCAGCCCCGCCTCCGTTCTGGGCGGTTTCCTCCTCGCGACCTCCCTGTTGTCGATGTGGATCTCCAACACCGCTACCGCGCTGATGATGCTCCCCATCGGCTTGGCGGTCATCCTGAAGCTCGAGGCGACCTTTGGCGCCGAGCGGGTTCGCCCGCTCGCCCTCGGGCTCATGCTCGCCATCGCCTACGGTTGCTCGATCGGCGGCATCGCCACGCTCGTCGGCACGCCGACGAATCTCGCGTTCCTGAAAATCTACCGCGATACGTTCCCCTCCGCCCCCCCGGTCGCCTTCGGCGAGTGGATGCTCTACGCCACTCCGTTGGCCGCCATGTTGCTGGCCGCCACCTGGTTCCTCCTCGCGCGCGTCTTCTGCCGTTGCGATGCCACGCTCCGGCTCGACCGGTCCGTTGTCCGGGCTGAACTCAACGGCCTGGGCCCGATGCGCTTCGAGGAGAAAGTCATCGGCACGCTCTTTATTACCGTGGCTCTGATTTGGGTTTTCCGCAGCGATCTCAACATCGGCCTCTTCACCATCCCCGGTTGGAGCCGGCTGCATCCGGCGCTGGCCGCTTTGGACGACGGGTCCGCCGCACTGCTCGTCGCCCTCTTGCTTTTCTTCATCCCATCGCGCGCCGAACCCAGCCGTGCGCTACTCGACAGCGGAACTTTCGCCAAGGTCCCGTGGGATGTCTTGTTGCTGCTCGGCGGCGGCTTCGCCTTGGCCTCCGGCTTTGTTTCCAGCGGCCTTTCCGAATATCTCGCCAAAGCCCTGCGCGACTTCGGCCATTTGCCTGCTTTTGTGATTCTCGCTCTCGTTTGCCTGCTCATCACCTTCCTGACGGAGCTCACGTCCAACGTCGCCACCGCGACCATGTTCCTTCCGGTGCTCGCCGCTTGGGGCGTGGCGGAGGGCATCAACCCGCTCATGCTGATGATCCCCGCCACGATTTCCGCCTCGATGGCCTTCATGCTCCCGGTCGCCACGCCGCCCAACGCCATTGTCTTCACGAGCCGGCGCGTTCGCATCGCCGAGATGGCCCGCGTCGGCCTGGCGCTCAACCTCATCGGCGTCATCGTCATCGCGGTCTATTCCCATTATATCTTGCCGCTGATTTTCCGTTTCGACCCGACTATCCTCCCTGTCTGGGCCGTATCGAAGTGAGCGGCCACCCCGCCCGCGAAAAGTGATGCCGCAGCGCGGACGACGACGAGAGTAGCGCGCCGATCAGCCCGGTCCCGTGGTCTGAAACCTAACGCAGGCAAGTTCTCAACCGCGCCAACGGACGCCGAGGTTCAGGGTTTTCCGACAATATTCCAGACTACGCTCCATGTGTTCAAGCTGCTGGACCTTAAGCTCTCCCGTGGGGCGGTCGCGACCTCGGTTGTTATCTTCAAGGAGCTGCGCCCGGTCGTAAGGACGACCGCGTTTGGCCAAGGCGAGGAATCGGGAAAAGTCGCGCGAACGACCACCGGGAAACCACCGGGTCCAGAACTCCTCCGTAAAAACCGGCAAGATCACCGGCGGACGTGCCGTGATCGGTTTGCAAAAGACATGGACGTTTGCCGGCATGATTTCGGCGGCACGCGCGACGATGGCCTTGAAGTCGGGCGTCCCCTCACCGAGTGGCACCCACTGCACGGCCACGCCGCCATCGACTTCGTAGACCACGGAATCGCGCAGGTGAAACGTCACGGCATAAGGGCCGAGTTCTTCCAG
>CAMCWW010000203.1:0-3360 GCA_945882935.1 Opitutus sp. GAS368
TTTCCGATCCGCTTCGAATGGTCGGCGGAACCGATGCGCCGCGGGCCCGCCGCCACCGCCGCGCCGGCCGCACCACCGGCGACCGCGACGACGGTCACGTCGCTCGTTTACAACTTCAACATCCTCTTCGCCGGCTCCGTCGACGTGGAGGGTCGGACCCTACGCGTGATGTTTGCGCCCAAGCCGGCAGACAGCGTGGTGGATCCCGCCAACCAGCGCGGGTCGATGGATGCGAATTTCAACGGCGAGTTTGAGCCTGCGATCGGCGAGGCGGTAAACGCCGCGGGCAAGATTCCGGTCTTTCGCTCCGGCTCGCGCTACCTCGCGGTCAAGTCGGTGGACATGAAGACCGGCGAAATCGTGGTCGAGGAACGCCCGGCGTCCGATTACACGCGGTTCGATGCGGCGCCCGGCCAAGTGTTTCCCGACTTCGCCTTTACCGATTTCAACGGCGGCCGGTATAAGCTCTCCGATTTTCGCGGCAAGGTTGTCCTGCTGGATTTTTGGGGCACCTGGTGCGGCCCGTGCATCGAGGAAATGAAACACCTGGATCCGCTCTACGCCCAATACGGACCGAAGGGATTTGAGGTCATCGGTATGAACATGGAGCGCACGGCGGGCCGGTTGACCGCTGCCGAATACGCCACCGTCACCGAAAAAGCCCGCGCCTTCATCGCCAAGGCCGGGCACAAATGGTTGCAAGCCACGCAGGAGAGCATCGAGCGCGTCGCGATTGATGTGGTGCACGTGAACGCTTACCCGACCTGCATTCTGATCGGGGCCGACGGCAAAGTGCTTTCGCGCGAGGCGCGCGGCCAAGTTCTCGCTGATCTGCTCGCGAAACATCTGCCCTGAGCCCGTTCGCGGAGAACCACCCGCCATGCCGCCCTTCGACCAAATCTTGCCCCTCCGTCTGGGCATCGTCTTCGGTTTAGCTGTTGCCGCCGCGCTCGGGCAGGCTCCGGGCGCCGCGGCGGGCGACGATCCACGTTGGAGTGAACTCGCGCAGCGTGCGTCGGCGCCCGCGTCATCGGGGTCCGGTCGGGAAGCCCAGTGGCGGGAAACGGCCGTCCTCGCTTGGGCTTTGTATGAATCGCATCCTTCGGACCCCCGGCGTTGGACGGCCTGGGAGGCGCTCCTGCGCTCGGCTCCGCGTTTTATCGATGATGCCGCCGCTAAAAAACTTTGGGACGAACGCATGGCAAAACTAGAGACCGCGGTCGCTCAAGCGCCGGATGCGCCCGAGCCACTGCGCGAGCTCTTTGCCGCCCGCAAAGTCAGCGCGCTCGTGTTGCCGTTCACCAACGGCACCTTGCCGCCCGATTGGGCCGAGCGTCTCGTGCCGCCCATCGAGGAGCTGGCCGCACGTTTTCCCGGGGGCATGGGTGCTTTCGTGTTCTTCTCTCGGCTCGTCTCGGCGCTCGAGGCGCAACAGCCCGCCGCCCTTCCGGCCTTCGTCACGCGTTTGGAGGCCAGTCCCAATGCCCGCGTGCGGGAACTTGGAGAAAAACGCCGCCGCGTGCTGCTCGCGTTCGAGCGCCCGCTCGAGCTGAAGTTTACCGCTCTCGACGGGCGCGAAGTCGATACCGCGCAGTGGCGAGGCAAGGTCGTCATGGTGGATTTCTGGGCCACGTGGTGTGTGCCTTGCATCGAGGGGATCCCGAAACTCAAGACCCTGTATGCGCGCTATCACGACCAAGGCCTCGAGATCGTGAATATCTCCGTGGACCGGGCGGAGGCTCGGCCGGCGCTGGAGAAACTGGTGGCGAAGCTGGAGATTCCGTGGCCGCAGTTTTTCGACGGCAAGGCCCACGCCACCGAATATGCGGTGCGCTACGGGGTGCAGCCTATCCCGCACGTGCTCCTCGCCGGGCCGGACGGCAAGATCGTCGCGGTCAACCCCACGCCCGAAAAGCTCGAGGCTGAAATTAAACGCCTGCTCAAGCTCTGAATTCAGTCCTTACTCGAGATGAAAACCGCGCCCTTCTTTCTGGTTTTCGTCTCCACGGCCGCGTGCGTTTTGGCGGCTGAAACGCCTGCGTCATCGCCCGCCGCTGACGAAGCCTATCAGCGTTTCCGCGCCGTGCGTTATGCCCAGGTGCCGCGGCTGGCGGACGTGCAGGAGACGTCGCGGCTGCAGATGAAACAACACGACGAGTCGAGCCGGCTGGCAGAAAAGTTCTACGAGCAGTTCCCGGCCGATGCGCGCAAATGGGAAATTATCGGCGTGGCCGTGAATTCGCCCCGTCAGTTTTCCGGCCCGGACGCCGCCGCCGAGCAGGCGGCGTGGGAAAAGAAACGCAACGAATGGCGCCGGCTGCTTCTGGCCGATGCCAGCGTGCCAGCGAACATCTGGACCCCCGTCGCGGAGCGGACGATCGGCGATATGGCCGGATCGCGCGGTCGGCCGGTCCGGGATCTGGCGTGGGCCGGCGAGGTGGTCGCACAGATGGCCGCGCGCGTCCCGGCTTCCGAGCGGCGCAAGTTCGCCGAGCAGGCCTATCTCGATTCGCTCCAAAAAGCCGAGCCCGCCGCTGCGGAGCGATTCCTGCGCACGCGCGTCGGACCGGCGGAGACCAACGTCGCTGTAAAGGAGATGGCGGCCGGCCGTCTCCGGATCGTCGAGGCGATGGCCGCCCCGCTCGACCTCAAGTTCACCGCCGCCGACGGCCGCGAAGTCGATCTCGCGCAACTCCGCGGCAAGGTGGTCCTCGTGGATTTCTGGGCCACGTGGTGCGTCCCGTGCCTCAAGGAAATGCCCTACGTCCGCGCCGCCTATAAAAAGTTTCACGACCGGGGTTTCGAGGTCGTCGGCATCTCGTTCGACAAGGCCCCCGGCGCCCAGCCGCGCGGCATGGAGCGCACCGCCGCCCAGGTTGACCAATTTGCCCGGGAAAACGACATGCCTTGGCCGCATCACTACGACGGCAACTATTGGGACAACGAGTTTGGCCGCCGCTTCGCCATCGCCTCGATCCCTGCGACCTTCTTGCTCGGCAAAGACGGCCGGATCGCCACGACCGAGGCGCACGGCGAAAAGCTCGCGGTCGAAATCGAGCGTCTGCTCGGCCAATAACCCTGTCTCCCCATGAAGCCATTCCTTGCTCTCTGCTTTACTCTGGCACTTCCGCTGATCGCGGCCAGCCAACCGGCGGCCCAACCCGCCGCCGAATCGGAGTTGTCCGCCGCTCTGGCCGCCGTCGAAGCCGCGCCCGAATCGTTGGTGGCCCACGATGCGCTCCTGCGCGTCCACCAGGCCGCCGTGCGCAAGGACTACAAAAACGGTGAAGCCCTCGCCGCGCCGCTGGAAAAGAGCTATCGCGCGTGGCTCGCCCGTGCGCCCGGTTCGCTCGGGCTGAA
>CAMCWW010000204.1:0-3356 GCA_945882935.1 Opitutus sp. GAS368
GTCACGTTGGCCGATTCCTTCGTGCACAACTGCTACTTCAGTTGGACGGGCGTCTTCCTCGGCACACCGGTCAAAGACGGCGGCGTCGGCATCGCCGCCAACTGGATCGCACCCATCATGAGCATCGGCCAAGTCGCCGAAATCCTCACCATGTTCGTCCTCGGTGCGACCCTGAAGAAGTTCGGTTGGCGCACCACGATGATCGTGGGCATCCTCGGCCACGCCGCCCGCTTCGCCGTCTACGCGTTCATGCCGCAGAGCGCCTCGGCGATCATTTTGATCCAAGTCCTCCACGGCGTTTGCTACGCGTTCTTCTTCGCGACGGTCTACATCTTCGTCGACGCGTATTTCCCGAAGGACATCCGTTCGAGCGCCCAAGGCCTTTTCAACCTCCAAATCCTCGGCCTCGGTGCGCTCCTCGCGTTCTCGATTTGCCCGTGGCTCATGCAGGACATCTACACTAAAGCCGGCGTGATCGATTTCAAAGGCCTCTTCCTCGTGCCGTTCGCCACCGCCTCCATCGCCGCCATCGGCCTCGCCCTCTTCTTCCGCCCGCCGTCCTCCGGCCCCGGCGCAGCCATCCCCGCTGGCTCCGCGCCGCACTGAGTCAAACCACAGAAATTTTAACCACGGCTGGACCCGGCTAGAACCGGATGTCCGAAGCCCACCTACCGCGGATTGTTTTAGTATCCAGGTCCATCCGGGTCCATCCGTGGTTAATTTCTAAACCGTAGTTTCGTTTCATCATGGCTCAAAAACTTCGCATTCTCGTCGTCGGCTGCGGCCACATGGGCGTCTCACACGCTCGCGCCTACCACAAAATGTCCGACGACTTCGAAATCGTCGGGCTCGTCTCCCGCGGCCCCTCCTCCCGGGCGAAACTTAATCTCGAGTTTGATCGCCGCTACGCCGAATTCTCCGACTACGCCGACGCTCTCGCGCGCACCAAACCCGACGCCGTCTGCATCAGCACGTATGCCGAGACGCACGCCGACTACGCCGTCGCGGCGATGGCAGCGGGAGCCCATGTGTTTCTGGAAAAGCCGGTCGCCGACAACCTCGCCGACTGCGAGCGGGTGATCGCGACGGCCCGGCGGCTCGGGCGGAAGCTGGTCGTGGGTTATATTTTGCACGTTCACCCCTCGTGGCAGAAGTTTACCGAGCTTGCGCAGACGTTGGGCAAGCCGCTGGTGATGCGGATGAATTTGAACCAACAGAGTTCGGGTGCGAATTGGGAGACGCACAAGAATCTGCTGCGCACGACCTCGCCCATCGTTGATTGCGGGGTGCACTACGTGGATGTGATGTGCCGGATGACCGGCTCAAGGCCGGTGAGCGTGAGCGGAATCGGGGCGCGGCTGTCGGACGAAATCGCGGCCGATCAGATCAACTACGGACATCTCCAGGTGACGTTCGCGGATGGCTCGATCGGATGGTATGAGGCGGGTTGGGGGCCGATGATGAGCGAGACGGCGTTTTTCGTGAAGGACGTGATCGGACCGAAAGGGTGCGTGAGTATCGTCGCGAAATCGGCGGCGGCCGCGGGGATGTCGGCCGACGTGGATTCTCACTCGAAGACAGAGTCGTTGCGGTTGCACCATGCGACGCGCAAGGCCGACGGGACCTTTGACCGCGCGGATGAGATTATCGACGTCAACGATGAGCCGAATCACGACGAATTGTGCCGACGCGAGCAGGACGTCTTCCTGCGGGCGATCCGGGAAAATACGGATCTCAGCGCACACTGGCAGAGCGCCATCGACAGCCTCCGCATCGTGCTCGCGGCGGATCAATCGTTCCGCGAGCGGCGGACGGTGACGTTATAGCGCCATCAGTCGGCGGAGCGTCGGGAGCTTTCCCAGATTGCCCAAGACAAGCCGAAGGCGAAGTTACCGTTGATGTTGCGGGCGAGCAAAGGGCTGCGGCGGTTGGTCGCGCCGTGATAGAGCCCGGTTTGTGAGCCGACGAAGAGGCGGACTTGCGGGGTGAGCTGGCGGGAAAGACCGATCGAAACCTCGGAGCCCAAATAACCGGACTCGGCGTCGAACGCCGGGCGATCACGCAGAGCGAATTCCGGGCGGACTTCGTAGAAATAATCCATGAGTTTTTCAGAGGAAAATATGGGGCCGGCGCCGAGCGTGAGGGTGTTGCCACCGATGAAGTGACGGTCGCGGTAGGTAAGGCGGGGATTGAGCACAAAACCACGGGAGCGGATCCCGCCGTCGCCGAAGCTGAGGGAGGCGCGGACCGGGAGATTGAGGGTGAGGGAGCGATCCTTCTCCTCCCAGGCGCGCCAAGTGAGCTGGGGGCCGATCTCGCCGAGAAAGTCGAGGTCGGGCATACCGCGACGCAGGGTGTTTTTATCAGAATCGGCGTTGAGCGAACCGCCGAAGCTGAGATCGAATTCGAGGGTATCGCTGAGTTGAAAACGCCCGCGCACGATGCCGCCGTCGCCGGCGCGAAGGACTTTACCCCGGTAAATGAAGTAGGGAATGGGAAAGCCGCGAAAGCGGGATTGGGCGGCGCCGGGGTAATCGGTGACGTAACCGCCAATGCCGGCGAGGCCGACCTCCCAGAGTGGACGACCGGTGGGATCGGAGTTGCGCGCGAGGGTAACCAAAGGAACCTCTTGGGCAAAAGAGATCGGGGTAAGAAGAACGAGGACCAAACCTAGAATTAAGGGAAAACGGTGGAAGCGCATCGCAGTGAAGAGAATTCTCTTTCGCGTGGATTCAAGTTGGTTTTCAAAGATTCGAATCGCGCGGGTACGGTTCCAAATCAGTAGGGCGTTGGGTGAAGGCGCGAGACCTTGGGCGGGATTCTCCTTGCGGCGGGAGAAGGCGGCGGGGACGTTCGGCGGCTATGGAGCTTTTTGAGATCAAGGCCGAGGTGCCGGCAATGGTAGCAGATGCGGTTGATACGACGTTGTTGGAGTTGGGGATCGACGGCTGGAGCCTGCTGGAAGACGCCATTGCAAAGCGGGCTTGGATTGTGGGCATTTTTGCGAGCGAGGCGGAGGCGGTGGCGCGGTGGCGGGAACTGAGCCCGATGTTGGGGTTGGCGCCGTTGATCGAGCCCGTGGTGCGGCCGATGGGTGATCAAGACTGGAAGGAGAGCTATAAGGCGCACTTTCACGCGTGGCAGTTTGGGCGGTTGCACTGGGTACCCGTGTGGGAACGTGAGGTTTTTGTGTGGCCGGCGGGGGACGCGGTGCTGTGGCTGGACCCGGGTCTGGCGTTTGGCACCGGGAATCATGAAACGACCCGGCTTTGCGTCGAGCGATTGGTGGTGCGAGCGGGCGAGGCGGGCGTGAGCGGGCGGGTAATCGACGCGGGCTGCGGCTCGGGAATTTTGGC
>CAMCWW010000205.1:0-3178 GCA_945882935.1 Opitutus sp. GAS368
ATTTGGCTCGCCGGATCCCAGCGCGGGTTGAACTCATGGCCGAAGCGTTGCTGGTAACGTCCGGTGATAAACCCCGCCCGCGACGGACTGCACACGGGATAGCTGACGTAGCCGCTCGTGCAGCGCACGCCGCTCGCGGCGAGCCGATCAAGGTGCGGCGTGGGAATGTCGCGACCGCCCTGAAAACCCACGTCGTTGTAGCCGAGGTCGTCGACGACGATGAGGAGGACGTTGGGGCGTTCGTCGCGTGCAGCGGTGGCGCTTAAGCTGGGCAGCGAGGCTATGAGCAATGCGCAAAAGGCGCGAAGGATGAGGGAGGGCGACATGAGGTTGAAGGGGGCTTGAAGTTAACGGCGTCGGATTATGGCGAGCCAATCGTCGGTGGAAGGAGCGGTGAGCGTGAGCTTCGCGCTGCCGGTGGCAGGAGTGGCGGCGGTGAGCGGGCCGCCGTCGCGGGGATTGAACCATAAGAGGGAGAAATCGCCCGCGGCGGCGGTGAGGTCGAGCGTGGCTCCGCCGCCTCGTGGCAGGTAAACGAGGTAGAGGGAGTTCGGTTGCGCGAGGCAGTAGACGGAGTTGTCGTGCGCGATGTTGCCGACGAGCTCGTTGGCGTTGCTCATTTTTTCGAGCGGGATTTTTTGATCGCGGAAAAAGCTCAGCGCGATGCGGCAGTAGTCCCAAGATTTGTCCCGGCTGCGGAAGTCTTCGAGGAGAAGATCGTTTTCCGGGAGTTGGTAGCCGAAATAATATTCCACGCCGGCACCGCCGGCCATGAACGTGCCCCAAAGGGTGTTTTTGCGGATGTCGTGGAGATCGTAGCCGACGGGCTTGCCGAGGGTGTTGAGGCCAGCGAAGCCTTGGTAGCCCGGATCAGGCGGCACGCCTTGGTTGGCGGGATTTTGTTCGTCGTTGCAGACGACCCACGGGCGGCCGGCGGCGGTGGAGGCGCGGACCCATTTGAGGGTCCACTGGTGGGCGGCTTTCCAACTGTTTTGGGTGGAGGCGCCGGTGAGCACGGATTGTTTTCCGATGAGGGCACCGTAAACTTCGTCTTGCTGGTTGGGGAAACTGTGGATGACGAGGAGGTGGCGATAGGGATCGGTGTCGTGGATGAACTGCGCCATCGCCCGCTGCTCATCGGGGGTCTGGGTGTTTTCCTCGCCGAGATTCCAATTGAGGGCGAGGAGGTGGCCGAAGCGCGCAATGAGCTCGCGGAGGTAGAGCCGGCGCTCGGGGCCGCAGGCGCCGCCGTCGAGCGACTCGGGCACGCGACCGGGTTTACGTTGGGCGCCGATGCGATCGTCGTCGCTTTCGTTTTCTTGCAGCTTGAAATGCAAAAAAACGCCGCGGGCCTGAGCGTGCTCGAAGACGATGCCCCACTGGTCGAGGCGCGAGCAGTCGTAGTGGAATTTCTCGTCGCGGGCGACGAAGGGCCAGATGTTGTCACCGTCGCCGGCGGCGTTGTAGGTGAGGAAGGAGACGGCGTTGACGCCTTTCGCGCCGAGGTAGTTGAGGGCGCCGATGAGGCCTTTGCCCTTGCCGCCTTGCCACGACGGATCGCCGGCGCGCCAGTCGGCGAGATGCGGCGCGTAGGTCTTGAGCGGGACCTCTTTTTTGAGCGCAAGGGTGTCGTCGAAGTCGGCGTAAGCGAGGAGGGTTTCCGGCGCATCGGCGCCGGCCTTCAGGAAAGCTTGGCCGTTGCCGGCGGCGACGAGGTAGTGGCTGCCGTTGTAGGTGAGGCGGCCGCCGGCGCGGAAATCGGCGCCGGTTTTGTTCGTGGCGCTGATGGTAAAGGAGCCGGTCTTGCCGTCGTAGGGGGCGAGCGCCTTGCCGTTGCCGGCGGTGGCGGCGTTTGGGCCGGAGGTAAAGGAGACGCGGTAGTTCCACTGGCCGGGCTGGTCGGGCGAGAGGTGCGCGCGCCAGACGGTGCCGGCGGTGGCGGAGGTCTCGGCGGCATGGCCGTCGGCGGCGAAGTAGCCGGGCACGACGTAGGACGGCGCGCCGGACTCGTGGGTGAACGTGACGTCGAGGCGGTAGCTGGTGAATGGATTGGGCGCGGTGTCGGTCTCGGCGGCAAAGGGGCCGGCGAGATCAAGGGTGACCTTGTGCCATTGGCGGAGTTCGCCGCCGATCTGCACGCTGGCGTTGCCGGGGGGCTGGCGGGGGATGGAGCGGAAAAGTTGTTCGCGCTGGTTGGCGGCGAGGGCGAGCTGGGATAGGCCGTGGCCGACGGTAGCCGCCTGGCGGGGAATGAAGACGATTTTGGACCAACGGGCGCGCGCCCACTCTTGGCCGTCCTTCGAGCCGATGCGCGCACGCACTTCGACGAACGTGCCCTCGCTCACATCAACGTCGAACCACGCGGTGTTGTAGCGCTCACCTTCGGCGAATGGCTCGTTGGAGAGCGGTGGCGTAAAGCGGCCGAGCAGTTTGTCGGCGAGATAGACCTCGTAGCTCGACGCACCGGCAAGCTCGCCGACGGTGTGGAGTTCGATGCGGTAGGCCCCGTTGCGGACAGGAACGGTGAATTTGACCGAGGCTTCTTTGCGCTCGTTGGGATTGATCGCGGCCCACTTGCCTTGATCGAGGTAGTAGCCGGTGTCGGCGAGCGGGAGGTTGGCGGTGGAAACGGTGACGGCGAGATCAGGTCTGGAGGTGGAGAAGGCCTTCGTGGACAGGGTGGCAGCCTGCGAAAACACAGCCATGAGGGACAGGGCGGTGGCGACGAGGAGGCGGATTGTTTTCATACGGGGAATTTTTTAAGAGCGGGATAGGCGGGCGACGAGGTCGGTGAGCGCGGTGTCGGAGCCGACGTTTCCCGGAAAGACAACATAGCCGAGTCCGGGGAATTTCGCTTCGGGGCCGAGTCTCCAGACGGGGACGCCGGGCAAGGCTTGGCCGAGGACGAGGGCGCGGCGGACTCCGAGGGCGAGGGTCGCGGTGTCGCTGGAGGTGATGCCGCCTTTGGCGATCAAGTAGCGCGGGGTGACGGCGAGATGTTGAACGAGGTAAACGAGCGCGTCGGAAATACGCCGGCCGATGGCGAGGCTCGCCGCGGCGTCGGTTGAGGTGATGAGCTGACGGCTCGTGTAGAGAACCGTATCGCGGCCGGCAGCGAGGGCGGCGTTGAGGGCGGTCAGCGCGGCAGCGAGAGTGGGTGTGCGGCGGGTTTCGTCGA
>CAMCWW010000206.1:0-3148 GCA_945882935.1 Opitutus sp. GAS368
TCGTCGGGCACGCGGCCGCCGAAGCCGTCGTAGCCGAGTTCCTTGAGCATGGCGGGCGCGACGTCGGGGCCGCCGCGGGCGATATTGTCCATGGCGAAAAATGGATTTTTCGGGGTGCCCGTGACAGCGGTGGCGAGAGCGAGCGCGAGGGCGAGGATGATGGTGCAGTGGATCATGTGAGGATGGCTTTGACGACTTCGCCGTGGACGTCGGTGAGACGGTATTGGCGACCTTGGAATTTGAAGGTGAGGCGGGTGTGGTCGATGCCGAGGCAGTGCAGAATCGTCGCTTGGAGGTCGTGGACGTGGACGGGATTCTCAACCACGTTGAAACCGAAGTCGTCGGTGGTGCCGTGAGTCATGCCGCCCTGGATACCGCCGCCGGCCATCCAGATCGAGAAGGCTTTGCCGTGGTGGTCGCGGCCGTATTTGTCGCGGTTGGCGTCGCCTTGCGCGTAAGGTGTGCGGCCGAATTCGCCGCCCCAGATGACGAGCGTCTCGTCGAGGAGGCCGCGTTGCTTGAGGTCTTTCACGAGGGCGGCGCTGGCTTGATCGACGTCGGTCGCGAGGCGCGGGAGGTGGTCTTGGAGGCCGCCGTGGTGATCCCAGTCGCGGTGGTAAAGCTGAATGAAACGCACGCCGCGCTCGGCGAGGCGGCGGGCGAGGAGACAGTTGCGGGCGAAGGAGCCGGGCTCGTTGACGTCGGCGCCGTAGCTCTCGAGCGTGGCGGTGGATTCGCCGGCGAGGTCCATGAGTTCGGGCACGCTGCGCTGCATGCGGTAGGCCATTTCGAACTGGCCGATGCGCGTCTCGATCTCGGGGTCGCCGCTGGTGGCGTGTTGCTGGCGGTTCAAGTCGGCGATGCCATCGAGCATGAGGCGGCGGCGCTCGCGCGTGAGGCCGGCGGGGTCGTTGAGGTAGAGAACGGGTTCGCCGCCGGCGCGGAATTGTACGCCTTGGTGCTGGCTCGGGAGGAAGCCGCTGCCCCAGAGACGCGCGAGTAGGCCTTGGCCGGAGCGGGCTTTATTGACGGAGAGGAGAACGACGAAGGACGGGAGATTCTCGTTAAGACGGCCGAGGCCGTAATCGGTCCAGGCGCCCATGCTGGGGCGGCCGGGGAGTTGGCTGCCGCTCTGGAAAAACGTGATGGCCGGATCGTGGTTGATCGCCTCGGTGTGCATCGAGCGGATGACGCAAATCTCGTCGGCGATGTCGCGGATGCGGGGGAGCAGGTCGCTGATGACGGTGCCGCTTTTGCCGCCGGGCTTGAAGTCCCACTTGCTGGGCTGGACGGCGAGGCGGGACTGCGAGGCGACCATGCCGGTGATGCGTTGGCCTCGGCGGACGGAGTCGGGGAGATCTTCGTTGAAGCGCTGGCGGAGGACGGGTTTGTCGTCGAGGAGATCGAGGTGAGAGGGGCCGCCGGATTGGAAGAGACAGATGACGCGTTTCGCCTTCGGTGCGAAATGCGGGAGGCCGGGGAGGGCGCCGGCAGAAGAGGGGGAGACGGAGAGAGGGGGAGAGGGGGAGACGGACGCGGCGAAGGCGTCGCGGCCGAGGAGTTGGGCGAGTGCGGCGGTGCCGAGGCCGAGTCCGGTCTTGGCGAGAAAATCTCGGCGGGAGTGGAACTGCTCGTAGTGGTTACACGACATGGCGGGTCAGTTCTTCGTGATCGTTTCGTCGAGGCTGAGAATCATGCTGGCGACGGCGGTGGTGGCAGCGAGTTCGGCCGGGGCGAGCGTGGCGTCGATGGGGGAGGCCCCGATCTTCACGAAGGCGTAGGCGTCGGAGCCGTTCGCCGTGAATTCCGAGCGGAGTTGCGCGAGGGTCTTGGTGAGCACGGCGGTCTCGGTGGGCTTGGGGCGGCGGCCGGTGGCGAGGCGGAAGGCAAAGGCGACGCGGGCGGGATCGTCGGTGCCGCCCTCGCGCACCATGCGGGTGCCGAGCAGGCGGGCGGCCTCCAGGTAACCGGGCTCATTCCACAGCGCGAGGGCTTGTAGCGGGGTGTTGGTGCGGGCGCGGCGGACGGAACAGAACTCGCGGTCGGGCGCGTCGAACGTGGTCATCGCCGGATGCGGGATGGTGCGTTTCCAAAACGTGTAGAGGCTCCGGCGGTGGAGATCGGCGCCGGTGCTCACGCCCCATTTGGTGCTCGGGTAGGGCGCGTCGACCACGATGCCTTCGTAGAGTTTTTCCGGTTGATAGGGATAGACGCTCGGGCCGCCGATCTGAGGCGTGAGCAGGCCGGAGACGGCGAGGGCTTGGTCGCGGATGAGTTCGGCCGGGAGGCGGACGCGGGGGCCGCGGGCGAGGAGCCGGTTCTCCGGATCGCGCGCGGTGAGCGCGGGAGTGGTCGCGCTGGATTGGCGGTAGGTGGCGGAGAGGACGATGGTTTTGAGGAGCGCTTTTGTATTCCAGCCGCCGTCGATGAAGTCGCGAGCGAGCGTGTCGAGCAGCTCGGGATGGCTTGGCCATTCGCTTTGGTAACCGAAATCCTCGAGGGTTTTCACGAGGCCGGTGCCGAAAAGTTGCGCCCAGAAACGGTTCACGACCACGCGGGCGGTGAGCGGGTGATCGGGCTGCGTGAGCCAGCGGGCGAGGCCGAGGCGGTTGTGGGGCGCGCCGACGGGCCACGGGGTGGAGAGCAACGCCTCGGGCACGCCGGCGGTGACGGTTTCGCCGGGTGCGTTGTAGTTGCCGCGGTTCAGCACGAAGGTGGGGCGGGGCTCGGGCAGTTCGTCCATGATCATGGCCGTGGGCAGGCTGCGGTGGAGGGCGAGGTGGGTTTCGTGCAACACGGTGCGGCGCGCAGAGAGGGCGCGGGTCGGCTCGGCGTCGGCGAGCAAGGTGTCGCGCAGCCAACCGAGCGTCACGGCATCGGTGATGCCGGCGGCGGCGCGGACGGCGGCATAGGGCAGGGCCTCGGATTGAAAGCGGGCGCGGACGGCCGCGGCGTCCAGCGCGCGCGGGAAACTGCGGGCTTCGTCGAGCGCGCCGCGCCAGCGGGAGCCGGCCGGGGCGTTGTCGGCGCCGAGGAGAAACTCCGCCTGCTTGGGCTCACCCGGAAGTCCGTCGAAGAGGACGTGGACCGGTTGCTCCTGCCCGTCGATGAAGCAGCGCACGCCGGCGGCGTTCTTTCCGCCTGAATA
>CAMCWW010000207.1:0-3143 GCA_945882935.1 Opitutus sp. GAS368
GAGGCGAACCGCACCGTCACGGTCAACAACGCCGGGCTGCGGCCGCAGACTTCGTCGAACTGGGATGCGACGCTCGAGTATTACTTCGAGCCCGTGGGCAGCGTGACGGCCGGCTGGTTCCACAAGTCGATCAAGGATTACATTCTGCGTGGCCAGGAACGCTCAATTATCGGCGCCGGTGCGGACAACGGCTACAACGGCGACTACGTCGGCTGGAGCGAAATCTCGTCGCTCAACGCCGGCACGGCGGTCGCGCAGGGCTGGGAGCTTTCCTACCAGCAGCAGTTCACGTTTCTCCCCGGTCTGCTCAAGGGCCTCGCGGCGTCGGCCAACTACACGCGCATCGTCACGCACGGCGACTACGGCGGGACGACTTACCTCACGTCGCGCAACGTGGCGGGCTTCATCCCGACCTCCGGCAACGCCTCGCTTTCGTGGCGCTACCGCAAATTCAGCACGCGCCTGCTCTACAACTACACCGGCGAACACGTGGTGACCTACAACGTCTTGAGCCCCGCGCTCAGCCAATATCGCCTCTCGCACAAATCCGTGAACCTCGGCCTCGGCTACCAGGTGAATCCCGCGGTGAACCTCAGCCTTGATATCGCCAATCTCACCAACGAGCCGCAGGTGCTCTACCGCGTCTTCAAGGAACGCACGCAGCGCACGATCTACAATTTTGTGACTGTCAACGTCGGTGTGAACGGTCGATTCTGAGCCGCATGCACCTCGCCCGCTGCCTTGCCCCGTTCGCCTTCCTTTTCGTGCTGGTTGCCGGCGTGGGCGCTCAACGCCCCCCGGCTGCCGCGGCTGCCGAGACGCTCGTCTACAAGAAGGCCGGCGTGCGCTGCGACACGCGCGCGTTTCCTGGCGCCGCGCACGGCTTCTTCAACAAAGACGTGGACGGTATTCCGGGCTTTTCCGAAACGCTCGCGGACGCGGATCGTTTCCCCATCTCGCTCGGCTGGCTCCCGGACAAGGTCACGCCATGACGCGCGCGCGTTCCGTCCTGAGTCTGATCTTTGCGCTCGCCGCCGCCGGCGCGTTCGCCGCGGCGCCGTCGTCGCGGCCCAACATCGTTGTTTTTCTCGCCGACGACCTGGGCTACGGCGATCCGCGCAGCTACAATCCCGCGTCGAAAATTCCGACTCCGCACCTGGACCGGCTCGCGGCGGAAGGGCTGCGTTTCACCGATGCGCACACGCCGGCCGCCGTCTGCACGCCGACGCGCTACGGTGCGTTGACCGGACGCTACTGCTGGCGCACGCGGCTGCAAAAGATCGTGCTTTGGACCGAATACGAAGAACCGCTGATCGAGCCCTCGCGCGAGACCGTGGCGCGCGTGTTGCACCGCGCCGGCTACCGCACCGGGGCGATCGGCAAATGGCACCTCGGTCTGAACTTCGCGAAACCCGGCGGCGGCTTCGTGCGCGGCAAAACCGATCACATGAAAGGCGCGGGCGGCACGCGCGAAGTCGACTTCAGCCGTCCGGTGCAAGGCGGGCCGTCGGCCCTCGGCTTCGACCGCAGCTTCCTGCTCCCCGGCGGCATCAACCTCGAGCCGCATTTCTGGATCGAGGACGACCGCATCGTCGGCACGCCGTCCGTCTGGCGCGCCAAGGATGCGCCCACGCGGCCCGGCACTTCCGGCGCCGAAGTGCACGAAGGCTGGATGACCGAAGGCTGGAGCGACGAAGCCATCGGGCCGACGCTCACCGCGAAAGCGGAAGCGTTCATCGCGGAGAGTGCCGCGGTGAAGCAGCCGTTTTTTCTCTATTTCGCCTCGCAGGCGCCGCACCGGAACTGCACGCCGCCCGAGTTTGCCCGGGGCAAGAGTCAGGCCGGCGTGCGGGGGGACATGGTCTGGGAGTTCGATTGGACCGTCGGCCGAGTGCTCGCGAAACTCGATGAACTCGGGATCGCGGACAACACGATCGTGATCGTGACGAGCGACAATGGCGCCGTGCCGAAGAGCGACGAGGGCGACGACTTCGGCCACAAATCAAATGGCGATCTGCGCGGTGCGAAAGGCGGTCTCTTCGAGGGCGGGCACCGCGTGCCGTTTCTCGTGCGTTGGCCAGGACACGCGCCGGCGGGCAAGACCAACGGCTCGCTCGTCGTGCTCACCGATCTCATGGCCACACTGGCTGAAGTCGTCGGCGCCAAACTCCCGGCGGGCGCGGCACCGGACAGCTTCAGCGTTTTGCCGGCGCTGCGCGGCACCGCGATGGATTCCGCCGCGCGCCCGGCGGTGGTGTTGCATTCGGGCGCGGGCCATTTCGCGATCCGCCGCGGTCCGTGGAAACTGATCTGCGACGGCCAGGTGAAGCCGCTGCACCTGTTCAATCTGGAACTCGATCCGCTCGAAAGAACCGACGTCCTCACCCGCGAACAGGACCGGGCCGCGCGTTTGCTTGTCGAGCTGCAGGCGATCCGCGCGGCTAAGTCCTAGGAGCCGTCGTCCTCCAAGCCGCGTCCCCGTCCGATGATTCTTCGCTCCGTCGCCGTCGTGGTAGTGGGCCTCACGGTCGCCCTCCGGTCGCTCGCCGCCGCTGCGGGTGCCCGTGGCAAACATCCGGCGCGAACTCGCCCAACACGGCGCCATCGTGCCGACGACCGCATAGCGGCGCCGGGAGAATCCGGCTAGGCGTCTTCTGTCTTGGGTGATGCTAACGTCACGTGACATTTGGACTCGCGTTGGATCGAGGTAGAGACGGGACCTATGGGCCCAGCCTCCGGCGGGCGGCGACGCAGAATCGTCGGGCCCGGAGGTTCCGACGCTACCCTCCAAAGTAAATTTTTCACCAGACGTCGGTAACTCTTTGTGAAGGCCGACCACGGGAAGCCACATTCCTCCCACCCCGATTACCGACTTAACTCATACCCCCAATCGATCATGAATCCATCGATTGAGCACCGGGCTGCGCGAGGGTACGCGGCGGCCGATCCGGAAGTCGGAACCTGTTTCATTTTGTTCGCTCGCTCTCGCGCCCCCCGGCTCGACCGCGACTGCTCGGCCCTCCGCCTTTCAAGCGAGCTCGTCCGACCGGTATTCCGAAACCAACAACCCTTCACTCCGCCTCTCCAGCGGCCTTGATTTCCCCGGATGTCCGGCTCTTCCTAATTTCAACTGCCACCTCACC
>CAMCWW010000208.1:0-3064 GCA_945882935.1 Opitutus sp. GAS368
TCCGCGTGTCGTCGGTCGAGGTCGCCAAGTGATACCCATGGCGAGACCCAATCGGCTCGGCCTGACCGATCCTTTCGCATCTTTGTAGGGCTCGACCTCGGGTCGGGCCGTTCCGTGCGTCGGGCGCCAAAGACGAAACGGCCTCACGCAAGGTGAGGCCCTACGATGAGAAAAAATCAGGGTCAGGCCGTGCAGGGTGTAGGGCTCGACCTCGTGTCGAGCCGTTCAGGGTGGCGGGCGCCGAGGAGGGAACGGCCTCACGCCAGGTGAGGCCCTACGATGAGAAAAAATCAGGGTCAGGCCGTGCAGGGTGTAGGGCTCGACCTCGGGTCGAGCCGTTCAGGGTGGCGGGCGCCGAGGAGGGAACGGCCTCATGTAAGGTGAGACCCTACAATTAGAAAAAATCAGCCGTTACAGGCCCACCGACTGAGCCTCTTTCGCTTCATCCTCGAATCCGCCGCAGCCCAACCCTCCAAATTTATTCACGTTCGGAGCTTAGGGGTGATCATGGCGCCGGTCGTTAGCGCCTCCGCTTCCTGGCGGCCATCCCATGTCTCCGTGGAGCGGCCGGTTGCAGTGAAGCCGCCCGTGCAGAATCCGGTGGGGGACTCGACGCGCCGGGGTTTTGGGTCAAGGTAGGGCCATGGCCAAGACCGGGATGGGACCAAGTCAAAGCGGGGCTGCGCAGATGGGCTGGAGCCTGGAGCACACTTACGCGCAGCTGCCCGGGGCGTTGCATGTCGCCGTCGCGCCCACGTCAGTGCGCGCTCCGCGGATGCTGGTTTTCAACCGCCCGTTGGCGATGGAACTGGGCTTGGAAAGCGAGCGGTTGGCGGGACCCGAGGGGGCGGAGATTTTTTCCGGAAATTCCCTGCCGCCGGGCGCGGCGCCGCTGGCCCAGGCCTATGCGGGGCACCAGTTCGGGCACTTCGCGACGTTGGGCGATGGGCGAGCGATTTTGCTGGGCGAGCACATCACGCCGCGGGGCGAGCGTTTCGATGTGCAGCTAAAAGGCGCGGGGCCGACTCCGTTTTCACGTCGGGGCGACGGGCGGGCGACGCTGGGCGCCATGTTGCGGGAATACATCGTCAGTGAGGCCATGCACGCGCTGGGCATTCCCACCACGCGAAGTCTAGCGGTGGCGGGCACGGGAGAAGAGGTGTGGCGGCAAGACGGGGCGCGACCGGGCGCGGTACTCACCCGGGTCGCGGCGAGTCATATCCGCGTCGGCACGTTTGCGTGGGTGGCGGCGCGACGGGACGAGGCGCTATTGGCCGCGTTGGTGGACTATACGGTAAAGCGTCATTATCCGGAACTCGCGGCGGCGAAGAACCGCGCTCTCGCGCTCTTCGAGGCGGTGGCGGAGCGGCAGGCGGCGCTGATCGCGCGGTGGATGCACGTGGGTTTCGTGCATGGCGTCATGAACACGGACAACATGGCGTTGTCGGCCGAGACGATCGATTACGGTCCCTGTGCGTTTATCGACACGTATGACCCGGCAACGGTGTTCAGCTCAATTGACGTGCACGGGCGTTACGCGTTCGGCAACCAGGCCCGGATCGCGCAATGGAATCTGGCGCGTTTGGCGGAGGCGTTGTTGCCGTTGATCGATCCGGTGGCAGCGGTGGCAGTCGAGCGGGCGAACGAGGCGATCGCACGCTTTGGGCAGCGATGCCAATGGCACTGGCTGGCCGGGATGAGGCGCAAGCTGGGCTTGGCGAACGAGGAGGCCGAGGATCTGGCCCTGGTCGAGACGCTGTTGGAGTGGATGCGGGCGACGAAGGCCGATTTCACGAACACGTTCACCGGGCTGGAAACGCTGGAGGTGGCCGACGCCGGTTTTGCGGAGTGGAAGGCAAGCTGGCAGGCGCGGCTGACGCGGCAGGCGCAGAGCGAAGAGGACGTGATGCGGCTGCGCCGGGCGAATTGTCCGGCGGTGATTCCGCGCAATCATCAGGTCGAGGCCGCGCTCGCGGCAGCCGAGCAGGGCGACCTGACGGTGATGGAGCGACTACTGGCGGTATTGGCCGCGCCCTACGATTTCGGCGTGGCGGCGGCGGTCTACCGGGAACCGGCACCGAATGGCGGTGCCGGATATCAGACATTCTGTGGAACGTGAGGCGGCCCGAGGTCCGGGCCGGACTCACGGGCAAGATGCCCGTGCCACGTTTCTAACCTTTGACGGCTTGGCTCCGGCTCAGAATTTCTTCGTCACGTCCAAGTAAAGGAAGCGCGGGAGGAAAGAGCTGGTGGCTTCGCCGTAGCCGGTGGAGGACGCGGTGAGGGGCGGATTCCGGTCGAAGATGTTGTTCGCGCCGAAGGTGACTTTCGTCGCGTAGGGCAAATCGTAGCTGAGTTGCACGCCGGTGATCGTCTGCTGTTTCACACGCACGGAGCTGGGGGCGAGATCGGCGAAACCGGAGATGTAGTCGGCCGTGACGCCGGCGCCCAGTTTGCCGCGTTGCCAGGCGATGCCGGCGTTTCCGCGGAAATTGGGAACTTCGAAGGTGCTGATGGTCTCGACGGTGGGCAGATCGGCGCGGGAGCGGATCTTCGAGTGATAGGTGCGGCTGCCGGCGGCGCGCACGGTGAACTGACCGAATTGGGCGGTGGGGAATTTGTACTCGGCGCTCACATCGAGCCCGCTCGTTTCCGCGGTGCCGAAATTACCGGTGACGGTGCGGATGCGGAGGACTTCACCGGGGAGGCCGTTGGCGGTGTCGCCCGCGGTGGGGGCGGCGCGGTCCACAAAGCCGGGGAAGAGCGTCGGGTTGGCGAGGATGATTGCGGCAGTGGCGGGAGGCCCGATGCGGTCGCGGACTTCGACGTCAAAGTAGTCCACGCTGAGGGAAAGGCCTTTCAGGAATTTCGGCTGGAGGAGAATGCCGTAATTGCGCGACTCGGATTTTTCGGGGCTCAGGTTGGGGTTGCCGCCGGAGGTGATGATGCGGAGGCCGGTGGCGGAGTCGTTGACGTTGGAACCGGGGCGACCGGCGCGGAGCGGGTCGGGGATGTTGAAGAAATTACCGGTGCTCTGCGGCTGGTAGAGCTCGGCGAGGGACGG